>JAFQJA010000017.1 GCA_017397315.1 Clostridia bacterium | reverse complement strand
AGAATTGAGGAAATTCAAAACAACGGAAAAATTATTCGTCCTGCATATATTAATGTAAAAGAAACCAAACAATATGTAAATTTGTCAGAAAGGTAAATAAAAAAACAGTCTATGCGACTGTTTTTTTATTTGCCAAAACAGGATGACTGATACTGAAAAAGAAGTCTCAAAAATTGTAAAAAATGCGGTTGTACCGTCAACGGAGCCGTCTTCGAAGCAGGTGACACCTGCGCAGACTGACAATAAGGTTATATCAACCGAGATGTCTGATGTTGGGAACAGTAAACAGGTTATGTCATTGGATAATACTGATGAGACTGAAAAGGCAGTTCAACGCAGGAAACGTAAAGAGAAAGCGATTGAACGCCAAAAACGAACCTTTGATTTAATGTCGCCGGAACGACAAGAATATGTCAAAGCGAAATACGAGCAACATCGAGACACTCTTGAAAAAGTTAAAGATGGTGATTTGCTCATAGACGAATATGGGCAAATCGTAGCCGAAGCTTCGGTAGATAACGAACTTGGAATAATGTTGGTAGGAGAAAACCTGATAGAACAAATTCCAGTGGGGCATTTTGAGGGCGATTCGTATTACTTTTTAGAAGATGGTGGTAAGTTTGTTTCTAAAGAAGAATATGACAAAATGAATCTATCAACTACACAATCCAAAAATTTGAGTGCGGCGGAAGAAAAAGTAGCAATTGGTAAAACTACACCAACTGACGGTGTTTTAGAATATGCTCAAACTGAAACACAAGCACCCGAAACGGATTATAAGCATCTTTATGATGAGGAAAAGGTTAGTAAAGAATATATTAATTCGGTTAATCCTGAAATAGAAGATGCCATTATAGGTATAAGAACTGGTAACACCGAAAACATACCCGAAGTTATAAATGTAACAAAACTTGAGAAAAAAACTATAAATGCAATTAGTAATTTTGTGGGATTTGATGTTAGCGGATATGCCTGTAAAATCGAGCGGGATAGATTGGTACACATCGAAAACAGACACGGCATAACTGGTAAACACGACCAATCTTTAAGTGACCCGAAAGATACCGCAAGAATCGGATATGCTATAAATAACATTGATAACATCAAATGGGCGGTTGATGAAAATGGTAATAAGGTTTATGATTCTAAATATAACGACAGAAATAATAAAACGGCTCGGGTGTTCGTTACAGAAACACGAATAGACGGAACATACACTATAAATCAAGTTGTCCCAGATAGCAAGAAAAAAACACTATGGATAACATCGGCAAGAATAGAAAAAGCAGGCGTTGGTAGCCAAGTGCCGAATACTGATAACAGTCCTCAGCTTACGTCCGAAACGCCCCTTGACTCATCGCCTGCTTCTAACGATAATATATCACAAGATGTTAGAAGTGTCAATAATAATTATATGCAGGATCGGGAAAATGATACACAAGGCACTGAAACATACAACGACGACCTGGGCAGAATGCTTAACGATACCAGGGCGGAACTTATGGGTGAGGATGCAGGTGAGAGTGAGAAAGGGTTTAATGATGTTGTTAAAGACAGTTTTGGAATTGACAAACTTGGAGATTACATACATGTACAAAAACGAGTTTTACAGACACTTTTGGATGAAAAATTTTTTACTGATGAAGAAAACAGAAGAAGAATTGATGTCAATAAATCTTCGGGCATGGTAATAGAGACCAATAAAAGTGGAATTGATGAAACGTTTAATTTTAAAAATTATGCGTGCATCGGTACAAACAAAAAAATAATTAAACTTGCAACTATACGAAGACTGCCAGAAATTATTCGGGATGGGGTTGTTGTCGAAGATAATGTGCCAAATCAATACGGTGATGGCAATAATAAAAAATTTGCTTATATTGAACATACAGTTGAAGTTGGGGGAAACGAAGTAACAATTAGATTAGATATAAAGAAGTCGCCGCAAAAAAACAAATTTTATGTACATCGTATTTGGCAAAAAGATAATGCCAGCAATTTCCCTGCAAGCACCAACGTTGGTACTGAGGCAGGGCATACAAAAGCTGACATTAATCATACTTTATCACATCCAGACGATGATGTCAAGGAGGAAAATTCTGCTCCTACAAAACATTCCAGAATGACCGGGACAAGGGACACAAGTGCTGCATCAGAGCAGCAGAGTAATGTTATTGACAGCAATTCAAAGGTTAACAATTACCTGCGGAGAGCGAGAATGATGTTTGTTAACGATGTTGAAGAGTTAATGAACATACCGAAAGTGCTAAAAAACAATGATTTAAAGCAGGTATTTAATCAACTGTGGAATAAGTACAAGGAAAGTGGGAAAATCGCTCCTGAGTCATTCAACAAGGTTTTTGATATGCTTTACGAGAACGGAAAGGCAATCAGCACAGAGTTTTATGAACAATAAGGTTTATAAAGGAAAAGTGAATAGGTAGTAAGTAAAATCGACAAGATTAATAAAATCGTGTCGATTTTAGGTGAAAATGTGGGAAAACAGTCGCTGAGCGCCTATTTACGCAAAAACCCTCTTAGGGTTTAATTCCCTCTTAACAAAAAACACACTCTCGACCTAAAGGCAGAAAGTGTGTTTTTGGTGGAAGTGTGGGGAATTGAACCCCAGTCCGAAAATACTCCGCAAAACTTTCTACGAGTGTATCGTATGATTAACATTCCCTTTCATAAAGCATCATACGCAATCCTTTATGATTGGTAGCCTATTAATACCCGGTGGGAATTAAGGCATTACCCACTCGTGTTCACTGCAAAATGACGCCCTTAATCTTCTATGCAGTTCTCGAAGTAAGGACGGCTGCCATAATTAGGCAGCGTATGCTAAATTATCGTTAGCGTTTAAATTTAAAATTGGGCTTTTTAAGTGGACTCCCGCCACTACTCGCTTATTTTGTTTATATATCCCCGTCGAAGCCATTGCACCCCCATACAATTATATATTACATTAAGCAAGAGATTTTGTCAAACAAAATCTCTTGCTTTACATATATTACTATTTTTTCAGGGAATTACATATTATTATAGCACTATCTGCTTTTGTGATATTTTGTTCGGGATTAAAATTACCTTTTTCGTCACCGTTAATTATACCCATTCCGTACATAATACATACATAGCCTACGTTTTCGGTAACGTCTTTAAAAGGACATTTCCAGATGTTTTCCATTTGTGCATATTTATCGCTGCCGTTTGCTCTTGCTAAAAATACAAGGGCATCAGTTCTGGTAACGAAAGCATCGTCGTTTCTTTCGCTGTCTTTTATTATATTATAGTTTTTTGCACTTACAAAAGTTCTTTCGTAAATTTCATTTTGTCCGCCGCCGAAAGCACTAACTAAAAGAGTTATGAAATCTTTTTGGGTTATAAAGTTATCGGGGTTAAAACTGTCTGTTTCAAAACCTATTCCGTACTGCGCCAATGTTTCTATCTGATTTTTTGCGTAGTGATTATCAATATCATTATATTTTATTTCTTTTTTTGCAATGAAATTATTGACAAACTCGCCGTCGTATGGGTTTACATAGAAACTTTCGTTTTCAAAACTATACACCATAACGGCATTTTCGAAAATAGCATCACGGCTTATTTCTGCAATATATATTTTGTCATAGTTCACATTTTCAAACACGATTTTTAATGCTTCGTCTTTGGTTATTACATTTTCCACAGAGGGGAACTGTGCATCTGTATATGCTATATTGTAGTTTGTAAGAATTCCTGTTTCTTTATCTACTGAAACTGTTATTGTATCGCCCAGGACTTTTACGTCGTTTACATATCTCTGGAGTCTTAACGTATTTTCTGATTCTGCAACTTTATATTCTTCGAAAAGTTTTCCTGCAAGCAGTTTTGCATAGTTTTCGGGAGTGTCTTTATAATTGCCCTCGCCTGAGTAGTTGTTAAAAGAAATAACTGCACCTGTTTTTCCATCAACGGTGATGTTATATTTTTCGTAACCCAAGTTATACACATATCTGCCTTGTACTTTAACAAGGTTAGAGTAATATGTGGTTGCATCTTTTGGGATGTTTAATATTTTTATTTCTTTTACACTTTTTTCAATTTGCTCTTTGGAAAGAAGACCGTTTATATTTGTTATTTCTTTCATTTCCGCTTCGCTGAATTCGGATTTCAGGTTTTCACTGTCTGCCGAACCTGAAAATGAATTATAGATGTAACTTGGAGAATATGTATATAGTTTTCCGTCAACAGCATTAATGTACTGATTACTGTTATTTCCTAAAACATATTTTGCTACAGGAGTTTTAACGTCATCTTTATAACTGATTTCATAAACAAGTTCCATACCGAAAAGGTCTTTATATGCCTGTTTTGCAGTTTCCAAATCTATAAAAGATGTAGGATATTTAAGGTCTTTATAAATACTGAAATTATAATTTATCAAAGACAAGTTGTTGGCATCAAGAGAAAGACTTCCTGAAAACTCTCTTACTTTAACACCGTTTTCAACATAGGACAAACTTGCAAAAACATTGTTGCCGTACAAATCGATTGTGTCAATTTCATTTACAGTAATTTTTCCTTTTAAGGATGGGTTTACGAAATCGGCAAGGTCTTGTGAGGCTTTCTGATACTGCTCGGGAGTGTATTTTTTAATCCCGAAGTTATCCTCGTTATTTCTTATGTAACTGTGATAGTTTCTTACAATTCCGTTTTGGTCACAATCTACAGACAGAGTTTTTGGGTTGTCCCCTTTAGTTGACCAGTAAAAACTGTAAATGGTCTGACCGTATCTTTCCTGTGTAGAACTTTCAAAAACTTCATAACTGTTGTCTATTGAAAAACGCTGTTTTACAAGTGACAGTATTTCCTCGTAATTGCTTGTATCTGCACCGAAAGTTACAGTAGGAATAAGCATTATTAGTGTAAGCAATATACAAATTATCTTTTTCACAAAAATCAACTCCTTTTAAGGTTTAGACTTATCATTTATCAAAAAAGTTCCGCAAATTCCATATTTTTCTCTAAATTATTTTTGCAGTTCTTTGCAAGTTCCGGATTATCAAACAACGCAAACACAGAAGAGCCACTTCCTGACATTACTGCACCCAAAGCACCGTAACTTAAAATCTGTTCTTTTATTTTAATAATTTCTTCACTTGTTTCCATTACATTAAACATATTTTCGGCAATAAAATGGAGGTCGCCCTTATTAAGCGCATTTACTATTTCACAGGTGTCCGTATGGGGCTTCGGAGTACAACTGTCTATTATTCTAAATGCTTCTTTTGTACTTACTGAAAACTTTGGTTTTACAAGTACCGTGTAGCATTTTGGCAACGGCTTTACGGGAGTAAGTATTTCGCCTATCCCTTTTGCCTCGCAACATCCGCCTATTATAAAAAAGGGAACATCTGCACCTACCGTTACTGCTATTTCGCACATTTGTTTATCACTTAAGTTGGTTTTATAAATATCATTAAGGGCTTTTATGACTGAGGCGGCATCGGAACTTCCGCCCCCAAGCCCTGCTTCTTTTGGAATATGTTTTTCAATTTCAATTTTTGCACCGCCCGGAATATCGGTATAATCAAAAAACGCTTTAGCGGCTTTATATGCTATGTTTTGTTCGTTATCCATTCCCATACATTTAACTGTAATTTCGTCACTTTTTTCTACAGTTACAATGTCATACACGGGAATTTCGTGCATAACAGTATGCAGCAGGTGGTATCCGTCTTGCCTTTTACCGACGATATCCAGACATATATTAATTTTTGCCGGTGCTTTAACTATCATATTCTTACCTCACAAGTTTTTTATCATTTTATCATAAATTATGCATAATTGGAATACTTTTATAATAAATATTATCAGAAATATATACGGAGGTATAAAGTATGTTAGAGTTAAACAAGCAGGAAGCATGTGTGGGCGAACAGTCCATAATTGCGTTTTCACAGGCATATTGCGAGGGTGATATTATAGTTCCTGACACAAAACCCGATATAGCAAAAATTCTGCAGGTTTCCGCAAATGTGGTAATACAGAACAAGCATTGTGCTTATGACAGGGTATCTGTTGATGGCAAATGCGACATTTCTATATTATACATAAGCGAGCACAACACGGTATGCTCTATTAACAATGTGCAGTCTTTTTCTCATGTTATTGATGCAAAAGGTGTTTTGGAAAATATGGACGCTGAAGTCGAAGCGGATTTGCAAAATATAGATTACTTTGTTACAAACAGCAGAAAATTAAATGTAAAAATGCTGATTGCAATTGATGTCAATGCCACAAATTGCATTAACAGGGATTTGTGTGTAGGGGTATTTGGGGACAACAATGTACAAACGCTACGAAAAAACATAATGCCTTTTAACAGGGCGTATAAAGGTACTCAGCAATTTACCATCAAAGAGTGTCTGGAACTTCCTGCGGGAAAGCCTGACATTGACACCATACTTAAGTCGGAGATGAGACTTAACACCGACGAGGTCAAAGTTTTAAATGACAGGATTGTTGTTGACGGTAATGCCTTTTTATCTGTAATTTATCTTGACTCGAACGACCACACACGAATACATTATGTTGAATACGAAATACCCTTTTCTGAAATACTGGATACAATTGGTGCAAAAGAGGGTTATATCACTAATGTAAGAATGAAATGTGAGCAACTATATACAGAACCTGCCTGCGACAGCGATGGTGATAACAGAAGAATTAATTTGGAGGCGGTGGCGTCTGCGTGTATTAAAATTTACTGTGAGTCTGAACTTGAAATAATAGAAGATGCATATAGTACAGATTGCATAGTTACAACGGAATGTAAGAATGATTTAATTGACAAACTTGTAACATGCAACAAAACACAGGTAACATTAAAAGACACAATAGACTTGCCGAAAGATATTTGTCAGGTATTCAGAATATGTGCAAAACCCAATATTGCCGACACAATAATCGAGGGAAACAAAGTGTGCGTCGGCGGGATTATGGAAGTAGATGTATTATATATGGCAGACGACGGCGAGAGTCCTATTAACTGTTATACTCACAAACATAAATTTACACAGTACATTGAGTGCGAGGGAATAAATGAGAAAATGCTTTGTGATGTGTTTGTAACAGTTGACAGTGTCAGTTACAACATTGCAGGTCCTGCTCAACTTGAATTTCGCATTATAGCAACCATAGATACAAAAATTATTTCTAAACACAATATCAATTACATTTCTGACATAACCGTTGAAGAACAGTCGGTTTCAAATACAAACAACTGTTTCATTAAAATTTATTTTGTGGGAAAAGATGATACTTTATGGGAAATTGCAAAAAAATACAGAACAACCGCAGACAAGATAATTGTTGACAACAATTTATCAGGAGAAATAACCCCTGGAATGAAGCTTATAATTGCATAAAAAACTACCCTTATCAGCAATACTGATAAGGGTAGTTTTTTATTGACATAAATTATATATAGTGGTATGATAAAAAGATGGGAAGTGGTATTAATGAAGTTTTCTGTAGTCTCAAAATTTGAGCCTACCGGAGACCAGCCCAAAGCAATAAAAGAACTTTCTGACAGCGTTATTAATAACAACAGATTTCAGACGCTTTTGGGTGTAACGGGTTCGGGTAAGACATATACAATAGCAAAAGTAATAGAGCAGGTTCAAAAGCCTACTCTTGTTTTGGCGCACAATAAAACTCTTGCAGCCCAGTTATACGGCGAATTTAAAGAGTTCTTCCCCAACAATGCTGTAGAATACTTTGTTTCATATTACGATTATTATCAGCCGGAAGCATACATTCCAGTTACAGATACATTTATTGAGAAAGACTCGCAAATTAACGACGAAATTGACAAACTGCGTCATTCCGCTACAATGGCATTGTTTGAAAGACGAGATGTTATAATAGTTGCAAGCGTAAGTTGTATATACGGTTTAGGAGACCCCGAAGACTACACTGATTTAGTAATTTCTCTGCGTCCTGGTATGGTTAAGCCAATGAGCGACATACTGTCAAAACTTGTAGATATGCAGTATGAGAGAAATGACATTAATTTTATAAGGGGAAAGTTTCGTGTCAGAGGTGATGTTCTGGAAATATTTCCGTCATCGCAGTCGGAAAATGCGGTTAGAGTTGAATTTTTTGGCGATGAAATAGACAGAATTACAGAGATTAATGTCTTGACAGGTGAAGTTTTGGGCGATAGAAAACACATTGCGATATATCCTAATTCTCACTATGCAACAACTTCAGGGAAAATGAAAAAGGCAATAGGACAGATACAAAAAGAATTAGACGAAAGGGTAAAATTCTTCAACGACAACGGCAAACTTTTAGAAGCACAAAGAATTGCACAAAGGACTAATTACGATATTGAGATGCTTTCGGAAATCGGTTTTTGCCAGGGCATAGAAAACTATTCAAGAATAATAAGCGGACGAGAACCCGGAACTGCTCCTTATACTTTAATGGACTATTTCCCTGACGATTTTCTGCTTGTTGTTGATGAATCACATGTTACCTTGCCTCAGGTGCGGGGGATGTATAACGGGGACAGAGCAAGAAAGACCTCTTTAGTTGAATACGGCTTCAGACTGCCTTGCGCATACGACAACAGACCTCTTAATTTTGAAGAATTTGAAGGTAAAATTAATCAGGCGATATTTGTAAGTGCAACTCCCGGCGTGTATGAAAAAGAACATTCTGTTAAAACTGTAGAACAGGTGATAAGACCTACAGGCCTTGTGGACCCTGATATTATTGTAAGACCAGTCAGCGGTCAAGTAGATGATTTATATGGTGAAATAAACGAAGCAGTCGCCAACAATCAACGCGTTTTAGTTACAACGCTTACAAAGAAAATGGCGGAGGATTTAACCGCGTATTATGAAAATCTTGGAGTAAAAGTAAAATATCTTCATTCTGAGGTTGAAACTTTAGAGCGTGTGGAGATAATCCGCTCACTACGAATGGGAGAATTTGATGTTTTAGTGGGCATTAACCTTCTAAGAGAAGGTCTTGACATTCCCGAGGTTTCTCTTGTGGCAATTTTAGATGCGGACAAGGAGGGCTTTTTGCGTTCCGAAACTTCACTCATTCAAACTGTGGGCAGAGCGGCACGAAATGTTGACGGCAGAGTTATTATGTATGCAGATAAAATTACAAACAGTATGCGATATGCAATAGATGAAACCAACAGGCGAAGAAAAATTCAGGACGATTACAACAAATTACACAACATAATTCCAAGGTCAGTTTCAAAAGATGTTATGGGTTCTATTGAAACAGTAACGGCATTGCAAGAAGAACGGCAAAAACCAATACCCAAAGATATTGACAAAGAAATAATACGGTTAACAAATGAAATGCAGATTGCGGCATACGAGTTACAATTTGAAAAGGCTGCAATGCTTCGTGATGAGATAAAACAGCTTAAAGGTGAGTTGAATGAATGAGAATATTGTAATTAAAGGAGCAAGACAACACAATTTAAAAGATATAAATGTTACTATTCCAAGAAACAAGATGGTAGTAATTACAGGGCTTAGCGGTTCAGGTAAGTCTTCTTTGGCGTTTGACACAATATATGCAGAAGGTCAAAGACGATATGTGGAGTCCCTGTCGTCTTATGCCAGACAGTTTCTGGGACAGATGGACAAACCTGATGTTGACTTTATTGAAGGTTTGTCTCCTGCAATATCAATAGACCAGAAAACTACTTCTAAAAATCCACGGTCTACAGTTGGAACAGTAACGGAAGTGTATGATTATTTAAGACTTTTATTTGCAAGAATAGGTGTTCCTCACTGTCCGCAGTGCGGTGATGAGATAAAACAGCAGTCAGTTGACCAGATGGTAGACAGCATTTTATCAATGGATGAGGGCACGAGAATTTATCTTTTAGCCCCAATTATAAGAGAGAAAAAAGGGGAGCATACAAAAATGCTTCAGGGCTTTTACAAAAGCGGTTATGCAAGGGTAAAGGTTGACGGAATTATGTACCGTCTGGAAGATAAAATTGACCTTGACAAAAACAAGAAGCATACAATAGAAATTGTTGTAGACAGACTGGTAATCAAAAACGATATAAAGAAAAGGCTTGCAGATTCCATAGAAACGGCACTTAAGCAGACAAACGGTATTATTGTTATTGAAAATGCAGATACGGGCGAAAGGGATACTTACAGCCAGAATTATGCCTGCGAAAAGTGCGGAATAAGTATAGAGGAACTATCTCCCAGAATGTTTTCATTTAACAATCCTTTTGGGGCGTGTCCTACCTGTCTTGGACTTGGCAATTACCAGAAAGTAGACCCGGATTACATCATAAAGGACAAAAACAAGTCCATTAATGACGGTGCTATTGCTGCTACAGGCTGGAATGTCAATGCTGAAAGTATGGCAAGAATGTATTTGGACGGTCTTGCAGACCATTATGGTTTTGATTTGGATACGCCTGTAAAAGATTTGCCCGAAGAGGCATTAGATGCAATTTTGTATGGCACAAAAGGGAAAAAAATACAATTCCAGTATGAAAGAAAGAGCAGTAGCGGTAAGTTTTTTGCATCATTTGAGGGCGTAATAAACAATATAGAAAGAAGATACCATGATACTAATTCAGAGTGGGTTAAAAATGAGATAGAGACATATATGTCTAACACAATATGTCCTGATTGCGAAGGTGCAAGGCTTAACAAAACGGCACTTGCGGTTACAATAAACGGCTATAATATTGACAGTATTGCCAATATGTCAATAAGCGAAGCATGTGATTTTTTTGGGGATTTAAAACTTACTGACAGAGAAAAAATAATTGCCAGACAAATACTGAAAGAAATTAACGAAAGACTTGGCTTTTTGGTTAATGTAGGTCTTGATTATCTATGTCTTTCAAGGTCTGCAGGAACTTTATCAGGAGGAGAGGCACAAAGAATAAGGCTGGCAACACAAATAGGTTCATATTTAATGGGAGTACTTTATGTTTTAGACGAGCCAAGCATAGGGTTACACCAGCGGGACAACGAAAAATTAATACAGGCACTAAAAAAACTCCGCGACATAGGGAACACCCTTATTGTTGTCGAACACGACGAAGAAACAATGTATGCGGCGGATTGCGTTATTGATATGGGTCCCGGTGCAGGTGTAAAAGGCGGAGAAATTATTGCACAAGGTACAGTTGAGGATATTAAGAAGTGCGAAAAGTCAGAAACGGGTCTTTATTTAAGTGGCCAGAAGAAGATAGAAATTCCAAAAGAAAGAAGAGAAGGAAATGGTGAATTTTTATCGATAAAAGGTGCTTGCGAGAACAATCTTAAAAATATTGATGTTGATATTCCTCTTGGTACTTTTACTTGTATTACAGGTGTTTCGGGTTCTGGAAAATCATCTCTGATTAACGAAATTCTTTACAAAAAACTTGCCTTTTTATTAAACGGTTCAAAGAAAAAGGCGGGTAAGTGTAAAGAAATAACAGGGATCGAAAACCTTGATAAAGTAATTGATATTGACCAGTCGCCTATAGGCCGTACGCCCCGCTCAAACCCAGCGACATATACCGGTCTTTTTGCTGACATAAGGGAATTGTTCGCTTCAACAAACGAAGCACATGAAAAAGGATATGGTGCAGGTAGATTTAGTTTCAATGTCAAAGGCGGTCGTTGCGAGTCTTGCACAGGCGACGGCATAATTAAGATAGAAATGCACTTTTTGCCAGATGTTTATGTGCCTTGTGAGGTGTGTAAGGGCAAACGATATAACAGAGAAACATTAAGTGTTAAATATAAGGGTAAAAATATAAGCGATGTTTTGGATATGACAGTTGACGAGGGCGTTGAGTTTTTCGAAAACCTCCCTAAAATACACAAAAAGTTAAAAACATTGCAGGAGGTAGGCCTTGGCTATGTCAAAATAGGACAGCCTTCGACAACTTTATCAGGCGGTGAGGCACAAAGGGTAAAACTTGCGACAGAGTTGTGCAGAAAAAGTACGGGCAAGACGGTATATATTCTGGACGAGCCAACAACGGGACTTCACATTGCAGATGTTCACAAGTTAATTGATGTGTTGCAGGCGTTGGCGGACAACGGTAATACCATTATAGTAATAGAGCACAATCTTGATGTTATTAAGGTTTCTGATTATGTTATAGATTTGGGTCCTGAAGGAGGTAACAAAGGCGGAGAGATTGTTGCAACGGGTACCCCCGAAGAGGTGGCAAAATCAGATAAGTCATATACAGGAATATATTTAAAAAAAGTTTTAGGTAAATAAAGCCGAACGGCTTTATTTACTTTTTTTTTATAATATGTTCATAATTTGTTAATATTTGTGTTATATAATTAAGACATATTAAGTTGGTGTTTCAGGAGGAAATATTATATGATACCACAAAAAATAGTAGAAACTTATGAAAAGTCGAAAGGTTTTGTTGTTGAGAAAAAAGACGAATTTACAAAACTGCCCAAAAAGAAAAAAATACTTATTATAACTGCTGTCGTATTAGTTGTTTTTTTGATTGCGGGATTGATTTTTTCGGGGTTCGGAAAAAATAGACGGGGAAATAACGAAATTGCAACTGCAACCGTGAAATTGGGAAATATAAGCGTTATAATAAGCGGTACCGGTACTGTTGAAGCAAATGACCAGTACGACATTACTTCTCTCGTAAAAGGCGAAATAATTGCTGACTATTTTCAGGAAGGTGATGTGGTTGAAAAAGATGCGTTACTTTATAAAATAGATACCAAAGATATGGAAAACAGTATTTCAAAATCTCAGATATCTTTGGATAATGCCACCAACAACTATAATTCCGCATTGGAAGATGTAAGCAATTTAAATGTGAAAGCACCTATAAACGGAGTTGTTACAAATGTTTATGTTGATGTGGGAGACAAGGTAAACAGCGGAACAAAAATTGCAGATGTAATTGACAGTTCAAAAATGCTTCTTTCAATACCTTTTATTGCAGAGGATGCAAAAACTTTATACATAGGACAGACGGCATCAGTTAAACTTGACAATTCCTTCTACGAAACCACAGGAACAGTTACAAAAATTACTTCGGGAGAACTTATAAACAGTTACGGAGCTGCAATAAAAAATGTTGAAATTTTAGTTGATAATCCCGGTTCAATAAGGGAAGGTGATACTGCAACAGCAATAGCAGGTGATGTTGCTTGTAACGACAGCGGAACTTTCAAATATAACGCTTCTGAAACTATCGAGGCAGAAGTAAGCGGTAAAGTTGAACGGATGATAATAAGCACGGGGGACAAAGTTTATAAAAATGGTGTTGTTGCGGTGCTTGACAGCAACTCTGTTAACAAAACTTTAAGAGAACGCACCAATTCGTTAAAAGATGCACAGTTGTCCCTTGACAACCAGTATGACAATCTGGAAAATTACGATATAAAAGCACCTATTTCAGGTACGGTGTTGCAGAAAAATTCCAAAGCGGGAGATAATTTAGACATTTCTCAAAGTAACAATTCTTCTCCCATGGCAGTAATTGCTGACCTTTCAAGATTGTTATTTAAAATTAATGTTGACGAACTTGATGTAACAAAAATAGAAGTGGGTCAGGAAGTAAGCATCACAGTTGATGCGATTGAGGGCAAAACTTTCACGGGTTTTGTTGATTATGTAAGTTTAATCGGCTCATCAACAAACGGTGTTACATCTTACCCCGTAACAGTTGTAATAAACGAGCCGGAAGGTATAATACCGGGAATGAATGTAAGTGCCAATATTGTGGTGCAGTCAAAACAAAATGTACTTACTGTTCCCGTTTCTGCAATACAAAGAGGTAATTTCGTATATGTAAAATCCTCTGATGCAAAAAAACAAAAGGACGCCGAAACAACCGAAAAAATGATACCTCGAAATGTGCCTGCGGGATTTACTGCAGTTAAAGTTGAAACAGGCATTAATGATGACAACAACATTGAAATTGTATCAGGATTAAACGAGGGCGACATTGTATATGTTACTCAAAGGTCAGCCGAAGCATCTTCAAATATGCAAGGCATTATGCCAGGCGGAATGATGGGCGGAGGTATGCCATCAGTTGGTATGCCATCAGGCGGAATGATGGGTGGCAGACCATGATAGAATTAAAAGATATATATAAAATATATGGTGATGGAGACAGTGAAATCAGAGCATTAGATGGCATAAATCTGTCTGTAGCAGATGGCGAGTTTGTTGCAATCGTCGGACAGTCGGGCTCTGGAAAATCAACTGCTATGAATATTATTGGTTGTCTTGATGTGCCAACTTACGGACAATATTTTTTAGATGGTGAAGATGTAAGTTGTATGAACGAAATACAACTTGCTGATGTAAGGGGCAGAAGATTGGGCTTTATATTTCAGCAATATAATTTAATACCAAAATTATCAGTTTTGGAAAATGTGGAATTACCTCTTGTTTATAAAGCGATGAAGCCCGAAGAACGCCGATTGAAAGCCATGTCAGCATTGGAAAAAGTAGGGCTTCCCGACAGAGCGGACAAATATCCGTCTCAGTTGTCAGGCGGTCAGCAACAAAGAGTATCTATTGCAAGAGCGTTGGCAGGAGACCCGCAACTTATACTTGCTGACGAGCCGACGGGTGCTCTTGATTCAAAAACAGGCAAAGATGTGCTTGATTTTATTTCTTCATTAAATGATGAGGGGAAAACTGTTGTCCTTATTACCCATGATATGTCGGTGGCACAAAAGGCAAAACGAATTGTACGGATACAGGACGGTAAAATTGTGTCAGATGAAGTTATCAGGGAGGGATAATATGAATATAAAACAATCGTTTATACTTGCTATGAAAAGTTTAAAGGCAAGTAAAATGCGTTCCTTCCTAACCATGCTTGGTATTATTATCGGCGTTGCCGCAGTAATAATTCTGGTGTCCATTGTTGACGGATTTTCAAATACAATGATTGATGCTTTTGAAAGTGCAGGTATTAATCTTGTGAATGTAAATGTAAGAGGAAGAGGCAGTTCAAGAACTGTAACGCCTGATGATATGCTTACATTTGCGGAAGATAACAGTGATGACATAATCGGAATATCGCCAACAGTAATGGCATCAGTAACATTAAAGGTGGACACGGAAAATAATCAGACTACAGTTACTGGTGTTAATGAGTATTACAAAGACATAAAAGAACTTGAAATAGGCGGCGGAAGATTTTTGCAGTACATAGATGTTGAACGAAGGCAAAAGGTGTGTGTTATAGGTTCTTATATTGCGAAAAACTATTTTGAAACATTTTCCTGCGTGGGTGAAAAGATTAAAATAAACGGCAACGATTATACCGTTGTAGGGGTTTTAGAGGAAAGTGCAGGGAGCGAGGAAGGCAGTGCAGATGATATAGTATACATACCGTACACCTGTGCAACGCTGTTGTCTCGCCAAAAGACTATCAGTTCCTATGTTGTGGCTTCAACATCAAAAGATGATGTAACAAAAGTTAAAAAATTAGTTGAAAATTATCTGTATTCGATTTTCGACAATTCTGATTTATACACAGTTACTGCTGTTGCGGATTTAGTTGATACAGTTGATGAACTAATGGGAACATTAACTGCAATATTAGTCGGAATAGCGGGAATATCCCTTTTGGTTGGCGGTATAGGAATTATGAACATCATGCTTGTATCAGTTACTGAAAGGACACGGGAAATAGGAATAAGGAAGTCCCTTGGAGCAAAACCGTGGGATATTATGAGCCAGTTTGTTGTAGAGGC
The DNA here is from genome assembly GCA_017397315.1 of Clostridia bacterium. GTDB lineage: Bacteria > Bacillota > Clostridia > Monoglobales > Firm-18 > RGIG1864. The sequence goes on along the minus strand of JAFQJA010000017.1, from coordinate 120,941 downwards.
GGCAACTACAAGTTCTATGGGCGGTTTTATCGGAATTGCCTTTGGGTGCGTATCTTCGATAGTCGCGGGTAAAATTCTGGGAGTTACCGCAACACCATCAATTCTTGCAATACTTGTTGCCTTTTCGGTGTCAGTAGCAATAGGTATGTTTTTCGGGTACTTCCCTGCAAAAAAAGCATCAAAACTTAATCCTATTGACGCTTTGCGATATGATTAAACGGAGGAATGAAAATGAGAAAGATAATTTGCTTAATGTTGGCTTGCATGTTGCTTTTGCCGGCAATTAATATAAGTGCATCAACTTATGATGATTACGGAACAGCGACATTATTAAAAGAATTAGGTATTATGCAGGGAGACCCTGACGGAAATTTGCGTCTTGATGATTATGTAACCCGTGCGGAATTCTCCAAAATTGCAATTACTGCGTCTTCTTACAAAAACACAGTCGCCAAGCAATCAGCCATATCACCTTTTAAAGATGTGTCGTATAAACACTGGGCGGCACCTTTCGTATCAGTTGCAGTAAAAAACGGTGTAATTACGGGTTATCCTGATTTCACATTCCGCCCTGAACAGAATGTAACTTATGAAGAGGCAGTAACAGTTTGTTTAAAACTTCTTGGTTACACTAGTGAGGATTACGGCGTTTCATGGCCCTACGGTCAGGTGGGAATGGCAGAAAACTTAAATCTTGACGAAAATGTTACTGCAAATGTAGGGGACAATATGACAAGGCGTAATGTAATGAACCTTGTATATAATATGCTAAACACCTGTTCGAAAAATACTGACCGAGACTACATTTCTGTATTTGACTACACAATAGTCGAGGACTGCGTGTTAATTGCAACATCAAAAGAGGACAGCAGTGTGGGCGGAAATAAAATAAACACAAGCGAGGGTACATATAACATTTCTTCGGATTTTAACAGAGAAAATGTAGGTAAAAAAGGCGATGCGGTATTAAAAGACAATAAAGACCTTGTAATTTTTGTTCCTTACAATCAGCAAGTTACTGCTTACAATATTTATCAAATTTTAGATAATAAAGTTATTGTTTACGAAAACGGAAAGACGATGGCTACAGACATTGATACTTCGATTTCCGTATATAACAAGGGTAGTAAATCAACGCTGTCTGCTATGTTAAATCAAATTAATCCGGGGGATATTTTAACAACTTATAAAAATTCAGAAGGCGTTTTAGATTACGGAATATTAAACAAAGACACTTTGGAAGGTCCTATTATTGCGTATTCGAATGAATGGTACAAATCTTACGGGCTTGACATTGGAAATTATACTGTTATTAAAGACGGTACAAAATCAACTGCAAACAGCATAAGCCGTTATGATGTTGTTTACTATTCAAAAGCATTAAACACAGTTTATGCTTACTCCAAAAAAGTAACGGGGGTTTATGAAAGCGCATCGCCAAACAAGGATATGCCCACATTAGTTACGGTGTCGGGAGTTACATACAAACTTGAGGGAGCGTCTGCTTACAATAGTTTGTCATCTCAAGGTGTGCACAATTATGGTGATACTGTAACGCTGTTGTTGGGAAGAAACGGCGATGTAGCAGGGGTGTTAGAACCGAAAGAGGCAGTGGGAATAATTAACGGATATCTGAAATCCACAGGGATAAAACAGTTCTCTACTGCCGACGGCAATACCATTTCTTCGAATTGTATTAGTATTGTCCGTGCAGACGGAACAAGTGCTGACTTCCGCACAAATGTTGATTACAGTAATTTTATCAACAAAATAGTAACTGTTAGTTTTAATAATGATGGAATTGCATCTATAGCCGTTAGGAACGATTCAGGAAGCATATACGGAGTTGTTGATGCGAATAATAATTACATAGGTAAAAATAAAATTTCTCCAAATGTTCAGATACTAGATATTTCGGGAACGAAAGCGGGAGAACCAACTGCTTATACTAAAACATATATGTCGCGAATAGACGGAATTGAACTGGAATCAGGCGATGTTATTTATTATTCCAAAAATTCTGATGGTGAAATATCAGAACTGTTTTTAAACAATGTAACAGGAGATATGTATATCTATGGAATAGTTACTTCTTCACAACTTAACACTGCCGGTTCGGTAAAAACTTTCAATTGTCTTGCCAACTGGAATTCTTATTCATACAAGGGTGCAACCATATCAGGCGTAAGTGTTAAAACAGGCGGAGGAGTGGGCATTTTATTAGATGGCAACTCCGCAGTTGAATACATTTCTTTGAAACAGTTATCTGCATCTGTTGATGATATTTCAGGTGATATTATTAAAACAAAAAAAGGAGATTATGTTATTTACGGCAACGCGAGTGCCTTTGTAAAATCAGGAAACTCGTATATGCAGACTGACTTAAATGAGGTAACGGATTTGACAAAATATAACATAACGGCATACTATGACAAAGAAATAAACGAGGGTGGAAGAATTCGTGTACTTGTTGCTGTAAAAAAAGATTGACAAATATAATATTGTTAGGTAAAATAATTATTATAGGGTGTAGTGTAGTTTACATTGCACCCTTTTTAAAGACTACGGTTTGGGGGATTATTATGAAAAGTGTATTTGGTGATTGGACAGACACAAAATTAGAAGTTCACGGTAATAAAGCGGAGTTTTTTGTATGGGGTAGAAAATATACTTTCGAAAAATCTTTTGTTCCCACATCTATTATCTCTTTAGATAAAGAGTTGTTGGAAGCACCTATAACTTTAGATGCGGATTTCAGCGGAAAAACAGGTGAATGGAACAATTTTGAGTATTTTGTTTATTCCAAGGATGCAGAAAAAGCAGTTATACTTATATCGGCAACTTGCGAAAATACAATAGGAAATGCAACTGTTACAGTTGAATTTGACGGCTTTGTAAAAGTGGAATTCAGAATTTCTTCTTTTTGGCAGTATAACCCAAGAAATAAGCCGGAACTGACAGGACTTTATTTGAATATTCCTATGAACAAAGCACATTCGTCTTTGTTCCATTACTGGCCCAACAACAAGTCCAGTATTGTTCCTGCGCAGGACAAAATGAACAGCGGAGCAACTAAAAATATTAAATTGCCCTTTAAGCCTTATGTGTGGTATGGAGACGAAGAAGTAGGTCTTGGCGTCTTCGTGGGTGAATCAGAACAGTATTTCCAGTATGAAGAAAACTGTATTGAAGTTGACGGAAACAATCTTAAAATAACTTTTTTAGACAGTATGCCTAAAAACTGGCAGGGAAGAAGTGATTTGTGGGCGGATACACTAATCCCCATTGAATTTACATTTGGTTTCCACGCAACACCTGTAAAACCGTTTAAGTATGACAAAGACTGTTACAGAAGATTTCATATGTATAAAGTAAGGAAAAATGATTTTCTAAATATGGGATTGCCGAAAATTGCTGCTGATGCAGGGGCAAAATGGCTTGTTCTTCACGAAGACTGGACAATAATTCAAAATTACGGTCTTGCAGAAGATGAAGAAAAATTCAAGGCATTTGTTGATGAGTGCCACGATTACGGATTAAAACTAATGTTGTATTTCGGTTACGAATATTCGACATTAATGCCTGACTTCAATAAAGATGGGAAGAACTATATTAACTGTGCAGAAACCGGTAATTACAACGGTGGTTGGCAAAGAAGTCCTGAACAAAGAGCATATATGGTATGTTACAACTCTGACTATAAAAAAGAGTGGATGGAAAGAATTAAATATGTTATGGATGTTTACGGTGCAGACGGCATTTATACTGACGGTACATACATTCCGTGGGAATGTGCAAACGAGGCTCACGGTTGTGGTTACAGAGATGAACACGGTAAGCTTCACTCTACATATCCCATTTTGGCGGTGCGTGAACATGTTAAAGAATTATACGAAACTGTTCATCAAAGAGGGGGTATTGTTGATGCCCATCAAAGCACTTGTTGCACTATGCCAACACTATCATTTTGCGACTCATACTGGGATGGCGAAAATATTCAGAAACAGCTGTCTGATGACGATATGAGTTTCTTAAATCTTGAAGCGTTCAGAGCAGAGTATATGGGTTATAATTTAGGTGTCCCTGCAAACTTTATTGCATACACTTCTGATTCTAACTTGGATGAAAACAAGATGTTGGAAGGTAAAACTAAAGTAAGAACAATGGCAGGCATTTACAGTATTGCTCTTCTACATAATATTCATCCGAGACCCAACAAAATCAGAAATATAGCATATGCTTCATACATCTGGAAATTGTTTGATGATTTGGAACTTGATGATGCAAAGTGGATTCCGTACTGGAACAACAACATAAGCAGTATAGATGAACAGAATGCTCACACATGTGTTTATGAAACTAAAAACGGCACTGTTTTATATGCTGTTGACTTTATAGGCGACAGACAAATTACAGTTAATGTTGCAGGTAACAAATTAGTTGAGTACGGCACAGGAAAAGAGTATGATATTGTTGACGGCAAAGCAAAGGTGGTATTAGAAACTGCAAGAGCAACATTCTTTAGTGTAAAATAAAAATTAAGGTGATGACCAACGGTCATCACCTTTTTTTATATTACTTTTGGTATTTTAACAGTATATTCAATATAATCGTCATTTTCGATTCTTTTTGCAGAAGCGTCAATTCCTGACTGTTTCATCATATCAATCGCCTGTTTTATGGTGTTTGAAAAAACCCTTATATCTTTAATTATACGCATTTGTTTTTGGTCAGGTTTATCCCTGTCTTTTTTATACAAAAGAGAACTTATGTATTTTTCCGCTTCCGCTACATTTAGATTTTTCTTAACTATATATTCTACAGCTGTTTGTCTTAAAGTTTCTGTATCAATTTTAAGAAGTGCTCTGGCGTGTCGTTCCGTCAATTTATTTTCTCTTATTATCTCTTTGATTTTTTCGCTTAATTTTAATGTTCTTAATTTATTGGCAATATACGCCTGGCTTTTGCCAAGGCAACCCGCTAATTCTTCCTGGGTAAGACAAAAATCTGTGATTAGATTACTGTAAGCCTCACCCTCTTCTAAAAAATTTAGATTTTCTCTTTGGAGGTTTTCAATAAGAGCCATAGTTGCACTGTCGCAGTTAGTGGCAGTAACTAAAATGGCATCTACTGTTTTAAGCCCTGCTTTTATACAAGCCCTTAATCGTCTTTCGCCTGACACAAGTTGATACTTATTTTTTGTTCCCCGTCTCACTGTTATAGGTTGAATTAAACCGTATTTACTTATTGACTGTGCAAGTTCGTCAATAGATTGGTCATAAAAATCTTTTCTAGGCTGATTGGGGTTTGTTTCAATTTCGTTTGGGTCAATTTCTATTAATTTGCTTTTTGGCTGTGAATTAAATAATGATATAATTTCCATAAGTATTCATCTCCTTATGTCAATTATATCATTATTATTCATTGTATTCACTATATGTTGTTCGTATATTTTCGCCTTTTAATAACCTAATTCGTCAGTTAATGACTCGTCGTTGTCAATCCAGGTCTGAACATCAACAACAGAATATGCGTTTTTCGAATTTCTGATAACAACCTTATCAATACCTGCATTGATTATTAGTCTTTTACACATTGCACAGCTTGAAGCATCCGGGATTAGTTCTTTTGTGTCCGCTTCTTTACCTGCTATGTACATTGTCGCACCAAGCATCTTGTCTCTTGAAGCACTTATAATTGCATTTGCTTCTGCGTGTACGCTTCTGCAAAGTTCGTATCTCTGACCTCTTGGTATGTTAAGTTTTGCCCTTCTGCATTCGCCCAAGTCTATGCAGTTTTTACGGCGTCTCGGTGCACCTGTGTAACCTGTGGAGATAATCTCGTCATTTTTAACAATGATTGCACCGTAGTTTCTTCTTAAACAAGTGCCTCTTTCAAGGACAGTTTCGGCAATGTCTAAATAATAGTTGTGTTTGTCGCGTCTTTCCATTGTGTTCACTCCTTATTATTTTTATTTTGTAATTCCCTTTCTGCCTGGGACATTCTCAAATAACTTGGTAACAGTTGGTCGTATTTCTGGGGATTTTCCGCTTCAATTGCACAAAGTGCTACACTGCTCCCTCTTAAATTAACAAGATTTGGCGGTGCAAAAAAGGCATTTTCCCCTAATGCAACAGTAATAGTGTCTTTAAATGATGCAACTCCGTCGCCTAAAAAAATTACTCTTTTGCCTTTTAATTCTTCTAATAAATCACGAAGAGCCATAGCCCGGTCTTCTTTGATAGTATTTAGTTTGTTGTCAAATGTGGCGGTATAAACCTGCTCGCGTCTTGCATCCATAATAGGACAGATAATACCGTCAAAACACCTCACATTATACGCAAGACTTTTTAAGGAGGAAACGCCGACTACAGGTTTGTTTACAGCGTGAGCAAGGGCTTTTGCTGTTGCTACACCAATTCTTTGCCCTGTAAATGAACCGGGTCCAGTAGTACAAGCAAAAACATCTATGTCATTATATGTCAGGTCTGCCTCATTAAGCATATTTTCTATGGCGGGAAGCAGTTTTACGGAATGAGTTTTTTTATTATTTATAAAAAATTCTGCTATTACAACCCCGTCTGCAACTACAGCGCCTGTTGCAACATTACTGCAACTGTCGATTGCTAAAATTTTCATAGTTTTCACCTTGATATTTCAATAATTCTTGTTGTATCACTAATTTTTAAGTCCCGGGAAATATTTACCTTAATTGTGTTTTCCGGCAAAATGCTCTCAATGTTTTCTGACCACTCAATTATACAAACGCCGTCATCAAACAGATATTCGTCAAAACCGCTGTCCAGCCAACCCTGTGCATCAATTCTGTAAGCATCAAAGTGGTAGAGGGGGAGTAAACCGTTTAAGTGCTCATTTACAAGTGTGAATGTAGGACTTGTGATTTCATTTATCCCAAGTGCTTTTGCAACCCCTTTGGTAAAGGCTGTTTTCCCACACCCTAAATCACCGTAAAGAGCAATTATACTACCTGATTTTAGTGTTTTGCCTATAGTTTCACCAAGACTTATTGTTTCGGCTTCACTGTTGGTAATGAATTTTTCCATCAGAACAACCCCACTATTTCACCGTCAGAGAGCATATCAATATTATTTGCTGCAGGAACTTTAGGAAGTCCGGGCATTGTCATTATTTCACCTGTTAATACAACAATGAAACCGGCACCGGCAGAAACTCGAACCTCTTTAACGGTTATATCAAAACCTTTTGGTCTGCCAAGTTTTGACTGGTCATCACTTAATGAGTACTGTGTTTTTGCAATACATATCGGCATATCGGAAAAACCAAGGCTTGTAAGTTTTTCAATTTCTTTGTTTGCTTTTGCAGTATAAATTACATCATCTGCACCGTAAATTTTTGTTGCTATTGTTTTTATTTTATCTTTGATGGAAATATTGTCAGGGTATAAAACCTTGAAATCAGATGGTTTGTTTTCTACAGTTTCAATGATTTTTTCGGCTAATGCAATACCGCCCTCGCCACCATCTTTAAACACTTCTGACAAAGCAAATTCTGCACCTTTTTCTTTACAGAAATCAGCGATAAAGTCTAGTTCTGCTTTTGTATCTGTGCCAAATGCGTTAATTGCAACTATACAGGGGACACCGTACTGCTGTAGATTTTCAATATGTGCTTCCAGGTTAACGATACCTTTTTTCAGGGCCTCAAGATTTTCTTCCTGAAGTTGTGCTTTTGGAATACCGCCGTTATATTTAAGTGCTCTGACAGTTGCGACAATTACAATTGCATCAGGTTTTAATCCTGCAAGACGGCATTTAATATCAAGGAATTTCTGTGCACCCAAATCAGCACCGAAACCTGCCTCTGTTATGCAGTAGTCTGCAAGTTTAAGACCTAATTTTGTTGCTCTTATACTGTTGCAACCGTGAGCAATATTTGCGAAAGGACCGCCATGCATAATGCAGGGGGAATTTTCCAAAGTCTGCACTAAATTGGGGTTTATTGCATCTTTTAATAAAACAGCCATTGCACCGTTTGCTTTAAGCTGGCTTGCTGTTACGGGATTACCGTCCATATCGTAAGCAACAAGAATTTTGCCTAGTTTGTTTTTTAAATCTTCAAAGTCTTTAGACAAGCAAAGGATAGCCATAACTTCAGATGCAACTGTAATCATAAATCCGTCCTGACGGGGTATTCCGTTTACTTTACCGCCAAGCCCTACAATTATATTTCTGAGTGCTCTGTCGTTCATATCTACAACTCTTTTAAATACAACTGAATTTATGTCAATATTTAGTGAATTTCCCTGATGTATGTGATTATCTATCATTGCACAAAGAAGGTTATTTGCTGCAGAAATTGCGTGCATATCCCCTGTGAAATGAAGGTTAATATCATCCATAGGTACAACTTGCGCATAACCGCCACCTGCTGCACCGCCTTTAACGCCCATTACGGGACCCATTGACGGCTCACGAAGTGCAATTATCGCCTTTTTGCCCATTTTATGAAAGGCTTGTCCAAGACCAACTGTTGTGGTGGTTTTGCCCTCACCTGCAGGAGTAGGGTTGATTGCAGTAACTAAAATCAATTTTCCTTCTTTGTTATTTTGTGTTTTTCTTATAAGTTCGTCTGAAAGTTTTGCTTTGTACTTGCCGTAGAACTCAAGCATATCTTTATCTATGCCAATATTTTTTGCTACCTCTTCAATAGGTAACATTTTTGCATTTTGTGCTATTTGTATGTCAGTTAACATCTACAAATCTCCCCTCATTATGTTTGTTTATAGTAACCTTACCGTTTGTGGCGTCGGTCAGTTTTTCTGTAAAGTCTATTATATGATGCGGTACATAACACTTTACTGTTACTTTGTCAGTGTACCGTATTTCTCCCAAAATACAACCGTATGAAAGTATTTCGTTTTGTATCTTACCAAGCAAAGTATAGTCCGCGTCAACTTCGTAACAGTAGCAGTACATTTTCTGTAAAACTCCGCTTGCGTCGATACCGTATTTTGCTGATTTTGAATATGCTCGTACAAGACCGCCCGCTCCAAGAAGTGTTCCGCCGAAATATCTTGTTACTACAAGACACACATCAACTAAATCTTCTTTTTGTATAACATCTAATACAGGCACTCCTGCTGTGCCTGACGGCTCACCGTCATCACTGTACCGCCTTATGTTGTTTTCCTTTAAGGCATAGGCATACACATTGTGGGTTGCGTCGTAATGTTTTTTGCTGATTTTTGCAATGAAGTCAAGGGCTTGTTGTTCAGTTGTTACGGGACAGGCATAGCAAATAAATCTTGATTTTTTCTCGATAAATTCAAAACTGTCCTCTTTTTTTATGGTTTTGTAATTATATAATATAATCATTCACCAACCTTTTTGTCTGTTGGTCTATAATAATTTCGAGTTCCGTACCTTTTTCTGTATGCTTTTCAGTAAGTATTTTTGCATCTTTATAAAGAACTGAAATAATATTTCCTTTGTCGTATGGGATTAACACCTTTAGTTTCAGACGCTGATAAGGCGAAAATTCTACAATTTTATTTAAAAGACCGTCAACATTGTGGCCTGTTTTTGCACTTATCAATATATGCGGGTTTTCAAGACCGATAATGTCGGGATAACCTTTGTCGCATTTGTTAAACACCGTAATTGTAGGCTTATTGTCCGCTTTTAATTCTTTTAACAGATTTTGTGCAATCGTTATGTTGTTTGTCATTTCAGGCGAAGTTCCGTCAACAACATGTATTAACATATCTGCAACGACGGCTTCTTCAAGGGTAGATTTAAAAGCGTTAATTAAGTGGTGGGGCAGTTTTCTGATAAAACCTACGGTATCCGTTAAAACCGCATTAGTGCCGTCGGGTAATATAAGTTTTCGTGAAGTGGGGTCAAGAGTAGCAAACAACTTGTCCTCTGCCAGAACACCGGCATCAGTAAGAAAATTTAAAAGAGTTGATTTTCCTGCGTTTGTATAACCTACAATGGCTATTTGCAAAACGCCTTCTTTAATGCGTTTTTTACGCATAGTTTGTCTGTTTTTTTCAACTTCTGCCAATTCCTGTTTTAAGGTAGAAATTCTGTTTCTTATATGACGCCTGTCTGTTTCGAGTTTTGTTTCGCCCGGGCCTCTTGTACCGATGCCTCCTCCTTGTCGTGAGAGGTTAACAAAGGAGCCTGTAAGACGCGAAAGATAATATTTTAACTGTGCAAGTTCAACCTGCAGTTTGCCTTCTGCTGTTTTTGCCCGTGAGGCAAAAATATCAAGTATAAGGGAACTTCTGTCCATTACTCTTATCTCCAGAAGGTCTTCGAGATTTCTTATCTGGGTACCTGTTAATTCGTCGTCAAATATGGCAATATCTACATTGTTATCAAGGCAAAAAAGGCGAATATCATTCGCCTTTCCTTCTCCAATATATGTTGCACTGTCAGGAGACTGCTTATTTTGCACAAAACGACCTACACATACTGCTCCTGCAGTATGTGCAAGTAATTCCAATTCATCAAGTGATTGTTCGGTACAGTCATTTATTTCATCGCCGTTTCCGGTGTGCACACCGACAATTACTACAGAACTTTGTTTTTTTTCTGTTTCAAAAAGTTCCATTAATTAAATTCCTTTTCTAATATACTCATTACTTTGTCTGCATCTGAATAATCTACAAGGACCGATATTTCCACATCTGAAGTAGTTATTAATTTTATGTGTAAATTGTTTTTGCTTAATGCAGTAAATAATTTACCTGCAATACCGCTTTCTGTTTTTAAAATTTCGCTGAAAATTGTGATTTTTGTATTACCGCCATTTATTTCTGTTATCAGTCCGTCTTCATTTTTTTTGATGTTACCGACTGTTGTGAGGGTTTTTGCAAGGTCGGAATTATCAATAGTAAAAGAAAGGTTAATTTTGTCTTTATAAGGTGCAGTCTGGCAAATCATATCTACATTGATACCTGCTTCGCCTACTGCGTTAAAAATATCTGCCAAAGCGTGAGCGGTGTTTTTAACATTGTTAATGGTTACTAATACTGCGTCATCTGTTCTGTTTAAAATGAAAGTCATATTACTCACCCGTTAATTAAGTCTAACATACTGTAAAGACCGTTTGGTTTATTAAATAAAAACTTTGCGGCTTTAACAGCACCAACTGCAAATACTTCTTTTGAGGTCGCCTGATGTTTTATCTCAACAACCTCGTCTGTTCCCGCAAAAATTACGCAGTGTTCGCCTACGATATTTCCACCGCGAATTGCGTGAATACCGATTTCTCTTGCGTCTCGTTTTTTACGCACAGAATGTCTGTCATAAACATATTCAGTCTCAAAATCAACCGACTGTGAAATGGCGTCAGCAATAGCAAGGGCGGTACCGCTTGGAGCATCAATTTTCTGATTATGGTGTTTTTCTATTATTTCAATGTCAAAGTTTTCCTGCAACAGTTTTGATGCCTGGGAAACAAGGTTTATAATAAGGTTAACCCCAAGGGACATATTTGCAGAGAAAAACAGCGGGACATCTTTAGCACTTTTTTCTATATTTGATATTTGTTCTTTTGCAAGACCTGTAGTTGCAATAACTGCAGGTGTTTTTGTTTTTACTGCGTATGCAACGACGGCGTCGGTGCAGGAGGGATGAGAAAAATCAATGATTACATCGGCTTTTCCGTTATAAAGAACGCAATCTTTGAAAACAGGATATTGAAAAGTCTGATTGGTATTAATATCAACACCGCAAACTATTTCGCAGTCTTTTTGATTTTCAACTAATTTGCTTATGGCATATCCCATTTTGCCGTTACAGCCACATAACATTATTTTTATCATCTGTTATACCTCACTTATATCAAACCAAAATGTTTTAACTGTTCTTTTAAGAACTCAAGATTTTTTTCTTCCATTTCATACAGCGGAAGACGAAGAGAACCTACATTCATACCCATCAAATTCATAGCAGTTTTAACGGGAATGGGGTTTACTTCAATAAACAGTGCTTTAACAAGGTCTAAAACTTTAAGTTGCAACGCACAGCTTTCGTCAGTTTTCTTGTCAAAGAAAAGTTCACAGATGTTATGTGTATCCTGAGGCAAAATATTTGCCAGAACGGAAATAACACCTTTACAACCCATAGCAAGCATAGGAACAATCATATCGTCATTGCCGATATACATATCAATTTCGTCCCCACATTCTTTCATTACCTCCAAGGCGTAAGATATGTTACCGCTTGCTTCTTTTAGTCCTACAATATTTTTGTGCTTTGCCAGTTCTTTCATACATGATACTGATATATTAAGACCTGTTCTTGAGGGAACATTGTATAGTATCATTGGAATATTTACTGCATCTGCTACAGTTTCAAAGTGTTTTTGCAAACCTTTTTGAGATGTTTTATTATAGTACGGAGTAACCAGCAAGAGTGCATCTGCACCAAGTCTTTCAGCCTGAACTGAAAGGTTTGTGCAGTGTCTTGTATCGTTACCGCCTGTACCTGCAATTAAAGGTATTCTTTTGTTTACTTTTTTTACTGCGTATTCTATAACGCTTAAATGTTCAGCATCAGGCATTGTTGCAGGTTCACCTGTTGTACCGCACACAATAATTGCATCTGTGCCGTTATCAATATGCCATTCTATCAGTTCGCCAAGTTTTTCAAAGTCAACACCATGTTCATTAAAAGGTGTAACTAAAGCAACACCTGAACCGGTAAAAACTGTGTTTTTCATAAAACCATTCCTTTCAAAAAACATTAGTTTTTGTTCATTATTTTTTCTGCAATCTGTACTGCGTTTGATGCGGCACCTTTTCTTATGTTATCTGCAACTACCCACAAGTTAAGTCCATTGTCTACACTTTCGTCTCGTCTGATTCTGCCTACATAAGTATCATCTGTTCCTGCTGCTGTTATAGCCATAGGATAAATATTATTTTTAACATCGTCCTGTACTACAATACCCTCTGAATTTCTGAACAACTCAAATACTTCTTCCAAATCAAAAGGTTTTTTAAGTTCTACATTGATTGATTCACTGTGGCCGTTAAATACCGGAACTCTGACTGTTGTGGCTGTGATTTTAATTTCATCGTCGCCTAAAATCTTTCTTGTTTCGTTAACCATTTTCATTTCTTCTTTTGTGTATCCGTTATCACAGAACACATCTATATGAGGAATACAGTTTCCTGCGATAGGATATGGAAATTTTTTCGGTGCTTCGCCTTTTATACCGTTTTCCAAATCCTGATACCCTGCAAGACCTGCACCTGATACTGCTTGATATGTTGAATAAATAATTCTTTTAATTCCGTATTTTCTGTGAAGAGGGGCAAGTGCAACCATAGCCTGAATTGTTGAGCAGTTAGGATTTGCAATAATACCGTTGCTCCATTCAATGTCCTCGGGGTTTACTTCCGGAACTACCAAAGGAACTTTGGGGTCCATTCTCCATGCACTGCTGTTGTCAATTACAATACAGCCTTTGCTTGCGGCAATGGGAGCAAATTTTTCTGAAGTACTGCCACCTGCAGAGAATAACGCAATATCAATACCTCTGTCAAATGAATTTTCAGTTAGTTCTTCAACGATGTACTCCTTATTCATAAATTTTATTTTAGAACCTGCTGAACGGGCAGATGAAAATAAGTAGTAATTTTCTACCGGCAGGTTTTTCTCTTCCAACACTTTTAAGAAGGTTCTTCCAACCATTCCTGTTGCACCAACTACTGCAACATTATACTTTTTCATTACATATTCCTCCAAACTAATTTTTTCATACTTATATATTACCATTTTTCGCTTTTTATGTCAAATGTTTTTGTCATAAAATTGTAAGTAGATTTTTGTAATTTTTTGTGCTATAATAATAAATGGAATTTGAAAGGTTGATTACAATGAAAAAAATAATGTTAGTATTTACTATAATTTGTATGTGTTTTTCCGTAAATGTATATGCGGAGGATGAAACTATTATTCGTGTAGGGCTTTATTACGGCTCTAATGCAAAAGATATGGTTGAAATTAATGTTGACGGACAAATTACTACATACAATCCATCTGACATTGACGGACAAGTTGATATTGTGCCTGAAGAATTTGTGAAAGTCAACGGCTCTCAGTATCGCGGGGCTATTCGTCTGGTTATAAATTCTGACAATAAAATAAACATAATAAACATTGTTAATATTGAAGACTATCTTGCGTCAGTTATTTCCAAGGAAATGTCCCCTTATTTTGAAGAAGAAGCATTAAAGGCACAGGCTGTTGCTTCAAGAACTTACGCTTTGGCTCATCTTAACAAACATAAAAATGACGGATTTGATGTATGTCAGTATGTGCATTGTCAGGTATATGGCGGTGTTTCTATGGAAAACGAGAAGACCACCAAAGCAGTTAACGACACAAAAGGGCAGACAATTAAGTATGACGGTGAACTTATAAGTGCCGTCTATTCAGCATCAAGCGGTGGTTACACTGAAAGTGCTGTAAATGTGTGGGGAAGTGATATTCCGTATTTACAGGCGGTTTCTGACGAGCATGAGGAAGAAGATGTATTCGGACACAAGTGGACTTACGAATTGACCGTTTCAAAAGCGACTGAAATTGTGGAAAGTAAAGGCTATGAAATTGGTACAGTTACCGACATTGTGATAAATGAAACCACCGAGAATGGTGTTGTAACAAAAATGACGGTTAAAGGAACAAAAGGTGAAAAAGTATTTAAAAAGGAAAGTTGCAGAGGTGTGTTTCCAAATCACACCATAAGTCAGGCATTTACAGTTACACCTGTTGGCGAAAACAGTACTGTTTGCACGACAGACGGTATTGTTGAAAAAAGCAGTATGTATATACTATCGTCGGACGGAATTACCCAAAACACTCAGGATACTTTGTATTTGCTTGATAAAAATGGAGTTGATTCTTTACCAAAAACCAATTACACAAAATTTGTGTTTGAGGGAAGAGGATACGGACACCTGGTAGGAATGAGCCAGAACGGTGCAAACGGAATGGCAAAACAAGGTTACGATTACATTGAAATACTTACACATTATTATCAAGGGATTGAAATAGATTGAAATTAAGTGAATTTGATTACCAACTACCGCAGGAACTTATTGCTCAAAAACCTTTACAGCAAAGAGACAGTTCCAGAATGCTTGTTATGGACAAAAAGACAGGCGAGTTAAGCCACAGGCATTTTTACGATATTTTGGAATATTTGAATGAGGGCGACTGTCTCATTTTAAATGACAGCCGTGTTATTCCCGCGCGCCTTTTCGGGGTAAGAGAAGATACAGGCTCGCCTATTGAGTTTTTGCTTTTAAGCAGAAAAGAAACAGATGTATGGGAAGTAATATTAAAACCGGGTAAGAAAGCCAAAGTTGGAAAAAGATTTGTATTTGGCGAGGGGAAACTGAAGGCGGAAGTTATAGATATTGTAAATGACGGAAACAGACTTGTAAGATTTGAGTACGAAGGTCTTTATGAAAATATAATTGATGAAATAGGGGAAATGCCGTTGCCACCCTATATAAAAGAGAAGCTTAAGGACAAAGAACGGTATCAAACTGTTTATTCCAAAGTTGACGGTTCTTCAGCAGCACCTACAGCAGGTCTTCATTTTACACAAGATTTACTTGAAAAAGCGAAACAAAAGGGCGTAAATGTAGGATTTGTTACTCTCCATGTCGGGCTAGGAACATTCAGACCTGTTAAAGCAGATGTTGTGGAAAACCACAAAATGCACAGTGAGTTTTATGAGTTAACCCAAAAAACAGCAGATTTAATAAACGCCACCAAAAAAAACGGAAACAAAGTTGTTGCGGTGGGTACAACTACCTGCAGAACATTGGAGACTGTCGCACAACAAGGTGAACTTAAAGCAAGCACAGGCTGGACAGATATATTTATTTATCCTCCCTTTGATTTTAAAGTTATTGACAGACTGATTACTAATTTCCACTTGCCTCAGTCAACTTTATTAATGCTCATAAGTGCTTTTGCGGGCAAGGAAAATGTTTTTAAAGCATATAACGAAGCAATTAAAGAAAAATATCGCTTCTTCAGTTTTGGTGATGCGATGTTCATTATGTAAAGGAGCAAAATATGTTCAAGTTATACTCAAAAGAGAATAACGCAAGACGAGGTGAATTTGTTACTCCTCATGGTACCGTGCAGACTCCCGTTTTTATGAATGTTGGAACCGTTGGAGCAATAAAAGGTGCAGTTTCTTCTCCTGATCTTAATGATTTGAAATGCCAGGTAGAGTTATGCAACACATATCATTTGCATCTTCGCCCCGGGGATAAAACTGTTAAGGAATTAGGCGGACTTCACAAGTTTATGAACTGGCAAAAACCAATACTTACTGACAGTGGCGGTTTTCAGGTTTTTTCTCTTTCGAATTTAAGAAAAATTAAAGAAGAGGGAGTTTATTTTGCATCTCACATTGACGGACACAAGATTTTTATGGGTCCGGAAGAAAGTATGCAAATCCAAAGCAACCTTGCATCAACTATAGCAATGGCTTTTGACGAGTGCGTGGAAAATCCTTCGCCGTACGACTATGTTTCTGCATCTGCCAACAGAACTGTAAGATGGCTTGAAAGATGTATAAAAGAAATGAAACGACTTAACTCTCTTGACGACACTATTAACAAACAGCAAATGCTTTTTGGTATTAATCAGGGTGGAACATACAGAGATTTAAGAGTGGAAAATATGAAAAAAATTGCAGACCTTGACTGCAACGGTTTTGCAATAGGAGGTCTTGCGGTAGGAGAGGCGACAGAGGTAATGTATGATATTATTGAAACAGTGGAGCCTTATATGCCAAAAGACAAGCCTCGTTACTTAATGGGGGTAGGTACTCCTGCAAATATTTTGGAAGCAGTTGACCGCGGAGTTGATTTCTTCGACTGTGTTATGCCAAGCAGAAATGCAAGGCACGGATGTTTGTTTACTTCAAAAGGTATAATAAATATAAATAACAGCAAATACGAAAAAGATGACAGTCCTGTTGACGAAAACTGCGATTGTCCTACTTGCCGTAATCACTCAAAGGCATATTTAAGGCATTTGTTAAAAGCCAACGAAATGCTTGGTATGCGCCTTGCGGTTATGCACAATCTTTATTTCTACAATAACATGATGGAGGAAATAAGAAACGCTCTTGACAACGGAAATTTTGCCTCTTACAAAAAAGAAAAAATAGAAATTGTAAGCACTCGTATATAAGAAAAAACCTCTCGCAAGAGAGGTTTTATTTTTTATATTCCCGTCAAATCAAATGGCGGAGTATATATTTTTTGTGCACTTTTTCTGTCCTGCATAAAACTGTCTGTAAAACCAAGATTAAGTGCTTCGTCTATTACCCTGATATATTCTAAACTTGTGATTTTTCTGTTCAGTTCTTTAAAGGGTAATTCTTTGTAGGGCGTGTACTGGCTCATAAGACTTAATATGAACTTGTCTGTGCCGTATCGTTCTTTTAAATATCTTAAAAGTTTTATGCTGTCATCTTTGTGGCTTGGTAAAACCATATGCCGTACAATTACCCCCGATTTTAAAAGTCCGTTTTGGTCTAAAGTGTTTTTAGGTTTTTGCGACAGCATTTCGTCAAGTGCGGAAATTGCAGTTTCAAAATAGTCGGGTGCATTGCTGTATTTTTTTGCCAGATTGTTATCAAAATACTTAATATCTGTCAAATAAACATTAATATAATCTTTGGCGTACTTTAAGGACGAAGCCTTTTCGTAACCTCCGCAGTTATACACAACAGGAATTTTCAACTTGTCTTTTACAAGGTCTAATGCTTTTGTTATCTGTAAAAGATAGTGCGAGGGAGTAACAAGGTTAATGTTGTGTGCCTTGCTTTCCTGTAATTTAATAAATATATCCGCCAATTCTTTTACGGTTATTTCTTTGCCGTAGTGGAGTTGGCTTATTTTTTCATTCTGACAGTAACAACAACGCAAGTTGCAACCTGAAAAGAATACTGTGCCACTCCCGTTTGTACCGCTTATACATGGTTCTTCCCAGAAATGAAGCGACGCCCTTGCAACTTTTACGGTGTTTGTTGCTCCGCAAAAGCCTGCAGTTTTATCTCTGTTAATATTGCAATTTCTCGGGCAAATGTTACAGTTCATATTATTTGATTACATATATAGTCATTTCAGTTAATTCCCCGTCTATTTCACGGGCAACAACATAAGCAGTTGTTACTTGCTCAGAGCCAAGGTAAATGTTTCCGTCCGCAAATTCCAGCGCTTCTTTGTCATCAATATACAAGTTGTTTCTTTCGTTTGCACCTGTGTAGTAAAAATATGTTTCTGCATCAGATTTTGCCACGAAATCAAGGGTGAAAGAGCCTGTTGATTTAGCGTTATCTTTTAATATAACAGTGTTTCTTTCTATGTTTTCTATCTCGCCGTAATAGTACTTTGATTTGTTACTTGTATTGTTGACATCTATCATATATTCTGTGCCGAAATTAACTGTAGTGCCGTCGCAGGTTGCAAGAATTCTTGCAGATTTAACATAGTTTTTATTGTTGAAAACCGGGATTATTGTATCACCTTTTTTTATTGTACCGTCAAAACTTGCTGTTGTTAAGAAAGTTACATCTTTTTCCGGTTTAATTCCGTTTATTTGTTTTACTTCGTATCCGTCTTCGTTGGTTGTAAGAGAAACTGACAACACAGGAATAAAGTTGCTGACTTTTACTTGTTGTTCTTCAACTTCAGGTTTTTCCGGCTTAATTTCTTCTTCAATTACTGTTTCGTAAGACACTTTAAGAAGTTTTGCAAATTCTGCTCTTGTAAGCGGAATATC
The DNA here is from genome assembly GCA_017397315.1 of Clostridia bacterium. Taxonomy (GTDB): domain Bacteria; phylum Bacillota; class Clostridia; order Monoglobales; family Firm-18; genus RGIG1864. The sequence continues at coordinate 102,123 of JAFQJA010000017.1, read as the reverse complement.
AGGTCTTATTGTATAGTCCTCATAACCTATTGCAATTTCTTTTTCTTTTGCAAATGAAACGGCGGTTTTTGCGTAATCAGCAATTTTGTATGCGTCCTTGTAAAAATCTACAACGCTTTCGTCTGCAGTTACATCGCCGAATTTTGCTTTGATAATTGCATATATTGCGTCTTGCCTTGTAATTTGTTCGTCGGGATTAAAGTTGTTGTCTGAAAACGGTGGCATTACGCTGTGGCCGTCTTTAATATATGTATAATGCCAATCCTGTTCCGATACATCGTCAAATTTTTTCTCGTCGCTTGTTACATTAAATAATATAGTAACAGTTTTTAAAGCCTCTGCACGAGTGATGAACTCGTCAGGCTTAAATGTACCATCGGGGTAGCCGTTCATTGCTTTAATCTCTTTTGCCCATTTGATTTCTTCTGTAGCCCAATGGCCCTGTGTATCTGTAGCGTATGCAATTGTAAACAGCGTACATACCGCTAAAATTAATGAAATAATCTTTTTCATATTAAATTCCTCCTTTTTAATTATAATAACAAAAATTCAAATAATAATCAATGCCTGACATAAAAATTTAACAAAGTTGTCGCACACTGTCGTTTTTTTCGTGATAGATTAAACTAAAGGAGGTGATATTATGAAGATTTCAAATATTCCAAATCAGATTGTAAAAGGCATAATGACGCCTTTGGACACCAATAAGGTTGACACAATCGTTTTACACCATATGGCACACAAAACGGCAGGTGTTAAAGAGGTTGAAAGGTGGCATATTAATAATGGATGGACTGCAATCGGATACAACTATTTTATATCTTTTGACGGCACGATTTATAAAGGCAGAGGATTAAATGTGGGAGCAGGTGTGGCTAACCATAACAGCCACATAATAAGTATTGGTTTTCAGGGGGATTATCATTCGGTAAAAATTTCTATGCCTGACAGCCAGTTTGAAAGCGGAGTTCAATTAATAGAGTATCTTCAAAAGATACTGCCTAATGCAAAAAGGATAGAGGGACACAAATACTTTGGAGGGTCAGTGTGCCCGGGAAAATATTTCCCTCTTGACGAAATGACAAAACTTAAAAAAAGAGGTGAGAAAATGGAAAATACATATAATAAAGTAAATAATTGCCCTGAATGGTCAAAAGCAACCGTGCAAAAGCTTATGGACAAAGGATACTTAAAAGGCGATGAAAAAGGCAACCTTGGTCTTAATGATACGATGATTAAAATTCTTGTTATTAACGACAGAGCGGGAATTTACGGAAATTAATAAAAAACTATTGACAAATGTTCGTTTATTGTGTATACTTGTAAAGTACTTTTGCTTTACAGTATGTGAGGTGTGTTTATGAGTAAAAATCTTGGTATAATAATGCTTTATGATTTTTATCACGATATGCTTACGGATAAGCAGGCGGAAGTTATAGATTTGTACTATAACGAAGACCTTTCTCTTGCCGAAATAAGCGAACATTTGTCAATTACCCGCCAAGGAGTGAGGGACAATATAAAACGCGCAGAAAATGTACTTTTAGAACTGGAAAGCAAAATAGGCGCTTTGTCAAGATACCAAAAGCAACGGAGTGAAGTTTTAAAGGCAAAGGATATAGCATTGAAACTACTTGAAAACACAGACGGCGAAGTACATAGTGAAATTGAAAAAATATATATTTTGTTATGCGGAATAGAGGAATAAAATGAGCAACTTATCTGAAAAACTGCAAGGTGTTTTTAAAAAGTTAAGAGGCAAAGGTAAAATATCCGAAGCAGACTTGAAAGAGGGTATGCGAGAGGTTAAACTTGCACTTTTGGAGGCTGATGTTAACTTTAAAGTGGTAAAGGAATTTATTACCGCTGTTACTGAAAGAGCATCAGGCGCGGAGGTTATGGAATCTCTTACACCCGGACAGCAGATAGTTAAAATAGTAAATGAGGAATTAACCGCACTAATGGGCGGTGAAAACGCTAAAATAAGTATTTCCTCAAAACCGCCTACGGTTATTATGATGACAGGTTTGCAGGGTGCAGGTAAAACTACTACTGCGGGAAAACTGGGCGGGATGTTCAAAAAGCAGGGGAGACGCCCTTTGCTTGTTGCCTGTGATGTTTACAGACCTGCGGCTATTGACCAGTTATGTGTTGTTGGTGAAAAACTTGACATTCCGGTATTTAAAAATCCCAACAGTAAAGACCCTGTTGATATTTCGAAACAGGCGATTGAACACGCTAAAAAGTACGGCAACGATATAGTAATTATCGATACTGCCGGAAGACTTCATATTGATGAAGATTTAATGCAGGAGTTAAAGAACATTAAAAGTTCTGTTAACATAAATGAAACTTTGCTTGTGGTTGATGCTATGACAGGCCAGGACGCATCAAATGTTGCCAGCAGTTTTAACGAACAGTTGGACATTGACGGTGTTATTCTTACTAAATTAGACGGCGACGCCCGAGGCGGTGCGGCGCTATCAGTAAGAAAAATCACGGGCAAACCGATTAAATTTATAGGTGCAGGTGAAAAACCTGAAGATTTTGAGCCTTTTTATCCTGACAGAATGGCATCAAGAATTCTTGGGATGGGTGATGTTTTGTCTCTTATTGAAAAGGCGGAACAGGCATTTGATGAAAAGAAAGCTCAAGAATTAGAGGAAAAACTTCGCAAGCAACAATTTGACCTTGATGATTTTTTAGACCAGATGGAGCAAATGAAAAAAATGGGTCCTCTTGAAAATCTTTTGGGTATGATACCCGGTGTTGATGCAAAAACTTTGCAGGGTGCAACGGTTGACGAGAAGAAACTGGCTCACATTGAAGCAATAATTAAAAGTATGACAAAAAAAGAGCGTTCAAATCCATCCATTATCAATTCGAGCAGAAAACAAAGAATTGCTATGGGAAGCGGAACAAATGTTCAGCAGGTAAATACTCTTTTAAAGCAGTTTGAACAGATGCAAAAAATGTTCAAGCAGTTTGGCAAAATGAATAAAAAAGGTGCCTTTAGGAAAATGAAATTTCCTTTAGCATAGATAATTAATTTTGGAGGTGAATTAAAATGGCAGTAAAAATTCGTTTAAAGAGAATGGGTGCTAAAAAAAGTCCTTTTTACCGTGTTGTAGTTGCTGACTCAAGATATCCTCGTGATGGTCGTTTTATCGAAGAAATCGGCACATACAATCCTTTGACAGACCCTTCAACAATCAACATTGACAAAGAAAAAGCAGAAAAATGGATTAAGAACGGTGCACAACCTACAGACACCGTAAAGAAATTGCTTAAAGAATGCTAAAAAGCAAAAGGAGTATTAATCTATGAAAGAACTATTGGAGTTTATTGCCAAATCACTTGTTGATGACAAAGACGCCGTAACAGTTACAGAAACTGAAACAGAAACTTCGATAACTTTGGAGTTGCGTGTGTCTGAAGGTGATATGGGCAAGGTTATCGGCAAACAGGGAAGAATTGCAAAAGCAATTCGTACCGTTATTCGCAGTGCTTCTGCCAAAACGGGTAAAAAAGTTATTGTTGATATTATATAAGCAAGGGGAGGAAACTTAATTGTTTTCTTCCCTACAATGCTTTTTTGAAGGAGAGTATCTTTATGCTTGAAATCGGGAAAATTGTGAATACACACGGCTTAAAAGGCGAAATGAAACTTGCACCATGGTGTGATGGGTTCGACTTTTTTAAGCAGATAAAAACTGTATATATTAACGAAAAACAGTACGAAATTACTAATTCCCGTGAGCAAAAAAATCTGTTTATTATTAAACTTTCAGGAGTGAATTCTATTGACGACACACCGGAGTTTATTAACAAAGTAGTTTTTGCTAAAAAATCTTCTTTGCCAAAACTTCCCGAAAACACTTATTTTATCGTTGATTTAATAGGGCTTTGTGTATACAATAACGGAGAGTTGGTTGGCAAAGTTGATGAGGTTTTACAGTTGAAGGCAAATGATGTTTATGTTGTGAAATCAGATGACGGAAAAGAAATACTTGTTCCTGCAATTAAGGAAATTGTTAAAGGTATAAATATTGACAGTAACAGAATTGATGTTTGCTTAACGGAGGAATACTTTAATGAGAATTGATATTCTTACTTTATTCCCTGAAATGGTAGATAATATTTTGTCAGAAAGCATAATTGGCAGGGCTCGGGCAAACAATAAAATAGAGGTAAATTGCATTAACATTCGCGACTTTTCCAAGGACAAGCACCGCCGTGTTGATGATTATCCATACGGTGGAGGTATGGGAATGGTAATGCAACCCCAACCAATTTACGACGCGTATAAAAGTATTGTTGACAGTACTGAAACAAAGCCTGTAGTGATTTATATGTCCCCGCAGGGCAAGGTATTTAATCAGGAAGTTGCAAAGGAACTTGCAACTTATGAACATATAATTTTGCTTTGCGGACATTACGAAGGCGTTGACGAAAGAATTATCGAAGAAATAGTTGACTTTGAATTGTCAATCGGTGATTATGTACTGACCGGCGGAGAACTTCCCGCTGCAGTTGTAGCAGACTGTGTGGCAAGGCTTGTGCCGGGGGTATTATCTGATGATATGTCCTTTATTGACGAGTCTCATTACAATAATATGCTTGAGTATCCTCAGTACACAAGACCGCCTGAATTTATGGGCAGAAAAGTTCCTGAGGTGCTTTTGAGCGGTCATCACAAAAATATCGAGAGTTGGAGAAAAGGACAAAGTTTAGAAAGAACCAAAATAAAAAGACCTGATTTAATAGGTGAAAATAATGAATAAAATCGGTATTTTAGGAGGAACATTTGACCCCATTCATAACGGTCATCTGTATATGGCAAAACTGGCTATGGAACAGGAAGACCTTGATAAAATTATTTTTATTCCTGCGGGGACTGTTCCTCATAAAGATAACAGCAGAATAACAGGCGGAATGCACAGATATAACATGGTATTGTGTGCAGTAAATGAATATGAAAATTATATGGTATCCGATATAGAGATAACCCGTGAAGGTGTGTGTTATACATTCGAAACTCTTAGGGAACTTTCCAAAAAATATAAAAACGACAAGTTGTATTTTATTATAGGTGCAGACTGTGTATATGATATTGACGAGTGGAAAGAACCTGATGAGATATTTAGATATGCTTCTGTTTTAGTTATCAACAGAAAGTCGGATACCTGTTTTAATATAAAAGAAGAGTGCCAAAAGGTACAAAAAAGGTACGGCGGTGAAATTATACTGTTAGACGGATGCGGTCCTGAAATTTCATCAACTATGATACGGGAAGCTTTTAACAAAAAACAAAACACAGAACAAATTTTACCAAAGCGTGTTCATGAATACATTTTAAAACATGATTTGTATAAAAAGGATTAGCGAAAATGGATTATGAAAAATATATTGAAAAAATAATGTCGCCAAGAAGATACAAGCACAGTCTTGGTGTTAAGGATATGGCTGTAAAACTTGCTGAAAAATACGGCGCCGACAAAGAAAAAGCGTATATCGCAGGCCTTTTGCACGACATAGTTAAAGACTTTTCTTATGAGGAAATGATAGACTATGCAAAAAAGAACGGTGTTGAGTTGGAAGATTTTATTGTAAAAGAACCAAAACTTTTACATGCATCGGTAGGAGCATATTATGTTAAAATCGAATTGGGAATTGATGATCCTGAAATTTTTGACGCAATATACTATCACACAACATCTAAAGCAGAAATGCCACTTCTTACGAAAATAATATATATTGCTGATGCTATTGAATGTAACAGAGACTACCCCGAAGTTGAAAACATAAGGCAAAAAGCATTCGAAAAATTAGATGAAGCAATTTTTATGGTTTTAAAATATACCATATTAAAACTTGTTTCATCAAACAGAATGTTACATACAGAGACAGTGAATGCAATGAATCATTTTTTGATGAAAGGATGTAAAATATGAGTTTGGAAATGGTTAAAACCGCAGTAAAAGCGTTAGATTCTAAAAAGGGCAACGATATTAAAGTAATAGATATAAGAGAAATAAGCCAGTTGGGAGATTATCTTGTTATCTGCACAGGTACATCATCAACACATGTTAAAGCCCTTGCAGACGAAGTTGAATACTGCATGGAAGGTCATGAGGCAGAAGTTGGCTATCACAAAGAAGGCTACGGTACAGGTACATGGATTTTACTTGATTACAAAGACATTATTGTTCACATAATGTATGGTGAAACAAGAGATTTTTACAACCTTGAACATTTGTGGTCCGATGGTAAACAAGTTGATATTTCAAAACTATTGGAGGAGTAATTATGAATTACAATTATAAGGAAATCGAGAAAAAATGGCAAAACCACTGGGATGAAAACGAAACTTTTAAAGCGGGAGAAGATTATTCAAAACCCAAGTTTTACGGTCTCGTTGAATTTCCGTATCCGTCAGGGCACGGACTACATGTAGGCCATCCGAGAGGTTACACCGCTTTAGATATTATTTCAAGAAAAAAACGCCTTGAGGGATATAATGTACTGTTTCCTATGGGTTGGGACGCTTTTGGTCTTCCTACGGAAAATTTTGCTATTAAGAATAACATTCATCCTGAAATCGTTACACAGGAAAATATTAAAAACTTTAAAAGACAGTTAAAAATGCTTGGTTTTTCTTTTGACTGGTCAAAAGAAATTAATACTACTGACCCAAACTACTACAAATGGACACAATGGATTTTCTTAAAATTATTTGAAAAAGGCTTGGCGTACAAAACAAAGATGCCTATCAACTTCTGTACGGGCTGTAAAGTAGGTCTTGCAAACGAAGAAGTTGTAAACGGCGTTTGCGAGCGTTGCGGAAGTGAGGTTGTTCAAAAAGAAAAATCACAATGGATGCTTAAAATTACAGAGTATGCACAGCGTCTGATTGATGATTTGGACGAATTGGACTTTTTGGAAAAAATTAAATTACAACAGAAAAACTGGATTGGCCGTTCAGAAGGTGCCGAGGTTAAGTTCGCAATTAAGGACTGCGACGAGTTAATTACAGTTTATACAACAAGACCTGATACTTTGTTTGGTGCTACATATATGGTTTTGTCTCCAGAACATGCATTTATTGAAAAGTATAAAGATAAGATTGAGAATTATGCTGAAGTTCTGGAATATAAGACTATGGCATCTAAAAAGAGCGAGTTTGAAAGAGTTGAACTTGCAAAGGACAAAACAGGTGTAATGTTAAAAGGTGTTACTGCAATCAACCCTGTAAACGGTGCAGAAATTCCTGTGTGGATTTCTGATTATGTTCTTGTAACATACGGCACAGGCGCTATTATGGCTGTTCCTGCTCACGATACACGAGACTGGGATTTTGCAAAAAAATTCGGTATGCCTATTATTGAAGTTGTTGCAGGTGGAGAAGATGTGCAAAAAGAAGCATACACAGATGTTGAAGACGGTGTTATGGTTAATTCCGGCTTCTTAAACGGAATGTCTGTTGCACAGGCTAAAACTGCAATCATTGAAGATTTGGCGAAAAAAGGAGTAGGTGTCAGAAAAGTTAATTATAAACTACGCGACTGGGTGTTCTCGCGTCAGCGTTATTGGGGAGAACCTATTCCTCTTGTATGGTGCGATAAATGTGGATGGGTACCTGTACCTTATGAACAGTTGCCTTTAACTTTACCTAAAACAGAGAATTTTGAACCGGGCGAAGATGGTGAGTCTCCGCTTGTTAAACTTACTGACTGGGTTAACACTACTTGTCCGAAATGCGGAGGAGAAGCAAAAAGAGAAACGGACACTATGCCTCAATGGGCAGGTTCTTCATGGTATTTCTTAAGATATATCGATCCAACAAATGCTGATGAATTGGCATCAGAGGAAAAATTGAATTACTGGTTGCCTGTTGACTGGTACAACGGCGGTATGGAGCATACTACACTTCACTTGTTGTATTCAAGATTTTGGCACAAAGCACTATATGACATTGGTGCAGTTCCTACAAAAGAGCCGTATCAGAAGAGAACATCTCATGGTATGATATTAGGTGAAAACGGCGAAAAAATGTCGAAATCAAGGGGTAATGTTATTAATCCTGATGATGTTGTAAATGATTATGGTGCTGATACATTCAGAGCATACGAAATGTTTATTGGTGCTTTCGATCAGGCAACACCGTGGTCAATGAACGGTGTTAAAGGTTGTTACAAGTTTTTAGAAAGAGTATGGAATTTGCAGGATATTTTAGTTGACGATATGTCATACTCACCCGAACTTGAAACCGAAATGCACAAAACAATCAAAAAGGTTACCTCGGATATTGACAAAATGAAATTCAACACTGCCATTGCTTCGCTTATGGCACTTATTAACGAAGTAAGCAAGGTGGGTAAAATCACAAAAGGCGAATTCAAAACATTTATTACTTTGTTAAACCCGATAGCACCTCACATTACTGAAGAATTGTGGGAAATTGCAGGTTTTGAAGGTCATATTACAGACAGTTCATGGCCTCAGTTTGATGAAGAAAAAACTATTGATGACAGTTATGAAATAGTTGTTCAGATTAATGGTAAGATAAAGAGCAAAGTAGATGTTTTGGCAACTGCAACTAAAGAAGAAATAGAAAAAATTGCTCTTGCCGATGAGAAAATCGCAGAACTGATCAGCGGGAAAGATATAGTAAAAACTATTGTTATTCCCAATAAGTTGGTTAATATTGTTGTTAAATAAAAGGAGAAAGTATTATAATGCCAATTACCGACATTCTTAACAGAAATGCAGATTTATATCCCAATGACATTGCATTGGTAGAAATAAATCCAAAATATGAAAATCAGTCTAAAATGACCTGGCGTGAGTATTCATTAATTGAGGCAAGTCCCAACGAGTCATACAGAACTGAAATATCGTGGAGCGAGTTTAACAAAAGGGCAAATCGCTTTGCTAATCTTTTGCTTGCAAGAGGAATTAAAAAAGGGGACAAAGTTGCAATTTTACTTATGAACTGCCTTGAGTGGCTTCCTATATATTTTGGCGTTTTAAAGGCGGGAGCAATGGCTGTTCCGCTAAATTACAGATATACTGCAGATGAAATTGAATATTGTTTAAAACTTGCAGACTGTGATGTTTTGATATTCGGTCCTGAATTTATTGGTCGTATTGAAGAAATATGCGACTGCATTCCAAGGGTACATACAAAACTTTATGTTGGAGACGATTGCCCTACTTTTGCGGAAAACTATAACAGCCTTGTAACTTATTGCTCTTCAAATACTCCCGCAATTTCTATGACAGATGACGATTTGGCAGCAATTTACTTTTCTTCGGGGACTACAGGCTTTCCCAAGGCAATAGTTCATGCTCACAGAAGTCTTATGCATGCAGTCAAGACAGAACAAAACCATCATCAGCAAACAAAAGATGATGTGTTCTTATGTATTCCTCCCCTTTATCATACGGGAGCAAAAATGCACTGGTTCGGCAGTTTTATGGTTGGCGGTAAAGCGGTGCTTTTAAAAGGTGTTAAGCCTGAATGGATTTTAAAAGCCGTTTCAGAAGAAAAATGCACAATAGTGTGGTTGCTTGTGCCGTGGGCACAGGATTTGCTTGACGCTCTGGACAGAGGGGATATTAATTTAGATGATTACCGCTTAGACCAATGGAGGCTTATGCATATCGGGGCACAGCCCGTACCTCCGAGTTTAATTAAGAGATGGAAAACTGTTTTCCCTAAACATAAATATGATACTAACTATGGACTTAGCGAATCAATAGGTCCGGGTTGTGTTCATCTTGGTATGGATAACATTGAACATGTCGGTGCTATAGGTAAGGCAGGCTATGGTTGGGAAGTTAAAATAGTTGATGAGAAGGGTCAACCGGTAAAAAAAGGAGATGTCGGCGAACTGGCAGTTAAAGGCCCGGGCGTAATGCTTTGCTATTATAAAGATGAAAAGGCTACTAACGAAGTGATAAAAGATGGCTGGCTGTTTACAGGTGATATGGCACAGGAGGATGAAGAAGGTTTTATATATCTTGTTGACAGAAAGAAAGATGTTATTATCTCCGGCGGTGAAAATCTATATCCTGTGCAGATAGAGGATTATTTGCGTAAGAACTGTAAAATAAGCGATACTGCGGTTATTGGTTTACCCGATGCTCGTCTTGGTGAAATTGCCGCCGCTATTATTCAGGTTAAAGATGGTGAAACAATGACAGAAGAGGAAATTGCCGAGTTTTGCCATAAATTACCCAGATATAAAAGACCTCACAGGTTTATTTTTGCACCAGTGCCCAGAAATGCTACCGGTAAGATAGAAAAACCGAAGTTGAGAAAAATGTACAGCACTGAAAATCTTGTAGCAAAGCAAAATGAAATTCAATAGGAGGTAGGTTTTATGAAAAAACTTTTGCTTGGTAACGAGGCAGTTGCTCGTGGTATATATGAAGCAGGCGTAAAAGTTGTTGCTTCTTATCCGGGTACACCAAGTACTGAAATTACAGAAAACATTGCAAAATATGATGAAATTTATTCAGAATGGGCACCAAATGAAAAAGTTGCCGCAGAAGTTGCAATAGGTGCGTCATTTGGCGGAAGCCGTGCTGCGACTTGTATGAAACATGTAGGATTTAATGTGGCGGCAGACCCGCTTTTTACTGCGTCATATACAGGTGTTAACGGCGGTCTGGTTGTTTGTATTGCTGATGACCCCGGTATGCACAGTTCACAAAACGAGCAAGATACCAGAATGCTTGCTATGGCTGCCAAAATTCCAGTTGTTGAACCATCAGACAGCGGAGAGTGTAAAGAGTACATAAAACTTGCTTATGATTTAAGTGAAAAGTTTGATACTCCCATCATTTTAAGACTTACAACAAGAGTTGCACATTCTCAAAGTCTTGTTGAGATTTGCGACAGAGAAGAAGTGGAATTTAAGGCGTACGAGAAGAACCCGATGAAGACAGTTATGATGCCTGCTATGGCTAAGAAACGCCATATTTATGTTGAACAGCGTTTGAAAGATATGTCGGAATATGCAGAAAATTGTTCATTGAATACTGTTGAGATGAATGATACAAAAATCGGTATTATATCTTCCGGTATTTGCTATCAGTATGCAAAAGAAGCGTTTCCAAATGCTTCTTTCTTAAAACTTGGTATGGTTTATCCTATGCCTGAAAAACTTATTAAAGATTTTGCGAGTAAAGTTGACAAGGTTTATGTTATAGAAGAATTAGACCCTGTTATTGAAAACCACTGCAAAATTTTAGGCATAGATGTAATTGGGAAAGACACATTCAGTTTACTTGGCGAATACAGCACAAACTTCATTAAAAAGGCGATTGACGGCAAAGATGTAAATACATTTACTATTGACGAACAGGTGCCTGTAAGGCCTCCTGTTATGTGCCCCGGTTGCCCTCACAGAGGTATGTTCTATGTTCTTAAAAAACTTGGTATGTCAGTATGCGGTGATATTGGTTGTTACACATTAGGTGCACTAGCACCGCTTCAGAGTATTGATTTTTGTGTATGTATGGGTGCAAGTATCGGTATGGCACATGGCATTGAAAAAACAGGTAATAAGGAATTTAAAAATAAAACTGTTGCAATTATCGGCGACTCAACATTTATGCACAGCGGTATAACAGGAATAGTTGATATTGTTTACAACAAAGGAGTAAGCACTGTTATTATTCTTGATAATTCAATAACCGGCATGACAGGTCATCAGGATAATCCAACAACAGGATATACAATTAAAAAAGAAGTAACAAGTCAGGTTGATTTGGTTAAACTTTGCCAGGCTGTAGGTATAGAAAATGTGGTAGTTGCTGATCCCTTTGATGTTTTAAACTTTGAAAAAGTCGTTAAGGCAGAAGTTGTTAAAGAAGAACCTTCGGTTATAATTTCAAGACGCCCTTGTGCACTTTTAAAGGGAGTTAAATTCCCCGGCCCGCTTACCATTGACAAAGAAAAGTGCGTAAACTGCAAACAATGTATGAAAATAGGCTGTCCTGCAATTTCATTGAAAGACGGAAAAGTTGAAATTGACAAAACACAGTGTAATGGTTGCGGTTTGTGTACTAAAATGTGTAAATTAGGTGCAATTGGAGGTGGCAACAATGAATAAAAGTATTATGATTGTAGGTGTTGGCGGTCAGGGCACACTTCTTGCCAGCAGAATTTTAGGTAATGTTGCCATAAAACAGGGTTTTGATGTTAAAGTTTCAGAAGTTCACGGTATGAGCCAAAGAGGCGGAAGCGTTGTAACTTATGTTCGTTACGGCGAAAAAGTATATGCGCCAATTATTGACAAAGGTGGTGCAGACATTATTCTTGCTTTTGAACAGCTTGAGGCATACAGATACCTCGATTACCTTAAAAATGACGGTAAACTGATTGTTAATACACAGCAGATTGACCCGATGCCTGTTATAATAGGTGCAGAACAATATCCCGAAAACATACTAGGCAAAATCGAGAAAAAAGGTGTTTCGATGATTTCTGTTGATGCAACAAAACTTGCATTAGAGGCAGGAAATGTAAAGGCGGTTAATGTTGCATTAATTGGCGTGTTGGCGTCAAAAATGAATATCGACAAACAGGTGTGGCTTGATGTTATAAAAGAAACAGTACCCGAAAAGTTTTATGAAGTAAATGTATCTGCTTTTGAACTTGGGTACAACTGTAAGTAAATAATTTAAAGTTTTTTTAAAAAAGACTTGATTATTTAAAGTTTTTGTGGTATAATATCTTTACATTATAAGGTTTTTGCAAAGAGTGGGTTTTACCCACTCTTTGTTTTATGAAGGGAGTGAAAACTGTGGCTTACTCGAAAACGGAAGAGATTGTTTTTACACAAGGTGAGCTAATTTCAAAAAATTACGGTTACAGTATTTACGATGTTGAATTTGTAAAAGAAGGTCCTCACAAGTTTTTGCGTATTTATGTTTGGAGCGAAGAGGGAGTAGACCTTGATATCTGCGAAAAAATAAGCAGAGAATTAAGCGAGTACTTAGACCGCGAAGACTTAATACCTGATGCTTACTTTTTAGAAGTTTCATCTCCTGGTATCGAAAGAGTGCTTAAAACTGACAAACATTTTTTAGATGCAACAGGTGAAGAAATAAAAGTTAAGTTAGTAAAAGGTCAGGACAAAGAAGTTACAGGAAAACTTTTAAGCACTGATATTACGACTGTCGTTTTATTGCGTGATGGAGAAGAATTAAAAATTGAAAGAAAAAACATTGCTAAAGCAAATGTTGTTTTTAAATTTTAACAGGGAGTGATTAAAAAAATGAGTGAAGATTTTGTTACATTATTGGAGCAGTTTGAAAAGGAAAAAGGCATAAGCAGAGATGTACTTATTGAAGCGTTGGAACAGGCGCTTGTATCTGCTTACAAAAAGAATTACGGAAGCAATAAAAATGTAAGAGTTGAAATTGACAGAAAAACAGGTAGTATGAATGTTTTTATAAGAAAAGATATAGTTGCAGAAGTAAATGTACCTGATTGTGAAATTTCAGTTAAGGAAGCAAAGAAAATTAACCCCAAATTTGAAGAGGGTGATGTTTTTGAGGAACAGACGGTTCCCCAGACATTTGGCAGAATTGCCGCACAAACAGCCCGTCAGGTTGTTACACAGCGTATAAGAGAAGCAGAAAGATCAATGGTTTACAATGAATTTTCAGACAAGGTAAACAACATTGTTTCAGGTATTGTTCAAAGAGTGGAAAGAAAGAGCATTATGATTAATTTCGGCAATGTGGAAGCAATGCTTATGCCTCAGGAACAGGTTGAAACAGACAATTACAGACCAAACCAAAGAATTAAGGTATATGTAGTTGAAGTGCAGAAAACCACAAAAGGACCGCAGATTGTTATTTCAAGAACTCACTCAGGTTTGGTAAGAAAACTGTTTGAACTTGAAGTTCCCGAAATTCAGTCAGGAGTTGTTGCAATTAAAAGTATTTCAAGGGAAGCCGGTTCAAGAACAAAAATTGCTGTTTATTCAACTGATGAAAATGTCGACCCAATCGGTGCTTGCGTAGGTTCTAAGGGAACAAGGGTTCAAAACATAGTTGATGAATTAAACGGTGAAAAAATTGATATTATTAAGTACAGCGAAAATCCTGCAGAATACATTGCGGCAGCACTTGCGCCTGCTGATGTGGAGAGTGTAACAGTTGACGAAGAAAACAAAATCTGCACAGCGGTTGTAGCGAAAAGTCAGTTATCCCTTGCAATCGGAAAAGAGGGACAAAATGTAAGATTGGCAGCAAAACTTACAGGCTGGAAGATAGATATTATTAAAGGCGAAGAAGATGATTGATTTTGAAACACGAAAAAATCTTTAAAGATGGGAAATATGTTCCTCAGAGAATGTGTATATCATGCAGAAGTGTTTTGCCCAAGGAACAACTTATAAGAGTTGCAAAATTAAAAGACGGTACTGTTGAAGTCAGGAATACGGGCGGAAGAGGAGTATATGTTTGCAACAAACAGGACTGCATTTTAAAATTAAAAAAAACAAACGGTTTATCAAGAGGGCTTAAAACAAAAGTACCCGAGGAAATATATGAGGAGTGCAGTAATGTTAGATAACAAAGTGTTAGGATACTTAGGACTTGCGAAAAAAGCCGGGCTTTTGTCAGACGGAACAGAAAGCGTTGTAGCAAGTGTAAGAGGGAACAAAAGCAAACTGGTAATACTTGCCTGTGATGCTTCCGCATCAACTGTTAAAAAAGTTACAGACAAATGCGGACACTATAAGGTGAAACTTTTAAGGGCAGGGACAATGTCCGTTTTGGGAAACGCATTAGGACGAGAACTAACCGCTTGTGTTTCAGTAAATGATGAAAAATTTGCAGAAGTGATTTGTAAGTTTGTAATAACAAACTGATGAAAGGGTGATTATATGGCAGTAGCAAAAATAAAAATTAGTTCATTTGCCAAGGATTTAGATGTTGATAAAAATGAGGTAATGGAATTGTTAACGAAATTCGGTAGCAAAGCCAAAACCACCTCAAGTTCAATTTCAAACAATGAACTTGATATAATTTTGGAGTACTTTACTCAAAAATATCAAGTTGAAGAATTTGATTTCATACTGAAAAAACTTGAAGAAAAGCCAAAAAAAGAAAAGAAAAAGGAAGAAGTTACTGTTTCGAAAGAGACGGAAACAACAATCAGCAAAAAAGAAAAACATTATGTTGATACAAGAAAGTCAAATGTTGACCTTGACAAATACGACACTGAAAAAATTGAGGAACTTGTACCTGACAATATAAAGGGAGACAACCTAGCAGGCGGAAAACAAAAAATCAAAAAGGGAAAGAAAAACGAAAAATTTGACAAAGAAGAAATCAAATTAAACAAAGAGAAAAAACAAAAGGCTGAAAAGATCACGGTTGCAATCGGAGATGAAATTTCTGTAGGCGACTTTGCCGAAAAACTTGGCAGACCTGCTGCTGAAGTTGTTAAGTGCCTTATGATGATTGGCGTAATGGCGTCTGTAAGTCAGACCATTGATTTTGATACCGCGGCGTTAATTGCGACTGAATTTAACGCTGAAGTCGAAAAAGAGGTCATAATTACAGAAGAAGATATATTATTTAATGATGTAGAGGATAAGGAAGAAGATTTGGTTGACCGTTCACCTGTTGTTGTTGTTATGGGTCATGTTGACCATGGTAAAACCAAGCTTCTTGACAGTATCAGAAAAACAAATGTAATTGATACTGAAGCAGGCGGTATTACTCAGCATATCGGTGCTTACAGAGTAAGAATAAACGACAGAGATATTACTTTTCTTGACACACCCGGACATGAAGCGTTTACTTCTATGAGAGCAAGGGGAGCACAGGTTACAGATGTTGCAATTTTGGTGGTTGCAGCAGATGACGGTATTATGCCACAGACAATTGAGGCTATAAATCACGCGAAAGCGGCAAATATTAATATTATAGTTGCTATTAATAAAATTGATAAAGATACGGCTAATCCTGATTTGGTAAAACAACAACTAACAGAACACGGTCTTGTGCCTGAAGAATGGGGTGGAGACACTATTTGTGTACCTATTTCGGCACTAAAAGGCGAGAATGTTGATACCTTGCTTGAAATGGTGCTTTTGGTTGCGGATATGAAAGAATTAAAAGCAAACCCCAACAGACTTGCAAAAGGTACTGTTATTGAAGCAAAACTTGATAAGGGAAGAGGCCCTGTTGCTACAGTATTGGTCCAAAACGGTACACTTAAAACAGGTGATGTAGTTGTTGCGGGTACTGCAGTAGGTAAAGTAAGAGCGATGACAGATGACAAGGGCAAAAAAGTTAAAACTGCTGGACCTTGTGTTCCTGTTGAACTTATCGGTTTAAGTGAAACTCCTGAAGGCGGAGATTTGTTCTATGTTGTTACTGACGAGCGTAAGGCGCGTGAGGTTGTCGAAAACAGAAAACAGAAGATTAAAGAAGAATACAACAAGTCGACACAGCAGGTTATCTCTCTTGATGCATTGTTTGACCAGATTGAGCAAGGTCAGATTAAAGACCTTAACATTATTGTAAAAGCGGATGTACAAGGTTCTGTTGAGGCGGTTACTCAATCACTTGTTAAACTTTCAAATGACGAGGTAAGAATTAATGTAATTCACGGTGCAGTTGGTACAGTAAACGAGTCTGACATTATGCTTGCGTCTGCTTCAAATGCAATCATTGTAGGCTTTAATGTACGACCATCTGCAGCGACAATGGATTCTGCTGCACTTAAAAATGTTGAAATCAGACTTTACCGAATTATTTATCAGGCTATTGAAGAAATAGAAGCAGCTATGAAAGGTATGCTTGAGCCTACCTATCGCGAAAATGTATTAGGACACGCGGAAATCAGACAGACATTCAAAGTTTCAGGCGTTGGTACTATAGCGGGTTGTTATGTAACTGACGGAAAAATTCAGCGTAACAGCGAAGTACGAATTGTTAGAGACGGTATTGTTGTTCACGAAGGTATGCTTAACTCGTTAAAAAGATTTAAAGATGATGTTAAAGAAGTTTCAACAGGTTACGAATGCGGTCTGGGTGTTGAGCGATACAATGACATTAAAGAGGGCGATGTTATTGAATGCTTTATAATGGAGGAAGTACCAAGATAGGAGTAATTTATGTCAAACAGAATTAACAGAATTAATGAAGAAACCAAAAAGGAAATAAGTCAGTTAATTAGAGAACTAAAAGACCCGAGAGTGAAAAAAGGGCTTGTAAGTGTTGTGGCAACAGATGTTTCCAAAGATTTAAGCAAATGCGTTGTATTTGTAAGCGTTTTAGGTGATGAAAAGGTACAAAATGATGCTATTGCAGGACTTAACAGTGCATCGGGTTTTGTGAGACGAGAACTTGGTTCAAGACTAAAACTTCGGATTTCACCTGAAGTTACCTTTAATCTCGACCATTCTATTGAGTACGGTGCACATATAAATGAAATTTTAAAAGGACTATGATATTATGTTTACAGATATTGCGAACGCAATAAAAACGAGCAACAATATTATAATTTTACCGCACAAAAGCGTTGACGGAGACTGCCTTGGCTCATCTTATGCACTTAAACTGGGTTTGTTGAAAATGGGCAAAAATGCAGAGGTTATTGTTGAAGAAAAAGACAAGGATGCAAAGTTTTTCACAATAATCAAAGATGCGGTTTCTACTGTATCAACTCCCGATTTGGTAATTGCAGTTGACTGTGGAGATATAGACAGACTACAAAGCAGATGTGATATTTTCAAGTCGTGCGAAAAAACGGTAAACATAGACCATCACGGCACGAATGACGGCTTTGCGATGTTTAATTATATTGATGCAAAATCCTCAGCGACTGGTGAAATAATATATTGTTTGCTAGAGTATTTACAAGTCGATATTGATGATGACATTGCACAAAATTTATATATCGCCATATCTTCTGATTCGGGACGGTTTTCATATTCGAATACTACCTTAAGAACTCACGAAATTGCAGGGAAACTGATAGGCTTTAATTTTGATTTTTCTTATATTAACGCATTTATATTTGATACCAACTCTCAAAAAGAGTTGTTACTTGCAAAAGAGGCTCTTTCAACGCTTGAAGTGTTAGCAGACGGCAAAATCGCGTCTGTAACTGTTACTAAAAAAGTGATAAACAAATACAAGGCAACAGATTCGGAATTGGGCGGAATTGTTAACTACCCAAGAAGCATTGACACAGTTAAAATAGCCTTTTATTTTAAAGAAGTTGATGGCGGTGTTAAAGTAAGTATGCGTTCAAGCGGCCCTGATGTTTCTGTTATAGCAAAAAAATACGGTGGTGGCGGGCACGAGAGGGCAAGCGGTTGCACATTGAATATGCCGGTTAAAAAAGCAAAAAAAATTATGTATGATGAGGCGATGGCGGTAATATGTTAAACGGAATTATCAATATATTAAAACCGCCCGGTATGACCTCGCACGATGTTATATACAGAGTAAGGCGTATTACGGGAATAAAAAAAGTAGGTCATACCGGTACATTGGATCCTGATGCACAAGGTGTTTTGCCTGTTTGCATCGGGAACGGCACTAAGTTATCCGATATGCTTACTGTTACCGACAAAAGATACACGGCCGTTATGCGTCTTGGAGTGGTTACCGATACTCAGGATATTTCGGGGAATGTTCTTTGTGAAACAATACCAAATGTAACAAAAGACGACATTAAAAATGTTTTACCACAGTTTACAGGCGATATTTTTCAGATACCGCCTATGTTTTCTGCAATAAAAGTAAACGGTAAAAAGTTATACGAATTAGGCAGAAAAGGTATTGAAATAGAAAGAGAACCAAGAAAAATAACCGTATATAATATTGAAATTTTAGAGATCGACGGTAATGATGTTAGCCTGGACATTTTGTGTTCCAAGGGAACTTATATAAGAACATTGTGCCACGATATTGGTGAAAAACTGGGCGTTGGTGCCTGTATGGCAAGCCTTATAAGGACGGAGAGTGCAGGGTTTACAATAACTGATGCAGTTACACTTGAAACTTTAGAAAAAGATGGTGTGGAAAAGTACTTAATACCTGTTGAAAAGATGTTCGACTATGACAAAGTTACGGTATATGGTGAAATATTAAAAAAGGTATTAAACGGTAACCCTGTTACCTTTAGCGGTTTACAAAAGGACAAAATGTACAGGGTGTATGATGACAGCGGTAAATTTCTTTGTGTTTCAAAAGAAGAAAATGGTTTTTTGAAAATGATAAAGTGTTTTTTCGGTTAGGTGATATTAATGAAAATTACAAATTGCGATATTGATTTGTTAAACAACACCGCGGTGTCGCTGGGTGCTTTTGACGGTGTTCATATTGCACACGAAGTACTTATAAAAAATGCTGTTAAATACGCAAAAACAAATGGAATTAAGTCTTGTGTATTTACATTTGATGCTAATCCGAAAGACATTAAATTAATTACTACAAACAAAGAACGGCAACGCATTTTTGAATTTATGGGTGCAGATGTTTTATTTATAAAACGCTTTGACAGTAATTTAAAAAATCTTGAACCGGCACAGTTTTTGGAAAAGTATCTTAAAAACTGCAGATACATTTGCGTGGGATTTAATTTTAAATTTGGCAAAGACAGAAAAGGAAGTACTGCGGATATTATTGCTTTTTGCAAAAATAACAATATTGACTTTGACATTGTTGATGCAGTTAAATATAATGGCGAAGTTGTGAGCAGTTCTTTAATACGCGAAAAAATTTCCCAAAATGATTTTAAATCTGCAAGAGAAATGCTTGGAAGAGATTATTTTGTAACAGGAACAGTTGAAAAAGGAGACGGAATAGGAATAACTTTAGGATTTCCTACCGCCAACATTGTGCCTGACAGTATTATTGTAAAAAGCGGTGTATATCTTACATATACAACTGTTGACGGAACAAAATTCAAATCTGTTACCAATGTAGGCGGAAAACCCACTATAAAAGGCGGGGTTGACAGGGTAGAAACACATATAATAGATTACTCGGGCAATGCATATGGAAAAGAAATTGAAGTTGCATTTGTGAGGAGAATAAGAAATATTGTAAAGTTTGACTGTACTGACCATTTAAAAAGTCAGTTAAAAATCGATGTAAATATTGCAAAGACTGAATTAATATGATAAAATGATTTAATGATAGTGAAAATAATTAATTTTTAAATACAGACAGGAGTTGGTTGAAAATGGCACAAGATTACAGCAAATCTTTGAATTTACCAAATACTGAATTTCCTATGCGAGCAGGATTACCTAAAAAGGAACCCGAAACTTTGGAAGTGTGGGAAAAGTCAGACTTGTACGAAAAAATGCTTAAGAAAAATGAAGGAAAGCCATCATTTATTTTGCATGACGGTCCTCCTTTTGCTAACGGCGACATACACATCGGTCATGCCCTTAACAAAGTTTTAAAGGATATTATCATCAAGCACAAAAGTATGACCGGCTATAATGCTCCGTTTATTCCGGGTTGGGATACCCACGGTTTGCCCATCGAAAGACAGGCAATTAAAAAACTTGGTATTAACAGAAGTGAAGTATCTCCCGCTGAATTCAGAAAAGTTTGCAAGGAGTTTGCTGAAAAGTACATTGACAATCAGCGTACTCAATTTAAACGACTTGGCGTTTTCGGAAAATGGGATGTGCCATATATTACACTTCAGCCTGAATACGAAGGCAAACAGATTGAAACATTCTGTGCTATGGCTAAAAACGGATATATCTATAAAGGCTTAAAGCCTGTTATCTGGTGCACCGATTGCGAAACTGCTTTAGCTGAAGCAGAAATCGAGTATAAAGACGATACTACAAATTCAATCTATGTTAAATTCAAAGTTAAAGAAGACAATGGTTTATTTGGCGATTTAAAGAACAGCGTATATTTTGTTATATGGACAACTACTACATGGACATTACCCGGTAATGTGGCCATTGCATTAAACGGAAACTTCGAATATTCATTAGTTAAAGTTCAAAACGGTGATATTTATGTTCTTGCTACAGAACTTATCGACGCAGTTCAAAAAGCAGTAGGATTTGATGAATATGAAGTTGTAAAAACTTTTAAAGGCAGAGACCTTGAAAAAATGGTTTGTGTTCATCCGTTCCTTGACAGAGATTCGCTTGTAATTAATGGCGACCATGTTACTTTAGATGCTGGTACAGGTTGTGTTCATACTGCTCCCGGTCATGGTGCAGAGGACTATATGGCTTGTAAAAATTATGATGTGCCTATGGTTGTTCCTGTTGATTCTAAAGGTGTGTTAAACGAACATGCAGGTCAGTTCTCAGGAATGTATTATAAAAAATCAAACGATGCAATTATCGAACAGTTAAAGTCGACTGATTCGTTACTTGCAATCGAACCTATAACTCACAGTTATCCTTTCTGTTGGAGATGCGGTAATCCTATTATTTTCCGTGCTGCAGAGCAGTGGTTTGCTTCTGTTGACGGGTTTAAGGACAAAGCGTTGGAAGCAATTAAAAATGTTAACTGGATACCTGCGTGGGGTGAAGACAGAATTTCCAGCATGGTTGCAGAAAGAAGCGACTGGTGTATTTCGCGTCAAAGGTTATGGGGAGTGCCTATTCCGATTTTCTACTGTGCTGATTGCAAAAAACCCGTAATTGACCCTGATGCTATTGATTATGTTGCTAAAATCTTTGGTGAAAAAGGCACAAATGCATGGTTTGAACTTGATGCTAAAGACTTAATGCCTCAAGGTTACAAGTGTTCTTGCGGATGCAGTGATTTTGTTAAAGAAACAGATACAATGGATGTTTGGTTTGACAGCGGTTCTTCACACGAGGCGGTTGTAAGACTTCGTCCTGAACTTGATTTCCCGGCTGACTTGTATCTGGAGGGCAACGACCAGTACAGAGGCTGGTTCCAATCTTCGCTTTTGACTTCTGTTGCCAAAAACGGAGTTGCACCTTATAAAACAGTATTAACACACGGTTTTGTTATAGACGAAGAAAAGAGAAAGATGTCAAAATCTTTGGGTAACGGGCTTCCGCCTATTGAAATTATCAACGAATACGGTGCAGATATTTTAAGACTTTGGGCAGCTTCTTCGGACTACAAGTCAGATGTCAAAATTTCAAAAGATTTGTTAAAACAGTTGTCAGAAGTTTACAGAAAGATAAGAAACACAGCAAGATACATTTTGGGTTCAATTTCAGACTTTAATCCTGACTGCGATATGGTTGGTAATTTAGAAGAAATTGACAGATATATCTTGATGAGACTTAACAAACTTATAGAAAAAGTAAACACTGCATATGAAAATTACGAATTCTATCTGATTTATCATGCTGTTCACAACTTCTGTGTTGTTGATTTGAGTAATTTCTATTTAGATGTAATAAAAGACAGAACATACTGTGAAAAGAAAGATGATAAATTAAGACGGTCATCTCAGACTGCAATGTATATTATTCTTGATTCGCTCGTAAGAATGATTGCACCAATTCTTTCGTTTACTGCTGAAGAAATCTGGAGTTATATGCCTCACAAAAAAGAGGATGATGCCGAAAGTGTATTCTTAACAGATATGAAAGATGTTGACGCAAGTGCTTTTGACAGTGAATTGGAAGAAAAATGGAACAAGATTTTAGAATTAAGAGATGATGTTTCGAAAGCACTTGAAATTGCACGAGCGGAAAAACTTATCGGACATCCTTTGGGTGCTAATGTTACTGTTTATGCAGATGACAAAAATTACGATTTTATAAAATCAATAGAAAGTGAACTTTCTACAATATTTATTACCTCAAGTGCACATCTTAAATCTATTGACGAGGCGACTGACAACGCATATAAAGCAGAAAACCTTGCAGGAGTTAAGATTGAAGTAACCGCTCCAAAAGGCGAAAAATGCGCTCGTTGCTGGATGTACAGTGAAACAGTAGGCAACAAAATTGAAGAATTGTGCGACAGATGTGCAAGTGTAATTGAATAATGCTAAAAGAGATGTGAAATCACATCTCTTTTTTGTAAACTTTCACATACAAAAAATGTTAATTATAGTTGCAAATAAGATAATTGTGTGATATACTGCAAAAAAAGAGGAGTGTTTATAAAATGAAGGCTATAATTAACGGAAAAATCATTTTGAAAGACAGAATTATTGAAGACAGCGTTATTTTATATTCAGATGTTATTCTTGGTATTGTGCCAAAGGATGATGTTCCTGCTGATGCTTCGGTAATAGATGCTAAAGGCGGATATGTTGCACCTGGTCTTATTGATTTGCACATTCACGGTTATGTTGGGAAAGACACTTGCGATGGTGATGAAGAAAGCATCAGAACTATTTCAAATGCACTTCTTAAAAACGGTGTTACGGGCTATCTTCCTACAACAATGACCGAGGATATGTCTGTAATAAGAAAAGCACTCGAAATACTAAGAAAACTTAAAAAAGAAAGTGAGAACTGGGAAGGCAGTACTATTTTGGGCTGTCATGCTGAAGGGCCCTTTATCAGTGCTTCGAAAAAAGGGGCACAAGATGAAAAATACATACTGAAGCCTGACGCGGAATTTGTTAAAGAATACGCCGATATTATTAAAATAATAACTCTTGCTCCTGAAGAAGATGTTGGAGATTTTGATGAAATAAGAAAAATAAAAGATGAGACAGATGTAGTAATTTCTATGGGACACACATCTGCAGATTATAACTGTGCTATGGAATCTGTAAAAAAAGGAGTGTCTCACGCTACGCATTTATTTAATGCTATGACACCTCTTACTCACAGAGCGCCCGGTGTAGTTACCGCGGCATTAAATTCTGATGTTTCTTGTGAATTGATTGTTGATACATTTCATGTTTCGCCCGCACTTTATGATATGCTTTATAAACTAAAAGGAAGAAAATTATGTTTTATTACCGACTGCCTGCCTGCAGGTGGTTTGCCTTACGGTGAATATACTTTAGGCGGTCAGAAAATAATCTACAGAGATATTGTATGCAAACTTGAAGACGGCACCATTGCGGGAAGTGTACTTCCTTTAAACCGAGGTGTGTGGAATGTTTACACTAATTCACAGATACCGCTTTGGGAATGTGTGAACTGTGCATCTTTAAATCCTGCAACAACAATTGGAATCAGTGATAAGAAAGGTTCGCTTGAAGTTGGCAAAGATGCAGACATCATAATTTGCGACTGTGAATTTAATGTTTTAAACACTATTATTAAGGGAGAGATTAAATATGAGGCTTAAGGTTAACGCCAAACTTGACCCGCAATTTGCACCATTGTCGATTGTGTGCAGAGATATGAGGGAAGCAACAAAATACGAAGGACAAGACATTATTATTGCTGTTGAAAGAAACAAAGGCTATACCGTTACATATAAAACGCGTGTTTTTGTAGACGGCACAGGACATGATGAAGAGAATTTTAAATTCATTGAGAGAATGACAAAGGCACTTTTATGGGTTGCCGGCGGTTACAAAGTTTACATTGCTGGAAGCAGTGTTATCGGTAACAAAATTAAAGATGCTTTTAAAGATAAAGGTTGTCGTGATTTTGATGTTCATTTTATGGAAAAAGTGTATGAGAAACCTTTTGAAGTTATAGTTTGTTCATTAGAGGATGCCCCAAAGGACAAATCTGCCGCTGTACCTATCGGCAGACATTTAGATGGTTGCAGAATAGGTTTTGACGCAGGCGGAAGCGACAGAAAAGTTAGTGCTGTTGTTAACGGCGAAAGCGTGTTTTCAGAAGAAGTAGTGTGGTTCCCGAAAATTAACGAAGACCCAGACTATCATTATCAGGGCATTTTAGACGCTATGAAAACAGCCGCATCATATATGCCAAGAGTTGATGCTATCGGTGTATCAAGTGCAGGTGTGTATGTTGATAACAGAATTATGGTTGCATCTCTTTTCTTAAAAGTTAACGAAGAAGACTTTGAAAAGAAAGTTAAAAATATGTATATTGATGTAGCAAAAGAAATTGGAGAAAACATACCTGTAGAAGTTGCAAACGACGGTGATGTAACAGCGTTGGCAGGTGCTATGGATTTAAACGACAATGCAGTTTTAGGTGTTGCTATGGGCACTTCGGAAGCAGGCGGATATGTTGACCCTGAAGGCAACATTACAGGATGGCTTAACGAACTTGCTTTCGTACCTGTTGACTTCTGCGAAAACGCAATGGTTGACGAATGGTCGGGCGATTACGGTTGCGGTGTTAAATACTTTTCACAAGACGGTGTTATCAAACTTGCACCATTTGCAGGCATCCAACTTGATGAAAGTTTATCACCTGCTGAAAAACTTAAAGTTGTTCAAGAACTTATGGCTAAAGGAGACCAAAGAGCAGCAGATATTTATGATACGATAGGTTCATATTTTGGCTATGCCATTGCATTCTACACAGAGTTTTATGACATAAAGCATGTTTTAATTATGGGACGAGTTACTTCCGGAGAAGGAGGAAGCATATTGCTTTCAAGAGCACAGGAAGTACTTGATAAGGAATTCCCTGAACTCGCAAAGAAAATTAAATTACACATTCCTGACGAAAGTTCAAGAAGAGTGGGACAGTCAGTTGCAGCAGCAAGTTTGCCTGAAATAATATAGTATATTAAAAGCCTTAAAATCTAATTTTAAGGCTTTTTTATTGGCGTATTTATTTTTTAATTCATATGTGTTATAATAATATCGGAGGTGGAAAACTTTGAAAATTGATGCAAAAGAAGTGTTTAAATACTTTAATGAAATATGTAAAATTCCTCACGGCTCATTTAATATGGACAAAATAAGCGAATACTGTGTTAATTTTGCCAAAGAAAACAAACTTAAATATGTTTGCGACCAGGTTAAAAATGTAATAATATATAAAGAAGCAACTGCCGGGTATGCTTCTCAAACTCCTGTTATTTTGCAGGCGCATATTGATATGGTGTGCCAGAAAACTCCTGATTGCAACATTAATTTTGAAACCGATGGTCTTGATGTCGTAATTGACGGTGATTTTATTAAGGCAAATGGTACGACGCTTGGCGCCGACAACGGCATTGCTGTTGCGATGATTATGGCAATTTTAGCAAGTAATGATATATCCCACCCTGCTATTGAGGCGGTTTTTACAACAAACGAGGAGGTGGGTATGCTTGGTGCCGGTGCCCTTGATGTAAGTCTTTTAAAAGGGAAAAGAATGATTAATCTTGACTCGGAAGAACAAGATGTGATAACGGTTTCTTGTGCCGGAGGCAGTGATTTTATTATTTATGTTTCCAAAAAAACAACGCTTGTTAAAGGTACTAAAATAACTGTAAACATAAAAGGTCTGAAAGGCGGTCATTCTGGCGTTGAAATAGACAAGGGGAGAGTTAATGCCAACACTTTAACAGCACGGTTTTTAAATCATTTGAAAGACTATTACCTGATTGACATAAACGGAGGGGATAAAGCGAATGCAATTCCTGTAAGCAATATTTTCACAGTTGTGGCAGATAATTCAGGGCATTTTGTAAATGATATAACAGAATACGCAAAAATCGTAAAAGAAGAAATAAGTGATAGAGAACCGGATTTTGAAATTGATGTTTCAGTACAAGAACACGATGAATTTGAAGTATTTGACAAGGGAACTTTTGACACAATTAAATATATGCTTTTGACTACCCCAAACGGCATTGTTGATATGAGCAAAGCCATACCAAACCTTGTAGAAACCTCTCTTAATCTGGGAATACTATGTACGGAAAAAAATCATATCCTTATGCAATATGCGCTTCGCAGCAACAAAAAAACAGCACTTGACTTTCTAGAGGAAAGAATGGTTGAGTTTGCAAATCATAATTGTTGCAAGTGGGAGAAATCAGGCAGATACCAGCCTTGGGAATATAATAAACATTCAGAACTTCGTGATTTATACAAAAAAGTGTATAAAGAAAAGTTTAAAACAGAACCTAAAATTGAAGCAATCCATGCAGGTCTTGAGTGTGCGGTTTTCTCCTCTTCAATTAAAGATTTAGACTGTATTGCTATTGGCCCTACAATGTTTGGAGTGCATACTACTGAAGAAAAATTAAGTATATCATCAACACGCATAATTTTTGAATTATTATGCAAAGTCCTTGAAAAATTATGTTGAAATTTAATATATTTTATGATATTATAGTAATAATATAAAAATATTTATTTAACAAAGGAGCAGTTATGAGTAATAAAGATTTTAAACCCTATGTGCCGGCGGAGAAAATAACTCCTGAACTAACTATTACATCAATTGTAATGGGCATTCTTCTGGCAGTTATATTTGGTGCTGCAAACGCTTATCTTGGGTTAAGAGTAGGTATGACAGTATCTGCGTCAATTCCTGCTGCTGTTATCGCAATGGGTGTAATACGAGTGCTTATGCGTAAAAATTCAATTCTGGAAAGCAATATCGTGCAAACTATTGGTTCAGCAGGTGAATCGTTGGCAGCAGGTGCTATTTTTACATTACCCGCATTGTTCTTGTGGGCTGCAGAGGGAAAAACTGCAAAACCTGAACTTTTGGAAATTACTTTAATCGCCTTGATAGGCGGTTTACTTGGTGTATTCTTTATGGTTCCATTAAGAAACGCACTTATTGTTAAAGAACACGGTGTTTTGCCTTATCCCGAAGGAACTGCCTGTGCTGAAGTATTGTTGGCAGGAGAAGAGGGCGGTGCAAACGCATCTACTGTTTTTGCAGGGATGGGCTTTGCAGCTATATTTAAGTTTATTATTGACGGAATAAAACTGGTTTCCGGCGAAATATCCGCTAGCGTAAAAGGCTTTGCAGGAGAAATAGGTACACAGATTTATCCTGCAGTATTAAGTGTTGGTTACATTTGCGGTGCTAAAATTTCCTCATATATGTTTGCCGGCGGTGTTTTGAGTTGGCTTGTGCTAATTCCTGTTATTGTTTTATTTGGTGCTGACATTGTTATGTATCCGGGTACAGCCCCCATTAGTGAAATGTATGCTTCGGGCGGTGCAGGTGCTATATGGAGTTCTTATATAAGATACATTGGAGCAGGGGCTTTGGCTGCAGGAGGTATCATTAGTCTTATCAAGTCATTGCCTTTGATAGTAAAAACTTTTTCAGGTGCAATGAAAAGTATGTCAGGTAGCAAGGTTGCTGATAACAGCCGTACATCTAAAGATTTAAATATGAAAATCGTACTTTTGTCAATCGCAATACTTACTGTTCTTGTGTGGCTTATTCCTGCAATCCCTGTAACATTTTTGGGTGCGATTATTATCGTTGTATTCGGATTTTTCTTTGCAACGGTATCTTCGCGTATGGTAGGTCTTGTAGGAAGCAGTAACAATCCGGTGTCAGGTATGGCTATTGCTACTCTTTTAATTGCAACTCTTATTTTAAAACTTACCGGAGCAACCGGTGTTGCAGGTATGTGCAGTGCAATTGCAATCGGTTCTGTTATTTGTATTGTTTCTGCAATTTCCGGTGATACATCTCAAGATTTAAAAACCGGTTATTTGTTAGGTGCGACGCCTAAGAAACAACAAATAGGAGAAATTGTTGGCGTTGTTGCTTCTGCGTTAGCTATTGGCGGAACTTTATATTTGTTAGATAATGCGTGGGGATTTGGAACTGACCAACTTGCTGCACCTCAGGCAACACTTATGAAACTTATTATCGAGGGTGTTATGGATGGCAATCTTCCTTGGGGTCTTGTGTTTATCGGTGTATTTATTGCAGTAATTGTTGAAGTGTTGGGTATTCCTGTTTTGCCTTTTGCTATTGGTGTTTATCTGCCTGTTCAGCTAAATGCTTGTATTATGGTTGGTGGCTTGGTAAGACTGTTGCTTGATAAAATGAATAAACCCAAAGAAGAAAAAGAAAGAATGGTTAATGACGGAATTTTGTTCTGTTCAGGTATGATTGCAGGTGAAGGTTTAGTTGGTATATTGCTTGCACTACTTGCCGTATTCGGCTTGGACAAAGCGTTTGATTTATCAGCACGCTTTGGTTTATCGCCGATATTTATGAATATAGGCGGTGTTGTACTGTTTGCAATAATTATACTGTCAGTTTTAAAGTTTTCATTATGGAGAAAAAACAAAAATGAAAAATAATGACAATTATTTGGAAAATGTGCCAAAAAAGTCAGAACATATTGTTTGGTCTGAAAAAGATGGTGCTGTAACTCTGGAAGTAGAAAACACGGGAGTATTTAACAGAATAGCCCAGAAGTTATTTAAAAAACCAAAAATCAGTTATGTTCATCTTGATGAAATGGGCAGTTTTTTGTGGCCGTTAATTGATGGCAGTGAAAATCTTATTGATTTGGGAAAACAAGTGGAAGCTCAATTCGGAGACAAGGCACAACCTTTATATCCTCGGCTTGCCAAGTATTTTCAATTACTTGACAGTTACAAATTTATAAGTTGGAATGAGTAGTACTATGAAAACTGTTTTTATTATTAACAAAAACGCAGGCAAAAAGTCAGAAGTGCAAAAATTCATAAAAAAAGTAACAGATAATGCTGATGACCTTAATAATAATATTGAGGTGTATTTTACTCAATACAAGGGAGACGCCACCGCGTATGTTAAAGAATACTGTAAGAATAACGGCCCTGCAAGATTTATTGCATGCGGGGGAGACGGCACGATAAATGAAGTCATAAACGGTGTTATGACTTGTGTCGGAGCCGAGGCGGGTGCTGTCCCGATTGGTACGGGAAACGATTTTTGCAGAAATTTTTCTGACTGTGATTTTTTTGATATTTCACTACAAATGTCTTCCAAAACAGAATTGCTGGATGCGATTTTCTACACTTCGAAGTTAAACGGTGAAGAAAATTGCGGTTACGGCTTTAATATGTTTAATATAGGTTTTGACTGTAATGTAGCAGATAAAAAAGAACAGTTGAGTTTTATTACAGGTCCTTTTGCTTATTTTGTTTCAATTCTTATTAATTTAATTGCAAAAAAAGGTGCAGATTTGTTAATAGAAACCGAAGATGAATGTTTACACAACGGCAAATTGCTGCTAATCTCCGTTGCAAACGGTTGTTATTGCGGTGGAGGAATAAAAAGCAATCCTCTTTCCGATATTAAAAATGGTTTTATAAATATAAATGTAATAAAAAATATTTCGCGTTTGAAGTTTCTCTCATTATTACCCAGTTATATGAAAGGAAGGCACATTTACAAAAAGAATATTGAAAAAATAATTAATACAAAATTGTGCCATAAAATTAAAGTTAGATCGTTAAACGGAAAAATAAAAGTGTGTGTAGACGGTGAAATAATTAATTCGGATAGTATTAGTTTTGAAATTAAACCAAATGCGTTTAAGTTTGTAGTTCCAAAAAGGAAGGAGCACAGTCAGTATGACACGAAAACAAGCGAGAGATTTAGCGTTTAAATTGCTATATCAGGCTGATATGCAAAAAGAAACGGTTGAGGAAATTTTAAATATCTACAATTCACAAAAAGAAATAACTGATGAAAGTGCAAAAAAATACATAGTTAATGTTCTTTTTGGTGTTGAGATGAACTTAAAAGAAATAGACGAAGAAATAGCAAAATATTTAAAAGACTGGTCTATTAACAGAATTTCCAAAATATCTTTAGCTTCACTGAGACTCGGAATATTTGAAATTAAGTATTGTGAGGATATACCGAATACCGTAGCAGTCAACGAGGCAGTTTCACTTGTTAAAACTTACGAGAATGAAAAAAACGCTGGCTTTGTTAATGGTATTTTGGCTTCAGTTATAGGGAGGAATTAAATTGACGGTATCAGTCAGTGCCCTTAATAAATACATTAAGTCATTAATTGAAGATGATTTAAGTCTTATAAATGTTTCTGTAAAAGGTGAACTGTCGAACTTTAAACAGCATTCCTCGGGACATTGTTATATGACTTTAAAAGATGAAAATTCTGCCATTGCGGCAGTTATGTTTAAGGGAAGTGCAGATAAAATCCGTTTTCAGCTTGAAAATGGTATGAAGGTTATTGCTACAGGTCGTGTATCTGTATATGAAAGAGACGGTCGTTACCAACTTTATATCGACAGTATTACACCTGACGGTATTGGAGATTTGCATCTGGCTTTTGAACAATTAAAACAAAAACTTCAAAGCGAGGGGTATTTTGACCAGAGCCGAAAAAAAGCGTTGCCCAAGTTCCCTAAAACTGTTGGAGTAGTTACCTCCCCTACAGGCGCTGCGGTTCGCGATATTGTCAATGTTATTTCAAGGCGTTATCCGCTATGCGAAGTTTTAATCTGCCCTGTACTTGTGCAGGGTGAAAACGCTGCAAACCAGATTGCGAATGCTATTGGGTACATCAATTCGAATTCTCTTGCAGATGTTATTATAGTGGGGAGAGGCGGTGGCTCTATTGAAGATTTATGGGCATTTAATGAACTGCCTGTTGCAATGGCAATTGCACAGTCTGAAATCCCTGTTATTTCTGCAGTAGGGCACGAAACAGATTTTTCAATATCTGATTTTGTTGCGGATTTACGCGCTCCCACGCCATCAGCGGCAGCAGAACTCGCCGTTCCATCCGCAGTGGAACTTTCTGCATCTGTGAGCAAAAGTTACGGCTCAATGTTAAATGCAATTTTAAATAACATTAATTACAAACGCTCTGTACTATCTCGTTTTGCAGTTAAGAGTCCGATGGACTATGTTTCCCAAAACAGAATTAGAGTTGATAACTGCGAAAAGCATCTTATAAATGCAGTTACGGTTAGTTTTAATGAAATGGCAAACAAATTTTCTGTAAGTGTAGCAAAACTAAATTCACTAAACCCCTTATCTGTGTTAACCAGAGGTTTTGCTGTTGCGTCAGGTAAAAGGGGTATAATAAAGTCCGTATCTGACATAAATTCAGGAGATGTGATAGATTTAAGACTATGCGACGGCAGTGCAAAATGCACAGTTAACTGAAAGGAAAGATAATTATGGCTGATTTTGAAAAATCAATAAAAGAACTTGATGAGATAGTTAAAAAATTAGAGCAGGGAGACTTGCCATTAGACGAAATGCTTGAACTTTTTGAAAAGGGTGTGGCAT
This sequence comes from Clostridia bacterium, assembly GCA_017397315.1. Classification (GTDB taxonomy): domain Bacteria; phylum Bacillota; class Clostridia; order Monoglobales; family Firm-18; genus RGIG1864. Next base: position 70,024 of record JAFQJA010000017.1, on the reverse strand, counting down.
TATCCTCTGCGTGCAACAAACTGCTTGATGAAGCAGAAAAGAAAATAAACATTCTTGTTAAAAAAGACGGAGAAATTGCAAAACAGGAATTTAAGGGATTAGATGAATAATGGACTTTTTAAATCAATTAAAAAATGATATTGAAATTGTTGAGAATTGGCTTGCTGAACTTGCACCTAAAGGTGGTGGGTATCACAGTATAATTTTCGAAAGTGCCAACTATTCAATAAGTAATGGCGGTAAAAGAATAAGACCGATACTTGCTATGGAAGTGTGTAAATTATTCGACGGAAATATGGAAAATGTAAAGCATTATGCCTGTGCCCTTGAGTTTATACACACCTATTCTTTAATACACGACGATTTGCCGTGTATGGATAATGATGATTTAAGGCGTGGAAAACCCACAAATCATAAAGTTTATGGTGATGCACTGGCGGTGCTTGCAGGAGACGGTCTTTTAACCTATGCTTTTGAAACCGTTTTGAAGTCCCCTTGTAACAAAAATGTTGAGGCAGGACTTTGTCTTGCAAAACTGTCAGGTTTTGACGGTATGGTAGGCGGTCAGGTAATTGACATTATAGGTTCAACTGATAAAGAAATGCTTATAGATTTGCATAGAAGAAAAACAGGTGCTTTGATTAGTGCAGGTGCTTACATTGGTGCAATTTCTGCAGATGCGGAGGAGAAAGACATAGACAATGTTACACAGTTTGCTGAAAACCTAGGTCTTGCATTTCAGATTAAAGACGATTTGTTAGATATTTTGGGGGACGAAAAAACGCTCGGCAAGCCTGTGGGAAGCGACAAGGACAAACAAACTTTTGTCGACTTTTACGGCATTGACCGTGCAACAGAAAAACTTAACGAAATAAGCGAAAAAGCGAAAGATATAATTTCCTGTTATGGTAATAAAAGCGAGTTTTTAATACAACTTACCGATTATTTGCTTAACAGAAATTATTGATATAGACATTAAATATTAAATATGGTAGAATAATATTACAGTGGTGCAGTATCCTAGTCATATCCTGTAATTCCTAAGACGGGCCTAAAAATCCGTAAAAGGGCACATCGATGAAACTTGTGGTGTTTGCTTTCGACGCCCAGTCGGGGGCATATGCTGGAAGAAAGGACGTGGGGCGATCCGCAATGGCATGTGGGCGTTGACCCCTAATTCCGTGGAGACCTGATGTTGTGCTTCAACATAACATTTTTGACATCTTCTGAGAAGTACGAGTCAGGATGAAACCTACTTTGCGGTGCGAAAGTGCTGTGGGTAGTGTAGCCTGCCGTGAGTGGAGACGAGTGGATAACAGAACAGACCATTTGGCAGTTGGCCAACTGCTATTTGGTTATAGCTGTTTGAAACCGTATCTGCAAAAGAGGCTAAGAATTATTTGGAATGTGGAGGAAAACTCCTAGGCTGTTTGAAATACAGGCGTACAGTGGATTTCAGTGCAAACTAAGTGGTAATCTGCCAGCACCTGTGGTAACAAGGTGACGCAAAACATAATGGGGAACCGCCTTTTCGGCGACGATTTGGCGTTTTGTGGAGAAATTCGGGCAGACCTAAGTTGCAAAGTTTACATTGTACGCTACCACTGTTTTTTTATTAATTAGGAGTATTTTTGTGAAGAAGAGAAAAATTAAAATTAAAAATAATTCAAATGTTAAAAACGGCGGTTCAAAATGGGTTATAATTATTGTTATTCTGTCGTTTTTTTTAAGTGTTTCTATGGACATATTATCGTCGGCATTAATTCCGAAAGCTGATATTTTTACTGCACTTTTAATTTTAATTGTGCTTGTTTTTATCGGTATTGTTTTTGATATTGTGGGTGTGGCTGTTGCTACGGCTGACGAAACGCCCTTTCATTCAATGGCGGCAGGAAAAATAAAAGGTGCAACACAATCACTATGGCTTATAAGAAATGCTGAAAAAGTTTCTAATATTTGTAATGATGTAATTGGTGATACTTTGGGCATTATAAGCGGTGCCACAACAGCGGTTATTATCACTAAAATAATTACTGTTTACAATATTGACGAAATAGTACTTTCGCTATTACTTACCGGTTTCGTTGCATCGTTAACCATTGGTGGAAAAGCGTTGGGGAAAGGGTTCGCGATATCTAAAGCAAACAGTATTATATACAGTGTTGCGAGGGTTATCAGTATTTTTAAGAAATAATATAAAAGAGTGGGAACAATGTCTGATTTTATAAATATTAAAAACTTAACATTCGAACAACTGGAAGTTTTGTCAAGTGAAATTAGGGAAGAACTTTTAAATGCTGTTTCGAAAAACGGAGGACACCTTGCGTCCAACCTTGGCGCGGTTGAACTTACTATTGCTCTACATAAGTGTTATAACCCGGGCAATGATAAAATAATTTGGGATGTCGGACATCAAAGTTATGTTCATAAATTACTTTCGGGCAGAAGCCTTGATGGCTTACGAACTTTCGGAGGAGTGAGTGGTTTTACAAGAACTTCTGAAAGTAATACGGACTGCTACGATTCCGGACACAGCAGTACCTCGGTTTCCACTGCATTGGGGTATGCCTACGCAAGAGACTTAAAAGGCGAAAACTACAATGTTGTTGCAGTAATCGGAGACGGAGCAATGACAGGTGGGCTTGCTTTTGAAGCCCTTAACAATGTTTCGAGATTAAAATCAAATATTACTATTGTATTAAACAACAATGAAATGTCTATATCAAAAAATGTAGGCGGTATGTCAAAGTATTTAAGTAAAATAAGAACAGGTAAGTTCTATCACAATACAAAAAAGCGTGTTAAAGACCGACTTGGCGAAACATCTCTCGGAAAAGGATTAAAGCATATTAAAGACGCTGTAAAATTCATGTTTTTAAATGACAACCTTTTTGAAATGCTTGGTATTATAACCATTGGTCCGGTTGATGGGCACAATATTCGTGAACTTACTGAGGCATTTGAAATGGCTAAAAATATTGATGCTCCGGTTTTAGTGCATGTTATTACCAAAAAAGGAGCAGGATACTCGTTTGCAGAACAAAATCCTAGTAAGTTTCACGGTATCGGTATGTTTGATGTAAAAACAGGTGAAGTTTTAAATAATAATTTGTCTTTAAAAAAACCATCAGATGTTTTTGGCGAGACACTAACAACTATTGCACAACAAAATGACAAAGTTGTGGCTATTACCGCTGCTATGCCTGACGGTACAGGTCTTATGGAATTTGCAAAAAAATTTAAAAATAGATTTTATGATGTAGGAATTGCAGAAGGTCATGCTGTTACCTTTGCAGGAGGTCTTGCAAGAGGAGGATATATTCCTGTGGTTGCAGTATATTCCAGTTTTTTGCAACGAGCATACGATAATATTGTTCACGATGTTGCAATGCGTAATCTCCATGTGGTTTTTGCAGTTGACAGAGCAGGGATTGTAGGGGAAGACGGAGAGTCTCATCACGGTCTTCTTGATTTAGCATACTTTTTGTCTATGCCAAATGTTGCGGTTTTGTCGCCGTGTAATAATGAAGTTTTCGAACAGATGATACAATTTGCTGTCAATAATTATAACGGTCCTGTTGCTATCAGGTATCCTCGTTTTCCTTTGGAATATGAGATGGCAGGTGGCTTTGTTTTTGGAAAAGGAAGCGTTATACGAGAAGGGAAGGATATTACAGTTGTTACCTCTGGCTGTTGTCTTAAAAAAGTGGTTGAGGCTGTTAATATCGCTGGTGTTGACGCTGAAATAATTGATATTAGAACAATTAAACCAATAGATAAAGAGTTGCTTTTAAAGTCATACGGCAAAACAGGAAAAATAATAACAGTTGAAGACGGCGTAACCTATGGAGGTCTTGGTTCTGTTGTGCAGTCTGTTATTGGCGGAAAAGTTACAAAAGTTGGTTATGACAATGATGCCGTTGTTACGCACGGCAGTGTATCAGAATTGGAACGGCACTATAACACGGATGCAAAAAGCATTGCGGAAGTTATTTTGAAAGAGGTTAAGTAGAATTGAAAACTCGTCTTGATGTATATTTAGTTGAGCAAGGTTATGCTGCAAGCAGAGAAAGAGCAAAAAGCATCATAATGTCAGGCTCTGTGTTTGTAAACAATCAAAGAAGCGATAAAGCAGGAGATATGATTTCGGAAGATGCAATAGTAGAAGTTCGGGGCGGTGAACTTAAATATGTTAGCCGTGGCGGATTGAAACTTGAAAAAGCCATCACAGAGTTTGGAATATCTTTGGCTGATAAAATTTGTATGGATGTTGGTGCATCTACGGGCGGATTTACCGACTGTATGCTTCAAAATGGGGCTAAGAAAGTATATTCTGTTGATGTTGGTTACGGCCAGTTGGCGTGGAAACTTCGAAGCAGTGAAAAGGTTGTTAATTTAGAAAGAACAAATATAAGATATGTAACCAGTGAGCAAGTTCCGGACCAACTTGATTTTTCATCAATAGATGTTGCTTTTATTTCGTTAAAATTAGTATTGCCTGTAGTAAAGGAACTTTTAAAAGACGATGGAACAGGAGTAGCCCTTATAAAACCGCAATTTGAAGCAGGGCGTGAAAAGGTTGGTAAAAAAGGTGTTGTTCGTGAACCTGCTACACATATTGAAGTAATTAACAATGTGCTGGAATTTACAAGAAATATGGGGCTTAAAGTGTCAAAAGTTACATTTTCGCCTATACGGGGTCCCGAAGGCAATATAGAATATTTAATGTATTTTTCAAAGAACGGAGAAGATAATAACATAGAAGTTGAAGAAATTGTAAAGATTTCTCATGAGGTGGCTGTATGAGTAACAAAGTAAAAGAAATTGCTATAATTCCTAATTTAACAAAAGACAGTGATTTTTTTGCTACAAACAAAATTGCTGAGTTAGCACATGCTAATGGTGTAAGTGCCATTATAGATGTTGAGCATGCCGACAAAGTAAAATATGCAAAAGGGGCGTCTTTTGAACAACTAAAAAATGCACAGATGATTATTGTTTTAGGTGGCGACGGCACACTTTTGTCAGCGGTTCACAGGTTTTCTGATACGAATGCGTCATTTTTGGGAATTAACTATGGTAATCTTGGTTTTTTAACAGAAATAGAAAAAGATATGACTGACAGTTTTATTCAAATATTAAACGGTGATTACGGAATATCTGAACATTTAACCATAAATATTAACATAAATGGCGAAACATATACCGCTTTAAATGATGCAACATTGCATCGTGATGCAGTATCAAGTATGATTAAGTTTAGTGTGGCAGTGGGTGGCGAGCATCTGTATTCCAGTTCTGCTGACGGAATAATTGTTTCCACACCTACAGGGTCAACTGCGTATTCTCTATCTGCGGGCGGACCTATTGTTGACCCTACAATAGATGCAGTTATTCTATCTTTAATTTGTCCGCACGATTTAAACAGTAGGTCCGTAATTGTTCCAAAAGGGAAAGAAATAATGCTTACGGTTACAAGTGCTGTTGGTAATTCGGCTGTCAATTTTGACGGAAGAATAGCCGTTAATGTTAAAACCGGTGATGTGCTCAGGATTAATACCGGCAAAAAAATCAAACTGGTTAGGGTATCTGACAGTTTTTTCTATAAAAGACTGAAACAAAAATTGTTTTAAGAGGTGCAGTAATGTCAAGAAAAGAAAGACAAAGATTAATTATTGAATTAATAGAAAGAAAACCAATAGTAAGACAGGAAGATATTGCAGAATATATTATCAGTTGTGGGATTCCTGTAACTCAGGCAACAATTTCGAGAGATATTCACAATTTAGGACTTGTTAAGCAAAATGTTAATGGTATTTTGCGTTATGTTGCACCTAAAAATGTAGTGAGCGTTGAAACAAATCAAAGAATGAGTGATGTTTTTGTAAATAGCATTTTAACTGTTGACAGAGCAAAAAATATAGTTGTTATTAAAACATTAAGCGGTATGGCTCAGGCTGCTGCCGCAGCACTTGACAGTTTACACAAATCCTCTGAACTTGTTGGTAGCATTGCCGGCGATGATACCATAATGGTAATTATGAGAACTGACGAGGATGCAGAAAATACGGTTAATAAATTTCTAAGTTTTAATAAGTAACGGAGTGTTTTTATGCTGTTAAATTTGCATATTAAAAATGTTGCGGTTATAAAACAACTTAATATTGAATTTAAGGAGGGCTTTTCTGCACTGACTGGTGAAACAGGTGCGGGAAAGTCTATAATCATTGATGCTCTAAATATGGTTTTAGGTGAACGCGTAAGCAAAGATATAATAAGACACGGCGAAGAAAAAGCATTTGCAGAGGCAGTATTTCAGATAGATAATGCTGAATCTTACGCAGTTCTTGAAGAATTTGGTGTTGAATATGAAGATGGAACGGTAATTGTTTCCCGTGATATAAATTCTGATGGAAAAAGCACTTGCAGGATTAATGGCCGTATTATGACCGCGTCAGCAATTCGTGAACTTGCAAAAACCGTTTTGAATATTCACGGACAACACGATAATCAGTATTTATTAAATCAAAGCAAACACATTTTGTTTTTAGACAGTTACAGCAAGTTACAGGATGAGTTGAATGCATATAAGGAACTATATGCAAAAAGGAAAGAAATTCAAAAAGAAATTGAATTAAACAGCATTGACAACGAAGAGAAACAAATGAAAATCGATATGCTTACATATCAGGTTGATGAACTTGAAAAAGCAAATCTTGCTTTCGGAATGGAAGAAAAACTGGAAACAAGACAAAACTATTTAAGTGAAATTAATAATATAACCAATGTTGTAGGTAATGCAAAATATAAATTATCTGAGTCCGACAACAGTGTATTTGATGTTTTATCTTCAGTATCCTCAGCATTTGATGGTATAGCACAGTATGACGATACTTTAGACGAATTATCAAGACGCCTCAAAAGTGTAACACTTGAGTTGGAGGATATTGCTTACTCAGTAGCATCGTTTGCCGAAGGAATAGTTGAGAACAATGGCGAGCTTGATGAAATACAAGAAAAATTAAGTACAATATATGAATTAAAAAGAAAGTACAAAAAGAGTTCGGTAGAGGAACTCATAGAGTATTATTCTGTTATCAAGCAACAACTTGATAATGTTGTGCAAAACGATGAAATAATCAACAGATTAAAACATAATCTTAAAGAGACCGATAAACAACTGAGCCTATACGCTGATGCAATTTCGTTGAAAAGAAGAAGTAACGGAAAAATTCTTGAGGAATACATTTGCCGTGAACTCGAACAACTGGATATGCCTTATTGTCGATTTATTGTTTGCATTACAGAAACAGAGTTCAACAGTCTTGGAAAAGATAATGTTGAGTTTTTAATTTCAGCAAACGCCGGAGAGGAACCTAAACCTCTTAATAAAATTGCTTCGGGTGGTGAAATGTCTCGTATTATGTTGGCTATTAAGTCCATTTTGTCAGATGCTGATTCAGTACACACTCTTGTGTTTGACGAAATTGATACAGGAGTAAGCGGAAGAGCAGCAGACAGAATAGCAGAGAAATTAGTAAAACTTTCGAAAACTAAACAGGTTCTTTGCATAACACACCTTGCACAAATTGCAAGCAAAGCTAAAAACCATTATCTTGTTGAGAAAACTGTTTTTGATGACCAAACGAATTCAACAGTTAAAGTTCTTGAGGGAAATGACAGGGTGTATGAGATAGCGCGTATTATGGGCGGTCATAATGTAACGGAAAATACATTAAATGCCGCACGGGAATTAATAGGAGAATAAAGTGAAACAAGTAGGTGTTGTATCAGAAATAATTGAAGAGAATGCTAAAGTGCAGTTCAAAAGAGCATCAGCTTGCGGTGAAAACTGTGCAATGTGCGGCGGTTGCGAAAAACTAAATTCTTTTGTTATTGCGAAAAATGTAATTAAGGCTGATGTAGGAGATACCGTTATATTAGAGACTGACACAAAAAGAGTTCTTTTGGCAGCCTTTTTGGTGTATATTCTGCCTGTTATTTTGGGCATTTTCAGTTATGTATTTCTTGGTGCATTAGTTGGAATTGTTATGTTTTTTGTTCCGTTTGTTGTACTGTTTTTAATTAACAAGAAACTTGAGGGAAAATATATGCCTGAAATTGTGAGGAAGATTTAATGAGTACACTTGATATGCGTAACGGCTCACTGTTTAAAAAAACTATTCTGTTTACCATTCCTGTGTTTGTCGGCGGTTTTATTCAAAATTTTTTTAATGCCGCTGATATGATTGTTGTTGGTAATTTTGCGGGAAGCAAATATCTTGCTGCAGTAGGTGCAACGGGTTCTCTTTGCAGTACTTTGATTAACTTTTTCATTGGGCTTTCAGTAGGATGTGGCGTAACTGCATCTCATTATTTTGGTTCTGATAATGATGAGGATTTATCAAAGGTTATAAATATGTCATTTTGCTCTGCTATAGTTATTGGAATATTTTTGGCAGTTATAGGTAATATTTTTGCAGAACCGCTTTTGAAACTGATAAAAACACCTTACGATATTTTGCCTTATTCTGTAAAGTACTTAAAAATATTCTTTATGGGTATGCCTGCGAATATGGTGTTTAACTTTATGTATTCCGTTAGCCGTTCTGTAGGCGATACAAAAAGACCTATGATTTATATCGTTTTAGCAGGAATAATCAATGTACTGTTAAATCTTGTCTTTGTAATTGGTTTAAAAATGAATGTGGCAGGTGTTGCCGTTGCAACAATTATTTCTCAATATGCTTCAGCGACTGCCATCACTTATTCTTTTGCAAAGGAGCACTATCCTTTAAAACTTGACCTTGGAAATTTTAAAGTCGAATATAATATTATAAAAAAAATATTTGTTGTTGGATTGCCCGCAGGCGTTCAGAGCACAATTATAGGCATAACAAACACAATAATACAATCTGCTGTAAATGTTTTTGGCTCACAGGCTGTTGCAGGGTATTCTGCAGGTTCAAACATAGGCAGTTTCGTTTATGTTGCTCTGAATTCGGTTTACCATACATCTATAACTATGACAGCACAAAATTACGGCAACAAAAACATTTCTCGTATTAAAAAAGGCCTGTTCATATCATTAGGTGTTGTTTCAACTATGGGAATTATTATTTGTTCATTGGGCGTTATTTTTAAAGTTCCGCTTCTAAAATTATATACTTCTGACATAAAATCAATAGAGGCAGGTATTGTGTATTATAATATTGTTATCAGGACATACTTGTTATGCGGGATAATGGAAGTAATGACGGGTTGCTTAAGAGGATTGAGTAAATCATTAGAAGCAATGTATATTACACTCACGGGAATGGCTGGCATAAGAATTTTGTGGAACTTTTTAGTTTTGCCACTTAATAACACCTTGTCTAATGTATTTGTAGCATATCCCATAACCTGGATAATTACAATAATGATATTCTCTGTAAGGCTTTATATAGTTATAGGAAAACTGGAAAAAACACGGTAAAATCGGCAATAAAAAAATTTTTAAAAAAATGAAAAAAAGTATTGACAAATGAAAAAGTATCTAGTATAATTGTTTATGCTGACTGGTGAGCGATAGACCACCGGGTTGGTGCAAAGATGAATTTTTGGCCTGGTAGTTCAGTTGGTTAGAATGCCAGCCTGTCACGCTGGAGGTCGTGGGTTCGAGCCCCATCCAGGTCGCCAATTTGTCTATAGATATGGGAGCATAGCTCAGCTGGGAGAGCGTCTGCCTTACAAGCAGGATGTCATAGGTTCGATCCCTATTGTTCCCACCAAAAATTTCTTCGGGTTGTAGGATTATCGTACAGCACGGTTTGCCTCTGTAGCTCAGTCGGTAGAGCAAGGGACTGAAAATCCCTGTGTCGGCGGTTCGATTCCACCCGGAGGCACCAGAAATTTTTTTTACAAAAGAAAATATGCGGGAGTGGCTCAGTGGTAGAGCGTCACCTTGCCAAGGTGAACGTCGCGAGTTCGAATCTCGTCTTCCGCTCCAAAGACGCATTTAAATTGCGTCTTTTTTATACGGCGCCATAGCCAAGTGGTAAGGCCGAGGCCTGCAAAGCCTTTACCCCCAGTTCAAGTCTGGGTGGCGCCTCCAGAAATCCTCGTTCGCAAGAACGGGGATTTTTACTTATTACCTATTCACTATTCAATTTTTCCTAAAAATATTTGTCAATTTTGGAAAGTAATAGTGAATAAGGAAGAAGTTTTTTTAAAAGGGAAAAAATCATGGACAGTCCATTGCTTACAAAATCAAAGCAATTTCGTTAGATATAATAAAGGTTTGTAATAAAGTAAAAAGTGATAAAAGAGAAAGTGTACTTACATATTAACTTATTCGTAGTAGTACAAGTATTGGTGCGAACATCAGGGAAGGGTTTTATGGACACGGAAAGAACGATTTTATTGCTAAACTTCAAATAGCATTAAAAGAATGTTCTGAAAGTGAATATTGGATAGAATTGCTTATAGAAAGTGGATATTATGGCGATAAAACGATTCTTGATAGGTGCATTGAATTAAAGAAAATTCTTATTTCATCAATAAATACTGCAAAGAAAAACAATAGTTGAGTGGTATCTAAACCATTCCGTCCAATAAAAAAAGACACACAGGGTGTCTTTTTTATTTGAAAATTATACAATAGGGGATTAAACTTTTTAAGGCCACTCAAAGGATTAATCTATTATACCTAATCTTTTTGCAGAGTACAAATAGAAAAGCATTGTACTTGAGTACCATTCTGAAGAGGGTGAAGGAACACCTGTAATTGGATCTAATTCCTGACCAAGTTTTATGGTGTCAAAGTGTTTTGTCCACGCCTCAACCCATTTACTGCACAAATAATCCATATCTTTTGCAAAACCGTATTTTTCAAGCCACAAGGTTGTTCTTAATGCAATCAATCCTTGTGAGAAATATCCCCAGCAATTTACTTCGGCGTGCCCTTTTGTTGATGGGTCATTGTATGCCATTGATGGATACGGATATGGTGTCCCGAATTCATCGGGATTGGAAATATGTTTTTCATATAATTCTTTTATTAAATCTGCGTCTTCGTCGGGGTCTAACACGCCCTCAAGAAAAAGATGGAAGATTGTGCATGATTTATATTTTCGTTGATTGCCGTTTTTGTCAACATCATAAAAGAAACAGTCCTCTTTATTAAAGCAAACAGAAAAGAAAGTTTCTTTAACTTTTTTTGCTTCATTTGCCCAAAAAACAGCTTCATTTTCTTCGCCTAGTTCTTTTGCAATTTTCGAAAGATTTATAAGGTTGCCGTAAAAATTACAGTTCATATCTACAGCCAATACAGGGGTTACATTATCTTCCGGAGGAAGAACAGATGCATTTTGTAAAACGCCATCTTTTCTGTAGTGTCCCGGACAGCTGAAACCGTTTAGTCTGGCACTTTTATCGTGTCCAGTGTCGTATCCGTAAAACATTTCAATAAGTCCGCGATTAGTGGTCATACGGTATTTTTTTAACCATCCTACCCATTTTTTGATAGCGGGGTACACAGTTGATAAAAACTCTTTTGATTTGTTCAAGTTGTAAATTTCCCAGCAGATACGCCCGAAACTAACTACTTCCTGAATCTGATAATAGCCTATACATTCGTTTTCAGGGCAGGGTATTGAAGACATATCTGTAATACGGTAAGGAAGTTGACCCTCTTCAGTCTGATAATCGATAAATACTTTTACAATATTTTCTGCCAAATACAGTTTTGAAGAGTCTAATTTTGTATACATAATAGCATCATACATATGTTCGATCCATATTCCGGGGTACCTTGTAGAAACTTTTAATATGGGCAAGGTAACTTTGGGGAATGTACAAATATGTACATTTTCAAGTCTTTCTTTAATCTGACTGCAAATTTCTTTTTCCGTCATATAAAAAACCTCCGTTAAATTTTCATTAAAGTAATCACAGATAATTGTGTTTTTTGAATGTTTCAGACACATCAAATCTGACAGATTATTTTTGCGGGAAATACAAAATATTTAAACTGTTTTAATAATTATATCACTTGCAATATTAGCAGTCAAGCAAATTTTATTTAATGCTTGCATTTATATCCATTTTGGAATAAAATAGTATAGAATTAAAAAATTGTAAATGGAGAATTGAAATGATATATAATAATGTTTTAGAAGCGATAGGAAACACGCCTGTTATCAGACTTAATCATCTCGCACCAAAAGACGGTGCGGAAATTCTTGTAAAATTTGAAGGTTTAAATATCGGCGGGTCGATTAAAACAAGAACTGCGTACAATATGATTTGCGATGCTGAAAGGAAGGGCCTTTTGAATAAAGACTCCATAATTGTTGAACCCACAAGTGGTAATCAGGGGATAGGTCTTGCTTTGGTAGGTGCAGTAAAAGGATATAAAACGATTATTATTATGCCGGACTCCGTAAGTGAAGAACGAAGAAAATTAGTGGAACATTACGGCGCAGAGGTTGTATTAATACATGACGCCGGTAATATTGGGGTTTGCATAGAGGAGTGTCTTAACACGGCACTTAAAATGAAAAAGGAAAATGATAAAGTTTTTGTTCCGCAACAATTTGAAAACCCTGCAAACCCGTCTATTCAAAGGACACAAACTGCACAGGAAATACTTTTACAGGTTGGCAAACCTATTCACGGCTTTTGTTCGGGGATTGGTACAGGCGGAACAATAACCGGTATAGGCGAGGCCTTGAAAGAAAAGAATCCTGATATTACTATCTGGGCTGTAGAGCCTCAGGATGCAGCAATACTTTCAGGAGGGTCTATAGGAACACACATTCAGATGGGAATAGGAGACGGCTTAATTCCTGATATTTTAAACAGAAATATTTATAATGACATTTGCATAGTAACAGACGAGGAGGCAATTTTTTATTCTAAAGAACTTGCTTCAAAAGAAGGTATAATGTGCGGTATTTCAAGCGGTACAAATGTTGCCGCTGCAGTTAAACTTGCAGAAAAACTGGGCAAAGGTAAGACGGTTGTAACGGTTCTTCCTGATACTGCAGAAAGGTATTTTTCAACACCGCTATTTGATTAGAAAGATAGTTGTAATATGCGAGTGCTAAATTCTAATATTAAAAAAAGAGGTTATATAACCTCTTTTTTTACATTTCTCTTCGACCTTCTATTGCTTTTGTAAGTGTTATTTCGTCGGCATATTCTAAATCTCCTCCAACAGGGACACCGTTTGCAATTCTTGTAACTTTAATTCCAAGTGGTTTTACAAGTTTTGCTATATACATAGCTGTTGCTTCGCCCTCGATGTTGGGGTTGGTAGCCATAATAATTTCCTTAACTTCAGTATTGTTTAACCTATTTAGAAGTTCTTTGATTTTTATATCATTTGGTCCAATGCCGTCCATCGGTGAAATTGCACCGTGCAGTATATGATACAATCCGTGATATTCGTGCGTTTTTTCTATTAAAAGAGCATCTTTTGGTGTTTCGATTACACAGATAGTGCTTTTATCGCGAGAGTTATCATTACACATATCGCAAGTATCTTTGTCCGTTATATTCTGGCACACGCTACAGTATTTTATATTTGCTTTAGCTTCAGTTAAAGCTTTTGCAAAGTCCTCGGCGTACTGTTTTGGCGAGTTTAAAATATAAAATGCAAGGCGTTGCGCTGTTTTATGACCAATACCGGGTAAAGCCTCAAACTGCTCTATTAAATTTGCCAATGGAGGAATATACTCATTCATTAAAATAACCCGGGAATGTTAAATCCCCCTGTAACCTTTTCTAAATTTTTTGCAGATATCTGGTTGATTTGTGAAATAGCATCATTAACTGCAGTTATAATTAAATCTTCTAACATTTCTACATCATCAGGGTCGCAAGCTTCAGGCTTAATTCTTACAGAGGTAAGTTTATGACTGCCTGTCATTGTAACGGTAATAGCACCACCGCCAGCAGTTGCCTCAACCGTTGAATTTTCAAGTTCTTCCTGTTGTTTTTGCATTTCCTGTTGCATTTTTTGTGCCTGTTTTAACATATTGTTCATATTGGGCATACCGCCCATTCCGTTGAATTTTCCTTTAGCCATCTTGCTGTGTACCTTCCCTTTCGATTATTTCTATATTTTCAAACTGACTTGCATTTTTTAAAAGTGTCTCAAACGGGTCTGTTACGATTTTTTCGTCTTTGGCACCTTTATATGTTATTCTTACTTTTGTTTCTAAAAAATCTTCTAAATCTTTAATGAATACAGGGTTATTGGCTATTGCCATATCAGCACTGTTTTCACACACAACCATTGTTGTTTTGTTTTGATTTACAAACTCAACATTGTCGCCCAAAAGACTTAAATACGGATACTGTGCATACAGTTTTTTTCTTATCTTACCGCTGTCTGATATTTGTTTTTCCTCGGGCGGAACAGGAGCAGGTTCAGTAAATACGGGAGTTTCTTGAACAACCGGTTCCGTAACTTTGGGTTTGGGAATTTCAACCGGTTTTGGAGGTGCAACATTTACTGTTCCCACATTTTCAAGCCTTGCTATTCTTGCTGCAAACGCATCAGAAGAACTGTCTGTTTCGGGGAAGCAAAGTTTCACAAATGTTGACTCTAAAACAGCCCTGGGATTGGTTGATGTTTTCATAGAATATATTGCAGTTGACAGAAGATTGATAGCATGAACTATACTTTCTTTTGATATCTGGTTTGCAATATCTGTCAATGACTTAACTGTTTCTTCAGTTTTGTCAAGTAAATTTTCGGGGTTATCGGTAAACCTGCAAATCAGCAGTTCACGCAAAAACGCAAGCAATTCTTCGGCAGTGTTTGTTGTTTCTTTTCCTGAAACCAAAACATCATTGAGTATATTTAACGCTTTTGAAATATCACCGCTAAAAAGTGCTGCTGTCATTCCGGTTAAAAATGTCTTGCCAATGAGACCTGTAACATTTTCTATATCAGATACAGTTATCTCGCCTTTTATACCTGTCAAAAGGTCAAGTACACTTAAGGCATCTCGCATTGAACCGTCTCCGAGTTCAGCAACCATTCTTACAGCATCACTGGTAATTTGAATATTATCTTTTCTTGTTATTTCGGAAATTCTGCCTGCAATATTGTGAGCAGAAATTCGTCTGAAATCAAATCGCTGACAACGGGACTGAATTGTAGCGGGAATTTTGTGAGGTTCTGTTGTCGCCAGAATGAAAAGCACATGAGCAGGAGGTTCTTCCAAAGTCTTTAAAAGAGCATTAAAAGCACCTGTTGAAAGCATATGTACTTCATCAATAATATAAACTTTATATTTTACAGAAGCGGGTGTGTATAAAACATCATCGCGAAGTTCTCTTATATTATCAACGCCGTTGTTTGAGGCAGCGTCAATTTCAATTACATCCATTACGGCATTATTCATAATACCGGTACATGCATCACAACTGTTGCAGGGGTTACCGTCAGGCAAAGGGTTTTCGCAGTTTACGGCTCTGCTTAAAATTTTGGCCATAGTGGTTTTGCCTGTTCCTCTTGTTCCGCAAAACAGATAAGCGTGAGCAAGTTTATTAGAAACAAGTTCGTTTTTGATTGTTTCCGTAATGTGGTTCTGACCTACCATGTCTTCAAAAACGGTTGGTCGCCATTTACGATATATTGCTTGGTAAGCCATAATTGTTACTCCTATCATATAAAAATACCGTACGGCTTAAAATCGGAAAGCCACACTAATGCGAACTCAGCAGTAAACGCTCAAAACCGGCACTCCTGTGTACACGAAAGACATTCTGCTTATCGCTGCTTCATCACTGACCTGACGAGGTTCACAGCACTTTGTTGCACAGGACCGACTTCTCAACACGCTTAGATGCTGCTCAACAAAAATATGAACAATCCTCAATTAAGCATTCACCCCCATTATAGCGGATTATGGGTACAGGGTGCCGCTACAACCCCAGTTAGTACGGTTGTCATTTATTATACCACAAAAGGAATAAAAAAACAATAGATATATAAAAAATATTGTTTTCAATTTTTATATATGTCATTGTAATATATAACAGGTGTACAGTTTTATAAAATTTGGTAAAGTTTCAAAATATTATCAAGAATAATATAATCCTTGTAACAAAGACTAATTTTGTAAAACGGCGAATAGCGTGAAAGTTTCTTTCCCGTTATTGCCTCCGGCGGAATTTATTGCCCGTGCAAAATTTTCTTCGCATTTGCTCAGAAACGCACATGGGCGTAAAAATCTCTTATCATTCCTTGCCATACCGATAAGAGAGTTTTAATTGCTGTTTATGCCGGCGTATGGCGACGGAATGGAGATTTTTGTATGAAAAAAACCATATTTTTAGTATTATTGTGCCTTGCTGTATGTCTTTCTGTAAATGCCAATAAAACAAGTAAATTTGCTTATGTCGATATGACTAATCATTGGGCAGAAGAGACGGCTGAAATAATTGCGGAAAAAGACATCTTTGTAGGAACCAGAATAAACGACGAATATTATTTTTACCCTGACACTACATTGACGAGAACAGAATTTATAATTATGCTTGTCAGTGCTCTGGGATTGGAAATTAAAACTGATGTCAAAGTGCCCTTTGAAGATTTTGACCAAGTGCCTGAATATGCAAAGAAATATATTTTGACTGCTTATAACGAAGGACTTATTGACGGCAATCTTGAATACGGCAAACTGTATTTTCGGCCACACGATATATTGACCAGAATTGAAATAATAAAAATAATAGACAAAGTAATAAACTGCAACTCTGATGAAACGGCAAAATATAATGATATGTATTTAGTTCCGAAGTGGGGAGTAGAATCGGTGAGCAACCTGACGAAAGCGGGAATTTTAAAAGGATACGAGGACGGAACTGTAAGACCGTATGTTAAGATAAACAGAGCAACAGCAAGTGAATTTATTTTAAAAACAGTAAAGTGATTAACTTCGCTTTACTTTTTTCTTTTGATATGGTAAAATATAGAGATAAATTATAACAAAGGAAGAATTGTTATGGCATTCGACGGAATTGCAACTGCTTGCATAACTTATGAGTTGAAAAGTCAATTTACTGGCGGGCGAATTGAAAAAGTCCTACAGCCTGAATTTGATGAAATAAATTTAATAATAAGAAATAGCGGACAGAACCAAAGAGTTGTTATGAGTGCAAGTTCAAGTACTCCGCGAGTTCATATTTCAGGTGTTCAAAAAGAAAATCCTGAAAAAGCACCTATGTTTTGTATGCTTTTAAGAAAGCATATTTTGGGCGGAAAAGTTGTTGATGTGGTACAGCCTGATTTTGAAAGAATTATAGAGTTTCACATTGAAAGTAAAGATGAACTTGGTGATGTGTCCGTAAAGAAACTGATAATAGAGATAATGGGACGACACAGCAACATTATTCTTGTTTCATCAAAAAACAAAGTATTGGGAAGTATAAAACACATTGATTTCTCTGTGTCTAAAGTAAGGCAGTTACTGTCAGGAATGGATTATGAATATCCGCCGTCGCAGGGAAAATTAAACCCTATGGAAGTTACAAAGGACAATGTTTTAAAAGTGCTCATTGACAAAGAATGTCTTTTGGATAAACTGATTGTAAATAGTTTTACCGGAATAGGTCCTTTATCTGCAAGGGAAGCAGTTTACAATTATTTTGGAACTACTGATGTGTATTTGGACGAAGAAATTGAAAATTTCTCACAAAGCCTTTTTGAGTTTTTTCAAAAAATCAAACGCAACATCTTTTCGCCTTGCCTTATTTACAAAAATGACAAAATTTCCGATTTCAGCGGAATTTTAATTAACCAGTATGAAACAGGTGCAGTTGTCGAAAAACATCAGTATCTGAATTTTGCCATTGAGAGTTACTATTCCAAAAAAGACCAAAAGGAAAGAATGGCACAAAAAACGGCAAGACTGTCCAAGTTTGTTGACAATAACATAGCAAGATGCAGGAAAAAACTTGTAATCCAGCACGATAAAATTCAGGAATGTAAAGACAAGGAAAAATACAAAGTTTACGGAGATTTATTAACTGCCAATCTTCACAGGATAGAAGAAAAGGCAACATTTGTTACAGTTGAAGATTTTTATAACAATATGAAACCTTTGACGATAGAGTTAAAACCCGAACTGTCGCCTGCCAAGAACGCACAAAGGTACTATAATTTGTATCAGAAGTGCAAAAACGCTGAAGTTATGACTAAAAAACAGATTGAAATCGCTAATGACGAACTTTATTATCTTGAAAGCGTTGCAGAAGAACTTGTCCGTGCTGAAACCGAAACTGACATTAATGAGATTAAAGATGAGTTGATTTCTGGCGGTTACTATAAAGAAAACACAAGGGGCAGAAAGAAACCAAATGTTTCAAAACCTATGGAATTTGAAATTGACGGGTATGTTTTGCTAGTCGGCAAAAATAATATTCAAAACGATATGCTTACCTTGAAAATGGCTCGCAGTAACGATTTATGGTTGCACACAAAAAACACCCACGGCAGTCATGGGATTATTAAGACAAACGGTGAAATGCCATCTGACGACACAATAGTAAAAGGTGCTAAAATTGTGGCTTATTACAGTAAAGCCCGTAATTCAGCCAATGTACCAGTTGACTACACGATGGTTAAAAATGTGAAAAAACCAAAAGGTGCAAAACCGGGTATGGTGATATATGATAATTACAATACTGTAAATGTAAAACCAGAAAAATAAGATTTGCTAAATATATATTTTTATGATAAAATTATAACAGTGTTTACGAAAGGACGAGATACAATGGGAAAATATTATATTACAACTGCTATTGCATACACTTCAAGAAAGCCTCATATAGGTAATACTTATGAAATAGTTTTAACAGATGCTATTGCAAGATACAGAAGACTAATAGGTGATGATGTATTCTTTTTAACAGGCACTGACGAGCACGGTCAGAAAATTCAGGAACTTGCTGAAAATTCAGGTATTACTCCAAAAGAATATGTTGACGCTATTGCCTCTGAAGTGCGTTCTATCTGGGATTTAATGAATACAAGTTACAATAAATTTATAAGAACTACTGACGATTATCACGAAAAAACAGTTCAGGAGATTTTCAAGAAACTATATGAACAAGGTGATATTTATAAAGGGAAATATGAGGGTCTTTACTGTGTCCCCTGTGAAAGTTTCTTTACCGAAACTCAGGCGGAAAACGGAATTTGCCCTGACTGCGGGCGTCCTGTTACAAAAACAGTAGAAGAAGCATATTTCTTTAAAATGAGCAAATACCAGGACAAACTTATGAAACACATAGAAGAAAATCCTGATTTTATAAAACCTGAGTCGAGAAAAAAAGAAATGGTTAACAATTTCTTAAAGCCGGGTCTTCAGGACCTTTGCGTATCCCGTTCTTCATTTACTTGGGGTGTTCCTGTATCTTTTGATGACAAGCACATTATTTATGTGTGGATTGACGCTTTGTCAAATTACATTACCGCACTTGGTTATACCCCTGACAAAAAAGGCGAGTTGTATGAAAAATACTGGCCTGCTAATGTTCACATTATCGGTAAAGACATTCTTCGTTTCCACACAATATACTGGCCGATACTGTTGATGGCTTTGGGAGAACCGCTTCCAAAACAGATATTTGGTCATCCGTGGATGCTTTTCGGCGAGGATAAAATGAGCAAATCAAAGGGTAATGTTATTTATGCTGATGATATGGTTAATCATTTTGGTGTTGATGCAGTAAGATATTATATGCTTCACGAAATGCCTTATGCTCAGGACGGAACAATAACATATGAAACATTTATAAGCAGATATAATTCAGAACTTGCAAACACATTGGGTAATCTTGTAAACAGAACAGTTGCAATGGTTAAAAAGTATTTTGACGGAGTTTTATATACTGACGGCGAAAAGCAGGAACTTGACAACGAACTTATTAAAACAGCACTTGATGCAAAAGAAAAGATGGAAGCATCAATGGAAGATTTAAAAGTCGCAGACGCTATTGATTCTGTATGGGATATTGTACGCAGAAGCAACAAGTATATTGACGAAACTATGCCGTGGGCTTTGGCGAAAGACGAAAATGGAAAAGACAGATTAAAAGCGGTTTTATATAATCTTGTAGAATGTATCAGATTTATTTCAGTAATGCTTACACCGTTTATGCCTGAAACTGCAGAAAAAATCGGACAGCAGATTAATTGTAGCACACTTACCTGGGAAAGTCTTGAACAATTCGGTAAAATTGAAGACGGTAAAACAGTAGGGGACGCCACTCCTTTATTTGCCAGAATTGATGAGGCTAAAAAATTAGAGGAGTTAATAAATGGTTAATTTGTTTGACAGTCATACTCATTTAGATGATGAAATGTTTGACGGCGATAGAGAACAGGTTATAGAAAATATTAAAAACAGCGGTGTTAAACTGCTAACTAATATTGCAAGCAGTATAAAAACATCATACCAGTCAGTCGGATTGGCGGAAAAGTACAACTTCATTTATGCAACAGTTGGCGTCCATCCTTCTGATGTGTATGAAATGACGGATAATGATTTGGAAAAAATTGAGAAACTGTCAAAGCACGAAAAAGTTGTTGCCATAGGGGAAATAGGTCTTGACTATCACTATGACGGATATGATGAACAATTGCAAAAATATTGGTTTTTAAAACAATTGCAACTTGCCGAGAAACTTGGTATGCCGGTAGTAGTTCATTCCCGAGATGCAGTAAAAGATACAATGGATATTTTAAAAACAGTTAATACCAAAGGCATAATTCATTGTTATTCGGGGAGTTTGGAAACTGCAAAAGAATATATAGAAATGGGTTATTATATTTCTTTTGCGGGAACTATAACTTATAAAAATGCTAAAACTGCTGTAAAAGTTGCATCTGAAATACCTTTGGACCGATTGCTTATTGAAACGGATAGCCCTTACCTTTCACCTGATGGTTTTCGCGGGACAAGAAATGACAGTTCAAGAGTAAGATATGTGTGCGAGAAAATTGCGCAATTAAGAGGGTTAACACCGCAACAGTTGGCAAATATAACTTATGAAAACGCGAAAAGGGTGTATAGAATTGATAATCAGTTATAATTTAGGTAATTCTCTTTACATAAATCTGACAAACAGGTGCTCAAACAGTTGTGATTTCTGTTTGAGAGCCTCAAAAGGTCAGCCTGAAATCGACAGTAACAAATGGGAAACAAGTGATGATTTGAGCGGAACAAGTGAGTTATGGCTTGATTATGAGCCTGAAGTTTCCGAGATTATCCAAGACTTATCAAAGAGAGATTTAAAATCTTATGACGAAATAGTTTTTTGCGGTTTTGGTGAGCCTTTTATGAGATTTCACGATTGTATTGAAGTGGCAAAATGGTTAAGGGAGCAACAAGTTAAAAAGATAAGAGTAAATACCAATGGTCAGGCAAATCTTATATTCGAGACTGATGTTACTCCTCTTCTTGCAGGACTGTTTGATGTTGTATCTATTAGTCTTAACAATAAAAATGCGACAGAATATGATGCAACATGCCACAGTGAATTTGGTGAAAAGGCCTTTGACAGTTTGCTTGATTTTGGAGAAAAATGTGCAAAACTCGGCATCAAAACTGTTTTTTCAGTAGTTGATATATTACCAGAAGAAGATATTAAAGTTTGCCGAAAACTTGCAGTTGACCGAGGCTGTGAATTAAGAGTAAGAGAATATATTGAATAACTATTGTAACCTCCCCGACATATAATGTTTAGGGAGGTGTTTTTTATGTATTATATAGTTTTTAACTCTGTAACTCTGGCAACCCGTGTCAGAAATTATTTTAAATATACAGGTGAACGCGTACGCCTTGTGCACACGCCCAAAAGTATTTCCAAAGGCGGTTGTTCATATAGCGTTATTGTGGAAAAGCATCTTGTGTCAAAAGTGGCGGAGGTTGCTTTGGAATATGGTATCAAAGTATTAGGAGTTTATAAAGAAACTAATGACGGATTTGACGAGGTGAACAGTTATGATATATCTTGACAATTCCGCGACAACTCATCATAAACCAGAAACAGTTGTTGAGGCGGTTTATGACTATATAAAGAATTACGCTTCAAACAGCGGAAGAGGCAGTCATAAATTAAGCAATTATTCCGGTGAAATGGTGTATAGTTGCAGAGAACTTATTGCAACTCTATTTAACATTGACGACCCATCGTTAATCGCTTTTACTTCTAATACTACCACGGCACTGAATTTTGCCATACACGGTTTATTGAATAAAGAAAGTCATGTTGTAATCAGCGGTATGGAGCATAATTCTGTCTTGCGTCCGGTTGTTGCAACAGGCTGTGATTATACAGTCGCAAAGGCGGACATGACAGGTTTTGTTTCTGCAAAAAGTGTTGAAAAAGCAATTAACGACCGGACTACGCTTATAATTATCAATCATGCATCGAATATTGTAGGAACTATTAATCCGATAGAAGAGATTGGAAAGGTAGCAAAAAAACACAATATTCCCTTGATGGTTGACTGTGCTCAGACTGCGGGGGTAGTTGATATAGATGTCAAGCGCGACAACATATCTGTACTTGCTTTTGCAGGACATAAACTGTTGTACGGTCCTACAGGCACGGCAGGTCTTTATGTAAGTAAAAACATTTTATTAAAACCCATAATTCAGGGCGGAACAGGAACATTGTCGGAAAGTATGTTTCAACCTGAATTTATGCCTGATATGCTTGAAAGCGGAACATTGAATCTTGTCGGAATAGCAGGTCTTAAAGAGGGAGTTCGTTTTGTACTGGAAAACGGCGTATCCAATTTATTTAACTATGAAAAAGGACTTGTTACGGAATTAAAACGGGGATTATCCGCAATTAACCGTGTAAAAATTTATGGAAACAATGACTGTGTAGGTGTTGTTGGTTTTGCTGTTGACGGTATAGATAGCGTTACTGTATCTTCATTGCTTGATGAACAATTTGATATTGCATCACGGGGAGGACTTCATTGTGCCGTGCTTGCCCACAATTCGCTGGGCACAACAGATACCGGTCTTATCCGCCTTAGTGTAAGCAGATTTAATACTACAGAAGAAATAGAAAAAGCAGTTGATGCAATAAAGCGAGTTATATAACTCGCTTTATTAAATTTATATTTCACTATAGATTTTATATAATAAATATGGTAAAATGTAATAAAGAAAAAGTAGAAGGTGAAAAAGTGTCATTTTACGAGTTTTTATTTGACTGGACAAACTATACTTTTATGAGAAATGCCTTTTTGGCAATACTTTTAATTACCCCTGTTTTTGGATTGCTTGGCAGTATGATAGTAAATAATAAAATGTCATTTTTCTCAGATGCATTAGGGCATAGTGCTTTAACAGGTGCGGGCATAGGCGTTATACTTGGTATTTCAAACATAAGTATTTCTATGATATTGTTTTCTGTTATTTTTGCGGTAGGTATAGTTTATATTAAACATATTGGTAAATCTTCTATGGATACTACCATCGGAGTATTTTCTTCTGTAGCAGTGGCACTTGGTCTTGTTTTGCTATCTGGTGAGGGCTACAATAAATATTCCTCACTGATTATTGGTGATATTTTAAGTATAACTGAAAAAGAGACTGTAATGCTTTTTTTGTTACTTTTAGCAGTTCTTTTGGTTTGGTTTGTTTTATGCAGACAGTTAATTCTTGTCAGTTTAAGCAAATCTATTGCAACAAGCAGAGGGGTTAATGTTGTCTTTGTTGATACAGTATTTACTGCACTTATCGCTTTGGTTGTTACTGTTTCAATTAAGTGGGTGGGTTTACTTATAATTAATTCTTTATTTGTCCTTCCTGCTGCATGTTCACGAATGATTTCTAAAAATATGAAACAATATATAAGTCTCTCTGTAGTCATATCTGTATTATGCGGGATTTTCGGCTTATTCACTGCATTCCATCTTGGTACTCCTGCAGGTGCAACTGTTGCTTTGTACTGCGGTGTTCTTTATTTTGTGTTTTTCATTTTTAAAAGGAGATAACCTATGAAAAAAATCTTATTGTTGTTAATTGCAATTCTGTCATTTTCGGTGTCTGTTTCCGCAAATGACGGAGTGCTTACTGCAACACGGACATTAAAACTAAATATTACTGAAGATACCGCGGTTGCGGATACAGGTAATGGTTATTATATTACAATACCTTCTGTTGATGGTACTCGTTATATTACATGCGACTATGACGGCGTTGTTTCGTCTTATGTAAATGATGTGCAAAGGAAACATAACCCGCTTCCGTTGTTGACAAAAAACGAAGTCAAAAGGTATGCACAGTCTTTTGTTGTCAATGTTGCTACGGACATTCTCGGTAACATTGATTTGTCAAAAGCCGAGATTACTTATAATGGGATTTTTAATGTTGTTTATTACAGAGTACATAACGGAATAGTTTACAGCAACAACTACTTATCTTTAGGAATTGACGGCGATACAGGCGAAGTTTTGTCTTACTACAAAGAGTATTCAAAAGACGGTGTTTTTGCTGATTTCAAATATCTGGTTTCATCTCAGCAAATTTTTGATATCTTTAAAAGAGAGGGACAACTTAATCTTACATATAATAAAAAAATATCAGGCAGTGATGTTTCTGTTTATCCTGTATATACTTTGGATCAAACGCTTTTGTATAATGCGGTTACAGGCAGTGCAATCAATACTGTCAGAGAGATAATTCCTGATAATTATTTTGATATAACTTCTATGTATGAAAAAATAAAAGACGGAAAAGAACCAGGAGAGGAAATGCTTCAGCCCGTTGAAGCTCAACTTTTGGTTCGCTCGATACCTGAACTTAAAATAACAGATGATTACAGAATTGTTAGTGCCAGATACCTTAAAAACTCTAATCAGAAGTATTTGATTATTCTAAACTATGAAAGTGATTTCGGCAATATTTCTGTAACTGTTGATGCTCACAGGGGTATCGTTTGTGAATTTACACGAACGGGCGCTGCACCCTCGGTTAATAATGAAGATGCCAACAAAGTAATAAAGGATTATATATCTAATTATCTTGGTGAGTACATCTACAATTTAAAACTGTCGTCTGTGTATAACGGCGATAAAACCGTCTATTTATATGAAAGAATGGTTGAAGACATACCTTTCCCCGCAAATGGTTTATGTATAGCAGTTGACCAAAGCGGTAATATTTCAAATATATCTTTTCTGTGGGAAAATCTTGATTTTTCAGCAGATGGAATAATATCTCTTCAACGGGCTTATGAAATATTTAACGAGAAATGCAAATTTGAAATTAAGTACATTTTTGACGGAAAAGTAAATGTACCTGTTTATGCGTTGAGTTCAAATACAACAGGAATAATTGATGCAAAAACAGGGGAAGTTTTAGGTTATGACGGGAAAAAACTTCATGTTGCTAAATATTTAAATTATACTGATTTAGAGACTTTTTACGGAAAGGATATAGTTGAAAAAATGGCGGATTGCGACATTTATGTATCAAGGGGAAATGTTGCACTTTATGATGAGATACTTCAAAAAGACTATTTGCTGTTGATTTCGAGTTATCTTCCCGGAGGAAAACCTGTTATTGAAAACTTTGCAGATTTAAATGATCAGCAAATGGAAATGCTTTATAACGCTTTTACATCTGCAGGCATATTGTCAGTTGATGAGATAGATTATGATGCTCCTGTGTTGAGAGAAAAAGCTGTTGAGTACTTTGTTAAAACAATCGGTTACGGTGATGTTGCTAAAAATTATTTTATTTTTGATGCTCATTTTAAAGATGTAAGAAGTATGGAAAAGGAACTAATCGGTTATATTGAACTTGCTCGTTCATTAAAAATTGTTTCAGGTAGTGAGGGATATTTTCGTCCTAAACAAAATATTAAGAACGGTGATGCGTTAATTATGGTGTATAATTACTTAAACTGGAGGACAAACAATGAAATCTATTGACGCCGTTCATAACAGATTTATAGCACCGCTTAATAATAAAAGAAAAGGAAATATTGGTGTTGAATTGGAATTTCCGCTTATAAATCTCGATAAGAAGCCGGTAGATAAAGAATTTGCATTGGGGTTTATGTACGAACTTCTAAAAAACGGATTTACTGTTGAGGACAACGATTTGGATGGCAACCCCGCTTTTGTTGTAAACTGCGACGGAGATGTAATTTCTTACGACAATTCCTATAACAATATTGAATTTTCAATGAATTACGGCAACGACCTGATAGCCATTAAAAACAGATTTTACCGTCTTTATAATTTTGCCACAGATTATTTCAAGAGAAAAAATCACATAATTGCGGGAATAGGGTCTAATCTTTATAAACAATATACAGAAGTGTCTCATGTTAACCATCCTGTTTATAATATGGTTCATAAGTTTTTGCACACAAACAACTGCGAAAAAACTCACAACTATCCTGATTTTCCTGCATATTTATCTTCGGTACAGACCCATCTTGACGCTGATGTCAATGATGTACCCGTACTTGCTGATTTGTTTGCAAAAATAGATTTTGCCTGCGGATATATTTTTTCCAACTCACTGTCATTTGACGATACAAATTATTTGTGTATGCGTGATTTTCTATGGCAGAACAGTGCTTTTGGTTTGCTTGATGGGCACACAGGACTGCCTGACAGTTATTATGTCAATATTTATGGACTTTTGGAAAGTTATTTGGACAGATATATGTTTTGCAGAATAAGAAACGGAAAGTATGAACTTATCCCGCCTGTTAAAGTAAGGGAATATTTTGAAAGTGTTGATAGTACGCAAAAAGATATTTGCGAGTTTTTATCTTTTAGAAATATAGAAGTAACTTCCAGAGGGACTGTGGAGGTCAGAAGCAGTTGCACACAGCCTCTTCGTGATGCTTTTGCCCCACCTGCATTTTATCTTGGATTGTCCAACAATTTAGATTGTGTTCTTGAAATTACAGACGACTTTTTTAATATTTATAATTTACCATATAACAATTCTGAATTAAGAAAGTTTGCGGTTAAAGGTGTTGTACCACCTGAATTAGATACTTCGGGATTAAAAAGATTTATATTATCATTGACAGAGGCATCTAAAACAGGGCTTTGCAACAGACAAAAAGGAGAAGAAGTATTAATAGACTGCTTGTTTGAAAGAGCGAAAAATTTAACATGTCCTGCTCTTTCCATTAGAGAAAGGCTTGGGAACGGAGAACCTTTGGAAGATATTATAAGGGAAATATCACGGGTATAAGGCTATTGTGGTTAAATACCGTGGATATTTTGTCTTGATAAATTTATTATGTCAAGGTAACGAAGGAGACAATATGTATAAATATTTATTGTGGGATATAGATGGTACAGTGTTGGATTTTCTGGCATCAGAGGCTTATGCAATAAGAACACTGTTTCGTAAGTACAATTTAGGCGAATGCACTGAAGAAATGCTTAAACTTTATTCAGAAATAAATGCAAAATACTGGCGTATGCTTGAAAGAAATGAAATAACTAAACCGCAAGTTCTTATTGGAAGATTCCTCGAATTCTTTAGTATTATCGGTGTTGATGCAAATGTTGCAGAGTCGTTTAACAACGATTATCAATTAACTCTTGGAGACCATATAGAGTTTATTGAAAATGCAAAAGAGGTTTTGCTTTTAAGCAAAGGGAAATTTGTAATTGCTGCAGTTACCAACGGAACAAAAGTTGCTCAAGAGAAGAAGTTGCGGATGTCAGGACTTGATAAGATTTTTGATGCCGTTTTTATTTCTGAAGATGTTGGTGCCGAGAAGCCAAATGAGCAGTATTTTAATTATGTTTTTGAAAATTTGGGCATAACAAATAAAAAAGAAGTACTTATTATCGGAGATTCTCTTATTGCCGATATGAAAGGCGGTTATAATTCAGGCATTGACACTTGCTGGTTTAATCCTGCACGCAATCCAAATACCGTTGGGATACCTATTACATACGAGATTGACAATATTAATAAAATATTATATATTGTAAATAAAGGGGAATAATTATGGTTAAACACATTATTTTATGGAATTTAAAGGACGAATATCAAACTAGCGAAATTAAGTCAGGAATAAAAGAAAATCTTGAGAGCCTTATAGGAGTTATTCCCGGTCTTATTGATATTAAAGTTTTTGTTAACCCATTGGAAACATCTAATGCTGATATAATGCTTTATTCGGTTTTTGAGGATTATGACAGTCTTAAAGGTTACGCCGTTCATCCGAAACATATTTATGTTGCAGATACTTTTGTAAGGCCTTATACAAAGTCAAGATGCTGTATGGATTTTGAGGATTAGGTTACATAAACCGAATGAGAAAATTGTTTGGGAAGGTAATTGTATATGAGAATATTAGGTGTTGATTACGGTGAGACACGAACAGGGGTAGCCGTTTCAGACGAGCTCAATATAACAGCACAAGGAGTTACTACTGTTTTTGGACGCAATCCTGAAAAAGTGGCGGAAAAAGTTTCAGAAATTGCAAAACAATATAACGCGGAATTTATTGTTGTAGGATTACCCAAAAATATGGATAATTCAATCGGCTTTCGCGGTGAGGCGACACTGGAGTTTGCAGAAATTTTAAAGCAATTTACAGATTGCCCCATTGAATTCTGGGACGAAAGACTGTCTACAGTCAGTGCCGTCAGGGTGCTAAATGAAACAAATACCAGAGGCAACAAACGAAAAAATGTGGTTGATACTGTTGCAGCTTGTATAATTTTACAAAACTATATAGATTTTAAAGGAGGAAAATGAAATGAGCGAAGAAATGAGAAATGACAACATCATTGAACTTACTGATGAGGAAACCGGAGAAACAGTATTGTTTGAACATCTTGATACTATTGATTTAAATGACAAACAATATTTTGTTTTAACAGATTACTTTGAGGAAGAAACTGATGAAAGCGATGTTTATGTTATGACAGTTATCGTTGACGAAGACGGCGAAGAAACTCTTGAAATCGTAGAAAATGATGATGAAGTTGCACAAGTTTTTGAAATTTTCAAAGAACATGTTGGCGACGAATTTGAGTTTTTGGATTGATCATTTAAAAAGTGCCTTATGGCACTTTTTTTATTTTCTGTAAAAAATTTTTATAAAATAGTACTGTTATTTTCTAAAAAAATATGATACAATGTATTAGAACATATTTTTGGAGGTACATACAAATTGAAAGATAAATTAAGAGCACTTGTTGCTTCAGTTATTATTATATTTTATAATTCTACATTTGTTTTTGCGTCTGCTAGTATTTTAGGCAGTGAACAAATGTATAAAGGTGAAGTTCAGGTTGCTGACGGCACATATTATTATCAAAATGTTTTTTACAGTGATCAGTCTGGTGTGGGGCGTCAGTCTGAATACTATTTTTTATATACACCGAATGACAATGTTGTTCCCGTAATTGCAGATGGTGGCTCTGTTTACGGCAGATATGATATATATCAAAGTTACAACGACCTTTTATCTTATAACTTAAATCCTGTAGCAGGTGTTAACGGTGATTTCTTTTCCTTGCAGACGGGAGTACCCATAAGCACATGTATTTCAGACGGATATATTATGTCTAAAGATAAGATGGGGCAGGACAGTGTTGGATTTTTGCCAGACGGAACTGCATTTATTGGGTGGTTGGAATTAAAAACCACCATTATAAAAGATGAAGAAAGTGCGGTTGTTGAAAATATTAATAAATACCGCCAGCCTCATCAGGTTTATATGTTTACTGAGGATTTTGGTAATGAGACACACGACACTGACCCTGGGCTTGTAGTGGTTCTAAAAGACCTCTCTGATAAGATTTCCATTGAGGGTGAAGTTACTGCAACGGTTGAAAGCGTTGATTACTTTGAAGGTTCTACCGCTTTGCCTCAGGATAAAATAGTAATATCAATAAACGATAAATTAAAAGAACAGGATAATTACAAGTTTTTTGAAAACCTAAAGGCAGGAGACCTTGTTACAATAAAATCCGAATTTACAGGCGATTCCCGTTTCCTTGAGGCAAAGACTGTAATGGGAGGGTCGCAAGGAAGGCTTTTAAACAATGGAATTGTTAATGATAAACTACAGGTTGGTGCAGCCCCAAGAACTGCTATAGGTGTACGAGAGGACGGCTCAAGTATTTTCTATACCATTGACGGCAGACAAACAGGACACAGTTATGGTTTACAATTGACAACTCTTGCAAAAAGATTAAAAGAATTAGGTTGCGTTGATGCAATCAACCTTGACGGTGGAGGCTCAACTACCTGCGGAGTTATTTTCCCGGGATACAATGATTTTAATGTTGTTAATTCTCCTTCGGACGGCAGTGTCAGAAAAAACTCAAACTTTTTCTTTTTTATTAATAATCAAATCTCTACGGGAAAGCCGTCAAGAATGTTTATTTATCCTCTTGATATGAAAATTTTATCTGGAGCGAAAACCACCGTTACTGCTAAAATGACAGATGATAGTTTTGAACCTGTTAATTCTGATAATATTTTGTTTTCGACCAGTCAGGGAGTAATTAACAAAAAAGGAGAACTGAAAGCCGACGGAGACGGTAAATTTACCGTAACAGCATCTAAAGGCGGTATTTCTTCTGAAATTACTTACACTGTTTACGATAATCCGTCATCAATTATTGCAAAAAATGGTAATAATATTGTTGACAGTATCGTTGCAGAGCCTGACCAAAAGATACAATTAACAGCCATTGCGATGGACGGGCACAGCGAACTTATTTCTCAAAATAACTGTTTTTCATGGTCTTTATCAAATGAAAATGTTGGAACTATAGACCATAACGGTGTGTTTACTGCAGGAAAAGTACCTTTAACAGAGGGTAATATTGAAATCAAATACAACAATACAGTCAAAATAATACCTGTTACAATTAAAGGTGAAACTTACGCACCTGAATTTTACCATAATATAGATGAATTTGAGTTTGCTGATGGTAAAGTAACTTTGAAAATATCAAATCATCACAATGTTTTGCTTGATGATTCTCAAATAACTTTTAAAATTGACGGAACGGACACGGAATTTGAATATAAAGACGGAATATTAACTTACAATTGTGAAGACGATTTTGCTAAAAGCACACACAGAATTTCGGTTTTAATCAAAAATAAGTTCGACAATATTACCCTTGAATTTTTTGAAATAAAAGGCAACAGCAGTACAAATGTTTTTTCTGACACAGACAACAACTGGGCTAAAGATATAATTGCATATATGAACAGTCAAGGGGTTGTCAATGGATATACAGAAAAAGACGGAACAGTTGTTTTTAAACCACAGGATAATATGACGAGAGCTCAGTTTGCTGTTATGATTTCAAATTACCTTAAGGTTGATTTTGAAAATTACGAAAATGTTGAGTTGCCTTTTGCGGATGCTATGTCAATTCCTGACTGGGCAATAAAACAGGTTAAGGCTATGTATAAAGAGGGAGTGATTTCAGGAAGACAAAATGGTGATACTGTAGTTTTTGATCCTAACTCTCTTCTCACAAGAAGTGAAGCCGCCGTAATGCTTTCGAGAATTTTACCTAAAGGACTTTTAAAAGCAAAAATTAATTTTGCAGATAATGAAAACATACCAAGTTGGGCAGTTGACGGAATATCAGTTTTGGTTAAATTAAAAGCATTAAACGGATACGAAGACAATACTATTTTACCAAATAATAAAATCACAAGAGCAGAATGTGCAAAACTTTTATACAGTATTTTTTAATGTATAATCTTTATACTTTTGTCAATAATAATATTGCATCGAAAATATTATATAAGGCAGGGTGTAAACAATATGCTTGATAACAAAAATCAAAACCAGAATCAAAACCAGAATCAAAAACAGAACAAAAACGAAAACAAGAATCAGAACGATAACAAAAACAACAATAATCAAAGCAAATAATTTAAGTTTGTAGTACGATGCAGCATTGAGACACTATTTCTTGTTGAAATGGTGTCTTTTGCTTTTTACAATTTTTTAACAAAAAACGACAAATGTATGATATAATACTGATTAGGTACAACAATTAGTGGAGGTAAACATTATGGTTAAAAAGATTTTTCCCTTATTCCTTGCATTATTACTTGTGTTTTCTTTTACAGGCTGTAAAAAACAACGCTTAACTGACGCTGAAAAAGAAATTGTCAGCAAAATACATACTGAAAAGCAACAAAAAATTGACGATATTGACTGGAAGGAAGAAGACTATTCCTTAGTAAAACTAGAAAACAAAATTTTTAAATCAGAAAGCCGAAATGTTGAATACAATGATGGTGATGTTGCCATAACCAAAGGTGGAACATATGTGTTGAAGGGCTATTATTACGGAGGTATTGTTGTAGATACCAACGATGAAGTAAATCTTGTATTCAACACTGTTCAGTTGTTTTCAAACGGTGAACCTGCAATTAATGTATTAAATGCAAAAAAAGTCAATATTGTTCTTCAAGAAGACACTATTAATACTATAAATGATAAATCAGTCAATGAAAAAGAAACTGGTGCGATAACAAGCAACAGCGATATATTTTTTATAGGCGGTGGTGCTTTATTTATTGAAAGTTTATCAACAGGCATTATGTGCGAAAAAAGCGTAACTTTTGGCGATTGCTCTTTGGATATTATTGCCGGTTTAAATGGCGTGAATGCTAAAAAGTGTATTCACTGTTCAGGTGGTTCTGTGGGTATATATAGCGTGGGAAATGCCCTTAAAGGTTTAGAACACATTGAAGTTGACGGAGGATATGTGCAGATTAAAAATGCTAATGAGGGACTTGAAAGTCTTTATATAGACATTTTAGACGGTGTAGTAGATATTGTAAGCACTGAAGATGGAATTAACGGTACTGACAAACGCGAAGAAGCAGATACGGAAAACAGCAATGCTCTTTTAACAATTAAAGGAGGTAAGATTACAATTGATGCCGGTGGAGACGGAATAGATGTAAACGGTGAAATCGCAATGACAGGCGGTACAGTTATAGTTTACGGAACAAACAATCAAGATGAAGAAATAATTGATTTTGACAAAACTTTCGAATTTGACGGAGGAACTATTATATGTGCGGGAGATCATAATATGAGTTGGCGTTTAACAACAAACAAAGCATCTGCTTTGTTTGTTACCGGCATAAGTTTCCCTGAAAACAGCACAATTATTATTACAGACAATAAAAATGAAAAATTATTGGAGTTTAGAAATCTTAAGTCATTTGAAACATTTTATATGGTTTCAGACGAGTTGAAAAATGGCGGTACTTACAATATGGTTTCTGACAGCAAAACTATTAATAACATAACTGCACAACAGTAATTAAAACATAAAACCTTTGGAATTTTGTTATTCCAAAGGTTTTTAAAAATTTTGGTAAAAAGATATTGAAAAATGTTGCTTTTTATGGTATGATAAACTAGTTACAGAAAGGATGTTGAAAATGGTGAATGTAGCAGTATTAGGTTATGGCACAGTAGGTTCGGGTGTAGTTGAGATTATAAACGGCGGACAGTTCCATAAAAAAGCAGGGGATGAGATTACTGTTAAAGCAATTTTGGATATAAGAAAGTTCCCTGGCGACACCTACGAAAACCTTGTTACTGATAATTATGATAATATATTGGAAGACGATGAAATTTCAATTGTTGTAGAAACAATGGGTGGTTTAAAACCTGCTTATGATTTTACAAAACAAGCACTTTTAAAAGGCAAGAGCGTTGTTACATCAAATAAAGAACTTGTGGCAACACACGGTGCAGAGTTACTTAGTATAGCAAAAGCAAATAATGTGAGTTATTTGTTTGAGGCAAGTGTTGGTGGCGGTATTCCTATAATAAGACCCCTTAACAACTGTCTAGCCGCTAATGATATTACATCAATACTTGGAATTTTAAATGGCACAACCAATTATATTTTAACACAGATGTTCAAAAACGGTGTGTCTTTTGAAAATGCTCTTTCGGATGCTCAGGCAAAAGGTTATGCTGAACAAAATCCTGCTGCTGATATTGAGGGACATGATGCCTGCAGAAAGATTGCTATTTTGTCATCATTGGCATACGGTAAACACATTAACAGTAATGAAATCAAGACAGAGGGAATTACTAAAATTTCTGCTCAGGATGTTAATTATGCAGAAGCAGAAGGCTACAGTATTAAGTTGATAGCCAGAAGTAAAAATTTCGGAAACGGTGTTTACGCATGTGTTTCGCCTGTTATGTTGCCAAAAAATCATCCTTTATCAGATGTTGAAGATGTGTTTAATGCAATACTTGTAAACGGAAGTGCAACAGGTGATGTTATGTTTTACGGTAAAGGCGCAGGAAAACTTCCGACAGCAAGTGCTGTAGTTGCTGATGTAATTGATATAGTTAAACACAAAGGTTACGGTGCTCCTTTCTGGGAAGACGGTGGCGTTACAGTTGCTGTTAACCCCGATCCGTTTAGAATGTATGTAAGAGTTTGCGACAACGGAAGAGGGGTTAGTGCTGTAACGGCAATTTTCGGTGAAGTTAAGATGTTAAAAGCCGAGCACGGAGAAATTGTATTTATCACTGATTATCTATCAGAAAATGAATTTAATGAATGTATTTTAAAATTGCAAGGTATTTTAGGACAAGACAGTATAATTAATACTATTACTGTTTTATAAGAGGAGATATATATAAATGGGAAACTGTCAAGTTAAAATTCCTGCAACAAGTGCTAATATAGGAAGCGGTTTTGATACTATCGGTGTTGCGTTAAAATTATACAATACAGTATCTGTAGAAGAAACTGACGCAGGGTTGGAAATAGAAGTTGTTGATGATTCTAAAAAATTTCTGCCAAAAGACGAACGCAATCTGGTTTATCGGGGAATAAA
Source organism: Clostridia bacterium (assembly GCA_017397315.1). Lineage (GTDB taxonomy): Bacteria > Bacillota > Clostridia > Monoglobales > Firm-18 > RGIG1864. The sequence continues at coordinate 35,132 of JAFQJA010000017.1, read as the reverse complement.
AGCTGTTTTTGACAAAGTCGGATATAAATGCAACGGATTAAAAATTAATTTAAATAATGAAATTCCCGTTACAAGAGGTCTTGGAAGCAGTAGTTCAGGTATAGTAGGAGGAATTTTGGCAGGGAATTATCTGTCAGGTAATACTCTTGGTGTTGATGATATTGTTAATCTGGCGTGTAAACTAGAGGGACATCCGGATAATACTACGCCGGCAATAACAGGAGGATTTGCGGTTGCTGTAAAAACAGACCCTGTATCATATATAAAACTTCCTGCGAACTATAATGATTTGCGTTTTGCATTGTTCATACCTAATTTCCCGCTTAATACTGTAAGTGCGAGAGGTGTGTTGCCTAAAGCAGTATCTCATACTGATGCTGTATACAACATTTCAAGAGCATCTTTGCTTACCGCGTCAATTATGTCGGGTAGATATGATTTGCTTGGTACAGCCCTTCAGGACAGAATGCATCAGCCATTCCGCAAATGTCTTATCGGTGGAGTAAATAAGATATTTAAATTTGGTAAAGATAACAACGCTTACGGAACATATATAAGTGGTTCAGGTCCTACAATAGTGTCTGTAATTGACAGTAAAATTCAAAATAACTTTTTAAATGAAGCACAAGATTTTTTAAATAAGCATATGAATAATTGGAGTATAAAAATTGTTGAAATAGACCAAAACGGTGCAACAGTTAATATATAGAAGGAGGAGTTACAGTGGGTTTAATAGTAAAAAAATTCGGCGGAAGTTCTGTTGCTGATGCACAAAAAGTTATGAATGTAGCAACTATAATTACTGACGAATACAAAACAGGAAATTCAGTTGTGGTTGTTGTTTCCGCTCAGGGTGATACTACAGATGATTTTCTTGAAAAAGCAGCCGAAATTAATAAAAAACCATCTAAACGCGAAATGGATGTTTTGTTGTCTGCCGGCGAACAGATTTCTATGTCTTTACTTGCTATGGCTATCGAAAAAATTGGTTGTCCGGTGGTATCATTGACAGGTTGGCAGGCAGGGGTTACTACCAACAGCGTTTATGGTATGGCAAGAATTAAGACAATAAACACAGAAAGAATTAAAAAGGAACTTGACTCAAACAGAATAGTTATTGTAGCAGGTTTCCAGGGTATTAATAAATATGACGACATAACAACATTAGGCAGAGGCGGAAGCGACACTTCTGCAGTTGCTTTGGCTGCAGCACTGCACGCTGACAAATGTGAAATATACACAGATGTTGACGGTGTTTATACTGCTGATCCAAGAATTGTAAAAGATGCACAGAAATTAGATGATATTTCTTATGATGAAATGCTTGAACTCGCAAGTCTTGGTGCAAATGTGTTGCACAACCGTTCAGTTGAACTTGCTTTAAAATATGATGTTAAACTTGAAGTAAAATCTAGTTTTGAAAGAGTGCCCGGCACTATAGTTAAGGAGGTAAAAAATGTGGAAAAAATGTTAGTTAGAGGGGTAACCCGTGATAATGATGTAGCAACTGTTTCTTTAGTAGGAGTAGAAAATACTCCCGGTAAAGCGTTTAAAGTATTTTCTTTACTAGCAAAAGGTAATATCAATGTTGATATGATTTTGCAATCAGTGGGTAGAGAAAACAGCAAAGACATTACTTTCTCAGTGCCGCTTAACCAGTTGGATTCAGCGATAGAATTACTTGAAGAGAACCTCGAATTGGTTGGTGCTCAGAAAATCGACAGTGAAAAAGATGTATCCAAAGTTTCAATAGTTGGTGCCGGTATGGTAAGTAATCCCGGCGTTGCCGCAAAAATGTTTGAAGCATTATACAATGCGCAAATTAACATTATGATGATTTCTACATCAGAAATCAAGGTTTCTGTTATCATCAATAAAGCTGATGCAGAAAAAGCGGTAAAAACAATTCACGACAAATTTTTTGACCATGAGTGATATATTAGAGGGCAGAAACCCTATAACGGAAGCACTTAAGGCAGACAGAGACATTGATAAAATTCTGTATTCGGGCATTGACGGGAGTATAAAAAAAATACTTGGTATTGCAAAAGATAAGGGAATACCAACTGTTAAGGCTGACAGAAAGAAATTAGATGATTTATCAGAAACAGGCAATCACCAAGGGGTGATTGCTTATGTTTCCGCTCACAGATATTATTCTGTAGAGGAAATACTTGAATATGCAAAAAGCAAGGGAGAACACCCTTTTATAGTTATTTTGGACGAGATAGAAGACCCACACAATTTAGGCTCAATTATAAGAAGTGCTGAGGGTGCAGGCGTTCACGGAATTATTATTCCAAAAAGACACAGCGTAGGTCTTAATTCTACAGTAGCCAAAACTTCTGCAGGTGCAATTGAGTATATGCGTGTGGCTAAAGTGTCCAATATTGCCTCAACCATTGAAAAACTCAAAAAAGAGGGCATCTGGTTTTATGCAACTCATCAGGATGCTACAATGGGATACGACGAGACTGATTACAGCGGTGGAGTTGGTATAGTTATTGGAAGCGAGGGCAAGGGTGTTTCAAGAATAGTTGCTGAAAAATGCGACTTTTTGATAAGCATTCCTATGAAGGGCAAAATTAATTCTCTTAACGCTTCTGTTGCAGCTGGAATTGTTATATACAATGTGATAAATAAAAAAGATTAGGGGTGTTACCGTGAGAGCAGTTGTTACTGTTTTAGGTAGTGATAAGATTGGTATTATTGCAAAAGTTACTGCAGTTTTAGCCGAATACAATGTTAATATTTTAGATATTTCTCAAACTATTATGCAAAACATATTTACTATGATTATGTTAGTGGATATTTCAAAATCAAATATTCCTTTTTCACAGCTTGTTGATGTCCTTGACGAAACAGGGAAAGAACTTGGTGTTGATATTAAAACACAGCATGAGGATATTTTTAATTCTATGCAAGAAATTTAAGGGGAGATTGTTTTGATTAATTCTCATAAGATTTTAGAAACCATAAAAATGATTAATGAGGAAAATCTTGATATAAGAACTATTACTATGGGTATTTCTTTGCGTGATTGTTGCGGAGAGGATATTGACAGAGTTTGCAACAAGATTTATGACAAGATTACTAAGAAGGCTGCAAATCTCGTGAAAACCGGGGAAGATATTGAGCATGAGTATGGAATTCCTATTATAAACAAACGAATTTCTGTTACACCAATATCTGCAGTAGGTGAGAGTTGCAATACAGACAGTTATGTTAAAATTGCAAAATGCCTTGATAAAGCGGCAGACGAAACGGGAGTTAATTTTGTTGGCGGTTTTTCAGCACTTGTTCACAAAGGATATACAAAAGGCGACAGAATTTTGATTAACTCAATTCCTGAAGCACTTGCAACAACCGAAAAAGTGTGTTCATCTGTAAATGTTGCTTCTACAAGAGCCGGAATTAATATGGATGCAGTATATGAAATGGGGAAAATAATTAAACTAACTGCGGAATATACAAAAGATAGAGCAGGTTTCGGTTGTGCAAAATTAGTAGTCTTTTCAAACGCTGTTGAGGACAACCCATTTATGGCAGGTGCGTTTCACGGAGAAGGCGAACCTGAAACAGTAATTAATGTCGGTGTATCAGGCCCGGGCGTTGTTAAAAAAGCTTTGGAAAAAGTTAAGGGCGAGGATTTCAGTATAGTTGCCGATACCATTAAAAGAACTGCTTATAAAATCACAAGAATGGGTCAGTTGGTTGCAAAGGAAGCATCATCAAGGCTAAATGTTCCTTTCGGCATTGTTGATTTGTCTTTGGCACCCACTCCGGCAATAGGAGACAGTGTTGCTTATATATTAGAGGAAATGGGTATTGAAAAGTGTGGTACGCACGGCACAACTGCCGCACTTGCACTTTTGAATGACGCTGTTAAAAAAGGCGGAGTTATGGCTTCTTCTCATGTGGGAGGTTTAAGCGGTGCGTTTATCCCGGTTTCAGAAGATGCAGGAATGATTGATGCCGTTAATATAGGTGCACTTTCTATAGAAAAATTAGAAGCAATGACATGCGTCTGCTCTGTTGGACTTGATATGTTTGCTGTTCCGGGGGATACCAGTCCTGAAACCATTGCGGCGATTATTGCAGATGAAGCTGCTATTGGTATGATTAATACTAAAACAACAGCAGTTCGTGTTATTCCTGCTCCCGGTGCAAAAGTTGGCGACAGGATTGATTTTGGAGGTCTTTTAGGACATGCTTATGTAATGCCTCTTAATAAGTATAAAAGTGATGATTTTGTTAAAAGGGGAGGAAGAATTCCTGCACCTATCAATAGTTTAAAGAACTAATAGTTTCGGGAGTGATTTTTCACTCCCGACTTTTTAATTTACTATGATTATATCGTTGCCTATTTTTTTTATTTCATTCCACAAAATCACTGTTTCATTTTCTTTGCTGAATGAAAACAACTTGTTTTTCGAGGGTGGAAGTACTATGGATTTAATTTTTCCTGTTTCATTGTCAAATTCTATGTCGCATACAAAACCCAGTCTTTCGCCGGTTGATACATTTATAACCTCTTTGTTTTTAAGTTCGCTGAATTTGCACATATTAATCACCAATATATTATATTAAGTATTGCTTGAAAATATTTTATAATTATGTTATAATTTTACAGTAAGACTGTTATATATTAGAAATTTCATAGTTTCAGCAAGAATTATGATAATTTTTATTGGACGGAAGCAACTATGATTATTTTTACGGTGGGTGTAACCCTATTGAAATGACTAAGGAAATTTGAGGTGTTCTCTATGGTATCTATGCGTGAAACAGAAAGTATCAGAGGAATTGTTAATAAAGAACTTACTCCACAGTTTGCTTTTGAATTTGGTCGGGCACTTTTTTCTGAATTGCCCTTCTTTGAAAAACCAAAAGTTATAATCGGGAGAGATACCCGTGCATCAGGAGATATGATTGAATGTGCACTTACTGCAGGATTATTAAGTGCAGGTGCTGATGTAGTGCTTTTAGGTATTGTACCTACTCCTGCAATGTCTCATTTCACTAAATTATATGAGGCAGATGCAGGTATCTCAGTTTGTGATTCTGATGGCTTATTTAATTACAACGGTATAGTTGTGTTTAATAAAGATGGCAGTATTTATAACGGTAACATTAGTATTGAGAAGGCTTTACCATTGGTAAACATCGAGAATATAGGAACTGTATCAAGAAAAACCGACAGTATTTTTGATTATATAAGTTTTGTTAAATCAACAGTTAATTCCGACTTAAAAGGTATTAAGATTGCAGTTGACTGTGCAAATGGTGTTAACTCTATTATCGGCACTGATATTTTTGAAGATTTAGGTGCAACTGTATTTGCTATTAATAATACCCCAAATGCAAAAAATGTTAATCTGAATTGTGGCACAACTAACATTGAGAATTTACAAAAATTTGTTGTTGAATCAGGCGCTGATGTAGGGGTCGCTTTTAACGGCAATGGTGATAAGGTCATTTTTGTTGATGAAAAAGGAAATGTTATTGACGGAGACAGTATAATTACTATTTGTGCAATAGATATGAAAAATAAAAATCAACTAAATGATGATACAATTTTATTGACAACCCAAAGTAATGTTGGGATAATTAATTCCGCTTCCGATAATGAAATTACCGTTATGGAAACTGTATCGGCACACGCGAACATAGCTGATGAAATTGTTGCCAACAATTATTCAATCGGCGGAGAACAATCCGGATATATAATTTTTCCACAGCACAGTGCTGTAAGTGATGGACTTATTACTGCTCTTCAATTGTTGTGCATTTATAAAAACAGCGGGAAATATATGTCTTCACTTGCTTCGACTGCAAATATATTGCCTCACATTTCTGTTAAGGCAAAGGTAAAACCTGAAAACATTGATGCTTATAAGGAAGATACACTGATTGTTGCAGAGTTAAGACAGCTGAATATTGATTTTGACGGTAAAGGAAAAGCGGTAATTTTTCCCGATAATGAAGGAAATCTTGAAGTGGCGATTGAGGGCGAAGATTTGGAGTTTATAACTAAGCGTGCTGAGGATTTGGCACAACTATTAGAATTAAAATTTAATTAGGAGATTTACCGATGAAACTAAGAAGACTTTTATACGGAGCAGTTATTGCAGCTGTATATGCTGTAATTTCAATTCTTTGTGCTCCAATAAGTTATGGACCTGTTCAGGTAAGAGTATCAGAAGTTTTAACAGTATTACCCGCAATTAACGCGGTCGCAATATTTGGTGTATTTGTAGGCTGCGTAGTTGCTAATCTTGCAACAGGAAGTGTTGTTGATATTATTTTTGGAAGCCTAACAACACTTGTTGCTGCATATTTATCATATAAGTTACGAAATTATAAATGGCTTGTACCTTTGCCCCCTGTTTTGTTAAACGGTTTGGTTGTTGGTGGATATTTAACATTAATTTACGGTGGAATTTGGTATATAAATATGCTGACTGTTACCGCGGGCCAGCTAGTGTCTTGTTATTTGCTAGGTGTCCCTCTATTAATTATTCTTAAGAACAATAAACAAATTCATAATTTTCTTAAAAAGTCTTGACAGCAAAAGGCCTTTATTGTATAATGTAAAGGTCGCAAATAGGGGTATAATGTAATGGTAACATACCGGTCTCCAAAGCCGTGTCCCTATGACAGTATTATAACACAAAAACAACTTAATATGGCGCTCTTTAGGGGTATGATGTAATGGTAACATGCCGGTCTCCAAAACCGTTCTTGAGGGTTCGAGTCCTTCTACCCCTGCCATAACAAACACAGCCGAACACTCGACAATAGTGGTTTGGCGAAACATATTCGCTGTTACAATAGCAGTAGAATAAGAAAAGCCCCCAGGAAGCTCAATATTAAGCTCCTGGGGGCTTTTTTGTAGTAATCTAACAATTTTACCCTTGCGTGCGTGTATGCGCCCACATTAGGCGTTTTGGGCGTAATTTTACGCTCTAATCTCTCTGTTTTAAGGTTAATAGAGAAAAAATGTTAGAATGTTAGAAAACTAACACAAACGCTGATGTAATAAGGGTTTATTGTCTAACATTTTTTCTAACATTCGGCAAAAAATATGTTAGAATGTTTCTAACATTTCTACATTCAAAACATATTTGTTTTACCGAATGTTAGATTTTTTATCGTGCATCTTTTAGGGAAATATGCACATTACTTACATTGAGAGTTAATATAGTTTCTCAAAAGGTTTTTAGCTTCTTCATCAGTAATATCTTTTTTACCGAGTCTGCTTGAAACACTTTCCGGAAGCATCAACTCTTTTTCATAGTAGTCTTGTGCAATTTTAAGTTTTTCCTTTTCATCATCCGTAAGCGATGCAATAAAGGCGTTGCCCTTTTCGATGTTGTCCTTACTTGTATAGCCATACATCGGGTTAAGCGTTGCGAAAGATTGCTTGATACCTTTTCCCGTACCGCCGTGCTCAAAGTATTCATCAAGGTATTTTAATGCAGCCTTTTTATCATTGTAGCGGATAGCGGTTTTCATATAGTACAAAGCGTTTGATTTTGCATCTGTACCATAGATGGTGTTATCGTTTGATCCCTGGTAGTTACGCTTAATATCAAGAATTTCATAATAAGCGCTTTCCTGGTAATCGTAGCTATACACCAAACCGCCTTTTAGTATTTCGCCGACACCCTTTGTGGGCTTTCCGGTTACTTCACTATAAATATCATCCACACCAAGAGAATTAAAGAAGTGCTGCCACTTATCACGAATTGCACGAGGTTCTGTAAGCGATGGATAGAAATTCAAACCACTTGCAAGCTCTACGGGTAGTTTTACAAAAGGTGTTATCATTCCCCAGGCTTTATCAAGCGGAGCGACAAAGTCCTCACTTGTCCACTTGTAATCATCCAGGCCGATCCACTCTAATATTTCTGAAAAGCTGCCAAGCTGTCTAAAAGCATAAACATCATCGCCGACTTTTCCAAGAGTTAAGTGTGGAACATTCCTTACAGATGGTGGGAGCTGATCGTCAGCATCTTTCATAACGAGCTTATTCCAAGCAATCATCAGAAGCCCTAACATATTAACCATCAAAGCCTTTAACAAGAGCTTACCGGCTTTTTTAGGAATATCATCGTTTGATGCTATGATGTTTTCAAACATTCTGTAATAACGCTTTAAGTTGGTTTCCGTGAATGAGTAGAATGGTATCCAATACCTACGAAGCGTTTGGCCCATCTTGCCGACTTCATCATAAGCACCAAGCAGATCCTTTGAAAGCTGATATGCTTTATCCTCAACAGAGTGCAGGCCCTTAATAATATATCTGTTAGATGCAACATTGTCTGTTACAACACCGCCGTTTTTGTTTATCATTTCTTTGAAGTAGAGGTATGCAGAGTAGCGAAGTATCGCCTCTCTGAAATCGTGTGCAGTTTTTACTCCGTCATAATACCCCTCAAAGAGTTTAGCCGGGATGTCAAAAATACCTTTTCCGGTTTTGTCTTTAAGATGTGCAAATAGTTTATCTTGCATTTCTGCATCCATTTCATTCGCAAATATCATAGAAGTATAACCGCCACGCTCAACCCACTCCATAAATTCGGGAGTGTATTTTTTATGTCGCATAGCTTGATAAATTTCCTGGGCAGCTCTCTTTGAATACTTAACCACTTGTGGCTTGCCTGCAATTACAGCATCCAAATCGCCGTAAAGGTTTCTCAAACCGAATTTGATAGTTCTTAACGGGTTTACGCTTGTAGCCCAACCTTTCCACGCTGACACAATACCTCTTGCAGCCTGCGCCATACTGTGTGATTGTTTCGGGTTTGCAACGCTATCCATCGTTGATACAATCTCTTTTGGTAATACCCATTGTTCATAGGCAGCACCCATTAAGCGAATTGTATCGGCGTATTGAGTAAATAACTTCTTAACATCGTCAACCGACTCAAAAGAATAATCGCCGGATGTAAGGCTTAAAATCATTTCATTAAAAGCCTTATTAAAAGCATCCTCGTCTATGGTTGTCTTTGTGTAGAAGTAGTTACCCCGTCTTGGCTGATGTATGGTATGCGTGTCGCTCATTTCTCTTGCAAGAGTTTCCCAGGTCTGATACTGATCCCCAAGCAGTTCTTTTATCCAAGCCCTTTTTTGTGCCGTGTATTTAAGTACTGTTCGGGAATTTATCAATGCTTGTTCTTGTGCATCTGTCGCATTTTCCGGAAGCTCCATATTAGCTAACACACCAACATACTTGTAAAGCCCTGCAACATTAAGATTGTGCATTTTGAGAGCGTTTACAACTGCGGAATATTCTCCGTCAAAAGTAGGTAGTGCGTTTCGCTCCGCAAGGTCAAACAAACCGTTGAAGCCAAACATAATACGCTGATTGTACCATAGCTGCTGACGATATGTTTCGCTGTCCGGCTGTCCTTTTTGGTCATAAAGGATATTACCGTCTTTGTCGGTAGCTTCTTTTGCAATAATCTCATTCAGCATTTGCTTGTTATTCTTAAATGCCTGCTGTTCAAGTTGTGGCTTGATGTCATACTGCTTTTTGATTTTACCGAGCATATTAGCTATATACACATCGTACTGCATCTGAAGCATCGCCTTGTATTCAACAGCGAGAAAATCTGTGTTGATAGCTTTGGTTGAGCCTTGTCTTTCTTTCAGCCAACCTCTGCCGGCCTTAATACCAATTTCACGAGATCCCGTTCCGCTTCCTTTGCCGTTCATATATTCGATAATCTGATGGTGGTAATAATTCTTTCTCTTGAATTTTCCATCAGTATCAAAACCGATATACTGATTAAGAGAGATATATTGGTCTTTGAGTTCATCCCAAATGTTCTGTCGCTTGATAAGTGCCTGGCGTACATTCTCTGTTGCCTCTTTATTAAGCACTTTGATTATCTCGTCAACCTCTCCTGGGGTAATCTCATTAGGAAGTAAGATCTCACTATATCCACGCTCACGCTGTATCTGTGCTTCTTCTTGTAAATCGAGGAAGTAAACAAGCTCTGAAAATGTCTTAAATTCTTCGGGGGTTAATCCCTCTGTCATTTTATTGAGCTTATCCTGCACCATAAAGGAAGCTGTGTTAGCGAGATTTTTCCATTGTACCATATTCTTTCTAAACTCGGCAAAGAATGTTCCTTTTTCGCCTCGTTCCGGAATTTCGGGGAATACTCTCGTCATATTGTTTGCAACCCAAGCAGCACGCTCTCCCCAAATTTCTTTTTTGGTCTGCTTCGGCATACCGGCACGGTCTTTTTCAAACTGTTCAAAGATCTGTTTTTTGCGTTCCGGTGTTAGGCTTTCGCTGTCGGTATCGTAAGTACTTAAAGCGTATCTAAATGCCTTACCAGGTTTAACTTCCCAGGATGCCTGCGGTAGATCCGCTTTCGGTTCTTTGGCAATAATGATGCTACCTTTACGCTCAACATTGTTAAAGTAAGTTTCTATCTCAGAAACATAGTCCTCTGTTTTGCGTGCGTTCTGCCAACTATCTGCTTGTGTCTGTCTGCCGACTCCGGAATTATCACTTGTGTAAACAGTAAAGTATGCTGTACCATCAGGCTTTATTGCCTTTGCAGTTTCGAGGATAACATTTAATCTTGCAGCCTCGGTATCAATTACATTAAGCACATTAGCACAAGTAGCTGTATCTGCTTTTTTCCCGGACATTAAAAAGTCCAAAGTGGCTGTGTTCTCTTGTTCCGTTCTGTTGAAAGGATCAAAAACATAGTTCTCTGTACCTAAAGAGCGTAAAAAATTAGAGGTTGCATCAAATTTGCCTCCTCCAATATCAATATTCACTTTTCCGGGATGGAAATTTTTATTTTTGAATAGTGCTGCCACTTGGTTAAGTGATGTGCCTGCTGACTTAAATGTTTGACTTACCGGCGTATCAGTTCCGCTATTTTCGACAAGATTTCTTCTCGTGTCGCTTTCGGGTTGTCTAACAGAAAGTCTATCATTGTTTCCGTCAGTTGCGGATCTTGAAGTCCTGCCATCAAGAACGGCACGGCCTCTTTTTCCACTCCGTATTCGATTAGCCCTTGTATTAAAGTTTTCTGTTCCTCTGTAAGTGCCATTCGTGATTTCACTCCTTATCGCATTTATAAAGTCCTCGTTACCAACGATTGGTATGCTTCCAACAACAGTAAAGTCCGTTTTGCTTGTATTATTCCAAATGTAGAAGTTATCGCCTATTTCTTTGCAATCGGTAGAGAGCAAAGCATCTGTGCTGTTATTCTTCTGCACTATGTAATTACGAAGCTGCACATATTCACGGTATGGAATATCGCCAAAACTTTCTGACAATCTATAATCGTTTCCAAGTCCTATACTTTCAAGAACACTTGCGTTAGGATCGCCCGTGTCTATAAGTTTATTATACTCTGAAACTTTGTAATTGTCAATATACGCTTTATCGTTGTTGCGGAAAGCAGTTGCAATATCTTCAAACGCATCGGCATATTTTGTCATTCCGCCGAGAATATCACAGACAAATTCCTCAAAGACAAGATCCTTGTTTTTAAGTACTGCCATATAGCGTTGGTATCTTTCAGAAGAAAGCACCCTGGCTCTCTCTGTAAATGACATACTGTTTTTGATGATGTTTGCAATCTTCTGTCCGTATGGTGTGTTGTAGATTTGGTGTCCTACTTCGTGTAGCCCAAGCTGTCTTGGCGAATAATCGGGATCATCGTATCTAATGTAAATTTCATCGAATACACCATCTTCACCGAATGTGATAGCACCACATTGAGCACCAGGGCTGTATAGTAGGTGTGCACCCCCAACATAGAAGCCAACCTTTTTATAGCCTTGTCTTTGTAGATCGCTGACGATGTTTTTCATATCGTCATTATAAGCATATTCTTTTACAAAGTTAGTACGAATAGCACCGTTTACAGTTTTATATTCTACTTCGTCTGCTTTGAGGGCTTCACAGTATTTTTTTCTACCGAGCCTGCCGAGGTTTCCTTTTCGGTCTGTAAAAATTGGCTTACCTTTTTTAGAGGCAGGCTGAAAATCTCGCCATTCTTCGCTTTCACTTGCACTCGAACCTCTTTCATCGTTTATACCTCCTAACGCTAATCTTGTGTTTTCAACCCTTAACACCGGGGAAATTTTAAGCACTTCATCAAAAACGGATACGGCGTTATCGCCTGCCGGGATAAAGTACCTGGTGTTGTAGGATATACGCTCTGAAAACACACCCTTACTCTTTAATTTATCGTAGTTAAAGTATTCCGGGCCGATAATTTCAATGCGGTTTTCATTGGCTACTTTACGCTGAACAATACGCCAACCGTTATCAAGATAAACAGTATCGCCTCTTTTAATTCCGGCGATTATATCTTTTGTCGGCACAGCTTCTTTGGTTCGGGAAGATCCAAGTCTGCGTAATGTTTCGTCAATTCTATCTTCCGGGACAACACGCCCTATGAGCATATCGCCCTTATCCGTAAGAACACGGTAAATTCTTACATTCTCATCCGGGAGTTTATCCCAAACGGGAAGAACAACACCGCCGATAAGGTGTAAGTTTTCTTTGCGATATTCCGGAAGTATAGCCAATTCTGCATCCCAAAGTTTCTTTGCATCGGCTTCTTCTATCTTTTCCCAATTAGAGTACAGACGAAGTTCCGGGGCGTAGTCATACTTTGCAGGGCCAACAAACTTAAAGTTGTTATGCACATTACCATATTGATCGGTAGTTGATGAAGTCTTAAATACCGCTCTTACAGATTGATTTGTACGGTGCTGATAGAAACCAACAAAATTGGATCTGTTTGTTTCAACATCTGCGAATGTGGTCGGGTGCAGCTTATGTTCTGCGGTCAAGTTGTAGTACTTGGTTGTTGCACCGGTGCTTTCATCCTCTCTGATGTCCTTTTCCTCATTCAAGGAAATTTTATCAGCCTTATAGTTTTCAAGACCTTTATCCAAAGTGCCGTTTTGCTTTGCAATCTCTGTTGCTTCTTGCAGACGGTTTGAATAACAATCAAATACGGCGTTCTGCTCGTGTGTTTCAAGAGTAAGTATTCTGTTAAGGAATTTGTTTACTTCACGGAGTTCCGGGGCAGTAGTGATAATAGATCCATACTCGTCTATGATCTTATCTTTAAGACCAAGTTTTTCAAGTATAGCCAAACCATCATCAACGCCCTCTGCACTATCTCGTGCCAAGTCCTTATAGAATACAGCCAATACATCTGATGCAAGAGCACTTTCAAGATTATCCTCTGACGAGAACAAGCCCGTACTTCCGGCTTGCCTCTGTCCTTTTGTCATAGCTCCAAGTTGGTCAAGCCTTTTTGCGATGGTTGAAATAAATCGCATCTGCCCTTTAAGATTGGTTGTAACCAACTTATAAATAGGTGGTACTGCCTGGTTGCTTCGGTTCGTTCTGCCGAAGCCCTGCACGGCGTTATCAGCCTGCCATCCTGGTTCGTAAACATAGTGTACTCTTTGCTGTTGGTTCTTTGCAGATTTGTCAGCGTGGTAACTCTTACCAGTTCCACCGGCTTTTGAGAATATAATAATTCGCTTCTTGCCGTTTTGGAAAGCATCAACATCAGCATCTTTCTTACTGCCGATCTTTTCCTCAACCATTTTGCCGTTCTTCTCGATTACTCGTCTTTGACGGCCCGTATTTTCAGCAACCATATCTGTACCGAAATGGCTGATAATCATATCAATCGGGGAAGATGGCACTTTAATACTGCCGAGTTTTGCCAAGAGTTCATCACGCTGTTTTATAGCTTCACGGTTAAGTACTGGCTTACCTTTACTGTCATATACCGGTTTGCTTCTCTTGTTGCCGTTATCGTCAATGTAGTCCTCAAACTGCTGTACGGGGAAGCTCTTTTCGATAAATGACATAAGCATCTGCTTCGGTGTAAGGTCAAAATCATCAAGCGTTAAATCTTCAGCTTGAAGTCTTGCAAATTCCTCATTCTGTGCAGACTCGTTTGTGCTAACCAACTGAATAACACAAGATTTGCCATCGGCTAACTGTTTTTCAATATCAGCGATAACGCTTGGTGCTTGCATAGATGTTAAGATTTGATTAAAAAATCTCTGCTGTGAACTCCAAAAAGCACCTAACGCACGCCCTCTTGCGTGCCCGTCTTTACTTTGGTTTGTAGTTTCCAACGCTTTATTGATATTCTGTAAAACAACTTGCCAACTGCGTGCAAGCTCGTTGTAAATCTGTTCTTGCTGTGGTGTTAATGTGTGTTCGATTTTATCATATTCAACACCGTCATAGCTGATGTTACGGGAGAGATAAACGCCCATAGCTTTCAAATCTCTTGCAACGAGTTCCATAGCTGCAAGACCACCGGCTTTAATTTTACTTACGAAATCATCCCCGGAAGCAAACGCTGTACCATCGCCCCACAAACCAAGTCTTTCAGCGTATCGCAAGTTTTCTACTTCCGTAGCACCGGTAGCAGAAGAATAAACGATCCTTGCTTTTGGTAATGCTTCCTGGAAAGCGATACCGGAAAGCCCGGTTTGACTTGCTTTTTTAACGCCTCTTGATCCTTTGGTGTCGCTGGAATTACCCATCTTGTGGGCTTCATCGAATACGATAACACCGTCAAAATCTTTACCAAGCCATTTAACGATTTTTTCAAAGTTTGATCCCGGGCTGTCAAAAGCTCTTGATAGTGAGCTGTAACTTACCACCAAAATGCCCTCATCCTGGCCCATAATCTGATCGGCTTTATTACCGCCTACAAATTGTGTTACCAAGTCCGGGCTACCGAACACAGCTTTTACATCACGCTTTGCATCGTTTACAAGGCTTGAATTGAGTGTTACCCATACTGCCTTTTTTCTGCCCTGGTTATAGTTGTCAAGAATAATGCCTGCAATAGTTCTACCTTTACCTATACCCGTGCCATCGCCCATAAAATAACCTCGTCTTGTGCCGTTAGGTAATATCTGCGAGTGGCTTTGTCCGGCTCTTGAAATAGACTCAAGCTGAACATCAGAAACAACACCATCAGTAATAACCTTTTGTGGCAGAGTTGGTTTATAGGTAATTGCCGGTGCTTCAATAGCACTCATAGCAGCACTTTCGCTTACCTTTGCCGGATGCTGTTTTGCACCCTCAATAAGAAGTGGTGCAGTTTGGTACTGCTCAAAAATGCTGTCTGTAAGTTCTGTATGCTTTAATCGAGATACCCTGCTTGGAGCGAGTCCATTTCCGCTGTTTCCATCGCTTCCTTGCAATCCTGGTTGTAAATCAGATTGTTTATCAGCACCATTGACAGCTCCGTTAGAGTCTTGCACTCCAACAGATCCTCCAGGCTCTCTTGTTCCGGTAAGCCCTGGTTCATTAGCTGTTGTATCTGTTGCTGTGGGTGTAGCTGCGGAAGTGCTTCCAGGTTTTGATGAAGTTTTTGGAGCGACTTCTCGTTTAGGTTCTCTTGAAGATACAGCGCCATCTGTGGGTTGTTTACTGCCTGCTGCGCTGCTTGTGTCAAGTACAGCATCGTTTCGCTGATCTCCTGCTTTGCTGATTGCAGTAGCCTTTTGCTCAACAGCCCCAGGGGCTGTGCGTTCAAGTTTTGAATAATCGAATGTAGGTCTTTCATCCCTTATACCTCCTAACATACTTTCTAACTCTTGCAATGTATCAACTGTGCCTACTTTTGTAGGTGCGGTAGTGCTACCATCTTTGTCGATAACAAGCATTTGTATATTAAAGTTTGTACCGTATTTTGTGTAGTTCTTACCATTGATACCGATGTTAGCCTTAACATTGTATTTAGCACTAATATCTTTCCACCATTGACGGAAAGCCGGTGCATCCGGAGCCATACCATTACCCACAATAGCGACAAGTCTGCCACCAGGAGCAAGTATCTGTAAGGCTTGTTCAATGTGTTTAGCACCGATTTTTGTGCCTTTAATGTTACGCTCTGATGATGAAGAAAACGGAGGGTTCATAACAATAACTGATGGCTGTATCTCGCCACCAAGAATATTGTCAATCTGTTCTGCGTTCTCATTGTAAAAACCATCAAACGGTAACTCTTTTACAATATCAAGTCTGCGAGGATCAAGCTCATTTACATAAACTGTTGCACCATCCCTTTTTGCAAAAACAGCAATACCACCAATACCGGCAGATGGTTCAAGCATAACATCGTTACTGTTGATATTAGCTACATAGTTTGCCAAATAAGCGATTGACGGGGGCGTAGAAAACTGCTGATATTTTATCATTTCTTCGGTACGCTTCGTCTGTGTAGGTAACAAATCAAGAATATCAAGCATCTTTTGTGTTGATACATTTGGCAAAGATAAAATGTACTTATTCACTCCAAGCTCCATAGCATCATAAGCATCTTTCGGTGTGAATACGCCATCGGCCATTGAACCGCCGTATGCTGCCTTTGCCGTGTCAAATAGTGTAGCACTTGAAATCTTTGAACCTCTTGCAAGTTTACCCCTTACAAACTCTGCAACATCATTTACAGCCTTTTTGCTGATGTCGGTCTGCTGTTCGGTAGTAAGTACTACTTCTTTATTTTCAGCAGACTTTTTGTCAACTTCGGGCTGTGTTGTAGCTTCGCCCTGCCTCTTAACAACTTTGTAATCGGTCTTTTCCTTAAACAGTTCATAAGGCAGAATAACAGACATTTCGTGTTGGGAAGCATCTTTATTGACATTAACAAAGTCGATCATCATCGTATCAATGCCGGCACATTCCCATTGTTCCCCGTCAAACTCTAACACATCGCCAACCTTAAAATCTTCTTTTACTTTCGGTGTGTAGGTTTCTTCCGGTGTTTCCTCAACCGGTGCAGCTTCAACGGGGTTTTCTTCTGCTTTTATTGTATCACTTTTAACCTCTTTTTTCAAGTCAGTTGTTTTTTCCGGTGTAACTGGTTCAGCTTTTGGCTGATTTTCGCCGACTTTGAATTTATCAAGGAAGTAATATTTTTTGCCGTTATCCTCAACAAACAAATCGCCTTTGCCTGCAAACATAGGAAGAAGAAGTCCGGTAACATTGCCGTTGGTGTCATAACCGACAAGAGCCGTATTTTTCATTTGGCCATCGCTCAATATTTTGAGTTCAGCACTACGCTTTTTAAGCATATCCATAAAGTGCTTGTCAAACAAGAACGCTTTATCATCAGCAATAAGCGCTGTGCGGTATTCTTCGACTTTCGGTGTACCGTCTTTTTTCTTTTTTGTTGGGTGGTATGTGTTATGCTCAATGGCTTTTTCAATCTTGCCTGCCTCATTAAAGCCGGTGTATGCTTCAATGCTTCGTGTAACAGCATCAGAGCTTGCTATATCCTTACCATATTCATCCTTAAATTCCGTCTTGATAAAGTCAAGACTTGCAGGATCGGTGCGGATAACAAGACCACCATTTGTAATATAGGTGTGCCCGTCATAATCTGCTGTGGCAATTCTACCCGTACTGAAAAGATATGATTTCTCATTCTTATTAAACGGGGCACTTTTCAATGCTGCCTTGTGTGCATTATCGGCTTCAACCTTTTCACTTGCAAGCTGCAAAGAGTCATACACAGCATCGGTAACAGTTGCATTAACCGGCATAATAACGGCTACAAAGTTTCCTTTTTCATCGTTTACCACCCAGGGCGAAACAGTTTCATTTGCAAAAACTCTGTTCTTCCCGTTATTAACTGCATCAAGGTATTTTTGAGGACAGCTATAATACTTATCGCCAATCTTGAATACATAAGTTTCAAGGTTTGTTCCGTTTTCTTTTGCGATGGTGCGTAGTTTAGGATCGCCGGTAATCTCAACAGTTGTATTCTTTGGCACAATTCTATCCAAAGAGTAATTGCTGTTTTCCGTTACCTCGCCACCATACGCTTTTTTTACGGCTTTTAAGGCGTTGTCTGTTAGCGGTATAGCAATCTTACCATCTGTTATAGTATCAGCCCCTACAACCACCTTTTCAGCACCCTTAAAGACACTGTAAATGCTCTTGGACTTCTTCAAGGTAACAATACCGCTATTAACTTCGGTGTTTGTTGTAGCTGTGTTTACGGGTGTAATTTCTTCTGTAACAACCGCTTTTTCAGAATTTGTGGTTGTTACGGGTTGCACATCTTCGCTGATACTGTCAAGCCAATTTGTAACAAGGGGATCTGTGTTTCCGGCAAATACCTTGTGAAACTCGGAGCTTATTAAGGCTCTATCGCTTGCAGAGGGCTTATAAAGATCTACATTTTGTAAAGCGGTGAAGAATTTACTGTCTAATAAGCCAAGTTCTTCAGCTTTTCTTTTAAGGTTAGATACTACGATGTTGTACTTCTGTGCTTCTTCCGGTTGCAACTCATTTGTTGTAGCCGGCTGTACTTCTGTTGGGGCAGTTTGTGTTTCTGCCGGCATTTCCGGAGTAGGTTCTTGTGTTCTCGCATCGCCGTAAATGGCAATATGCGCCGTGTCAATTTGACTTAATACCGGCTCTGTAATAGCTGTAAATGCTTTTGAGAGTCCGGACAACACAGTTTCATTCTTTACTTCTTCCGGGACATTACCCGTCAAAGCGTACTGTGATACAGCACTTGCCACATCAATACCGCTGTCAACAACAGCCCTGCTCATAACGCTATCCGTGCTCTGCAAGGTTTCTGCAAAGGTATTAGCATAATCAACAATAAAGTTTTCCTTGGTCTGTAAAGCAGCGATTGTTTTTAAGTTTGTGTTGAAAAGCGACCAATAGTTTTTAGGTGCACCAACACTCTGCTTAAATGCTGTAACAGCACTTCCGGTAATGTTTGTTGTATCTGCAAGTACATCTTTAAGAGATTTATCCGTACCAACCAAAGTACTTTCAACAGCGATAGCCGTTTCAACCACTTTCTGTCGGTCAACATCAGATGCACCCACATTGATTAACTTATTTTCAAGCGAAACAACATCAGCACTTGCACCCTCCGGGGCGTATTTTGCAACAGCACCGGCACTTGCCACTTCGCTTAATTCGTCTGTAAAATCGTTTGTGTTTTTAACAGCCGGTGTAGCTTCAGCAACTACGGGTGCAGATACAACGGGCGGTACAGTTGGTGTAGCTTCAGCTACATTAACCGGTGCAATCGCTTCTTTTGTTGCCGGAACACTTGACGATGCTGAAGATACGGGGGGCACACTTGCTGTTGGTGTAGCCCCTGGAGTAGCCCCTGGCGTTGTTGCTAAATCAGTTGTTGGTGTACCAACACCATTAAGCACCGCATTTGCATTGTTTCTGATGGTCTGTAAGTCATTAAGCATAGATTGAACATACTTATCCTGGCCCACCAAACGAACCTTATTCGGCGTGAATGTGTATGTTTCGCCGTTGATTGTAGCACTATATTCTTTGCCGGTTAAGTACGCTTCCATAGCGTTACTATAACCAACAACATTTTTTGCAAATTTACGAATACCGGCAATATCGCTCTTATTGCTGATGTTCGCTCTTGCCATATTCTCATAATCAGCAGCCATTTTGTTATTTAAGCTGTCAAGATATTTTTTGTTCTGCGTAGAAGTCTTTGCAACATTGATTGCAGAAGATATTGAACCGAAGGCAAAAGCTACTGCTAAATCTTTTGCGACTTCCTCGGCCGTTGGTTTGTAGCCCTCCGGGTATAAGAAAGAAGTGGCTAATGTGTTACCGCCTGCATAAGCAGCAGAGGACAAGCCGTTTCTTATAATTTCCGGAATAACTTTGTGCTGTAAGCCTTTGCTGAATAAAAACTTTTCGCCGAGGCTACCAACAACGCTACTTAAAGAACCTCCGACAGCACCGCCAACAAGGTTGATACCGGCACTACGCAAAATTTCTTCAGCGTTTCCACCATCAAAGGCTGTTTCAGTTGCACCAACAGCGGAGAATGTTATACCGCTATTAACCGCACTCTGTACCCATTTTGGAGCAGAGGACAGCCATTTAATACCCTTTGTAGCCGTACCAACAACTTTACCTACCGCACCAAGAGATACTAACGAACCGCCAATATCGCCAACGGCGTTTGAGATACCGTGTTCGCTAACAGTTTTTGCGTATGTTTGAGAGGGCGAAACAAAGGTTTCGCTGTCAAGCCCGGCATCTTCGTATTGCTTTTTGGCACTCCAATCTGATAATGCCGGGATAGCACCAAAGGACATACCATCGCCAAAGCCAACTATTGCAGACATAAAAGCGCCGAGATCCTTTTGTGCTAATTCGGCTCTTGTGTTATTCATAGCAGTTTGGTATAAAACTTCCATATCGGCATCTTCTTCATCCGTAGAAAGTTTTTTACCACCAATGCCAAGAAAACCGCCCTTATAGTTTGGTGTGAAGTATGTACGCATTGAACCATCAACACGCATAGTGTGGTTGTGTTCGCCAGCCCATTTTATAAGATCGTCATAATCAAAGTCCGCAGGATCTATGTTATATCTCGCAAAAGTGGGGTTGCTGTTAATTCTTTTTTGTTTTTCAGCTTCTTGCTGCTTCTCGTACTGTTCCTGGGCGTATGCCTTAAAACTGTCAATGCTTGCTTTTTCTTCGGCTGTTTTAGGTGTGTAGCTATCGAGATTGTTATTCTCGATAGCTTTATACGCACCATAACTAACGATACCGAAGTCTTGACCATCGTTAGTTTTAAGACTATACATTCTATTTTCCGGAGGAACATAGCCCCTTTTATTAAGGCTTTGCTGTGCTTTGCCTTGCCAGGTGTCCGTGCTTTTCGGTGCATCTATAACCTTTGGGGCAGAAACAACAGCCGGAGCAGAAGTAGCAGACGAAGTGTTATTTGTATTGTTCTTTCTGTTATCAAGACTCTTTTTAGCACTTTCTTGCCAATTCGCCATAATGTTTACACTCCTTTATCTGTAATGGGGATCTTTCATAGCCGTATTAACTTGATCCTCGGTAATACCGAATTTGTCATACAGCAAATACTCCTTTTGTTCCTGGGTAAGTGAGTCAGACTCAAACACCTTAATAATGATCCAATCTGCATCAATATCGCCCTTTTTGTAAGAGTTCGCACCGGTTTTGTTAATGGCTGTCTTTCCAGGATATTTTTCCTCAACTTGCTTGTTAAGATCATCAACCCACCATTTAACATCTTCATCACTCATAGGGCCTCCGGCTGTTTTGGGTAAATTATCTACTGTGTAATTAGTACCGTAGTAATAATTATAGGCATCAAGTACAGCCTGGGAAGTTTCGCCGTTTTTGATAGCTTGTGCTGCTTGGGCTGCTGTCAAAGTCGGCTTTGTTGTGCCGTATTCAGCACCGGTCTTAATCTGTTCAATGGCATTTGCGTTATTAGCAGTATTCATTCTTTCCTCTGCATTGAGAGTTCTGTCTGCTTGTGCAATCTGCTCGTCAAACTGTCTTGCAGTTTCGGTCTTTTGTGCTCCAGGTACGGAGTAATCGCCGTCTGCATACTGACCGTATTTTCCGTAGTTAGAGAATATTTTATATCCTCTTGCTACTCTTAACTGATTTGCAAGCTCTGTATTACCAGCTGCAACTGCTTTTTCAATTTCAGCCTTGTAATCTATGTTCTCGTCTTTCAAAGTGCCATCAGCATTGAAAAACGGGTTTCCGGAATAAAGCATACTGCTCGGTACTTTTCCGGTAACTTCGCTTGTAGCAACATCTCTTGACACCTGGTTATTTTTAGAGTTTTCATCCTGGTTATAAACTCTGTCAATGTTTACGCCCATATCAGACAATAAGTTTCTTGCGTGGTCGAGTTTCTGCTGATACTGTTGCAGCACCACTTGCTGTCCCTGGTTTACAAGGGCTGTTTGCTGTCTTAAAGCGTTGGCAGCAGCGAAGCTGTCAATGTTTCCGCTATTATCAGCACCACCGCTTGCAGCTTCATTGTCCCTGGCCTGCAAGCCTGCCAAATCATATTTAGCAAGAATAGATTTTGCTTCCTCGGTAGTAAAGGGGTTTGTTTCCTTTAAGTCCTCATATTCTTGCGTGTATTTTTTGAATAGTGCCTCATTTTCTTGATCGACAGCTTTTTCTTTTGTGCGAGTTAAACCGCTTCTGCTGACATAATCAGTAAAGGCACTATCTAAAACAGTAGGATCGTTCCAATATGAAACGCCATCTGCAACAGCATCCGGAGTACCAATCTTTTTACCGCCGAAAGACACTTCGCCGGTTGTATCATCCCAGGATATTAAATCATCAACTGCTTGCTGTGATAAGCCCATTGATTGACCGAGAGAATATAAATAAGGTCTTGTTGCTGTTCTGCCGGTCTTTGCATAATAATCATTTATGCGTTTTGCCCCGGCGTAATCGTTTGCGGATAGCTCGTCTGCAACAGATCCATATCCGTTACGGCGAAGTTCGGCGTAATACTTCTGTGCATCTGTGGCAGCCTTGTTTTTCTTTGCATCATCGCCGGCGTTGTTTGCACTATCCCATTGACCTTTTAACTTATAAATTGCGTTGACCGCATTATAAGGATTGTACGCCATAATGTATTTTCACTCCTTTTACTTAATATCGTCTTGCTTCAAGGAAGTCTTTTCGGTAGTCAACATTGGTAATTGATACGCCCTTACCGGGATTAGAAGCTGTGTTTTTACTTCCTCCGGATGAATGTATCATTTGCCCGTTACCGATGTATATGCCGATATGGCTTGCATCGCCACTACCAAAAAAGACTAAATCGCCGGGCTGCATATCTGCCTTGCTGACCTTTGTGCCATAGCTTCTATAACCTTGTGCTGTGGTTCTGCCGACTTTATAACCGGCATCACGCAAAGCGTTATACACAAAACCGCTACAATCCATACCGCCCTCTTGCATACTCTCGCCACCCCACACATACGGAGTGCCTATGTACTTGGCTGCACTATCAGCAATAGTGTTACCGGTAGCAGAGGGGGTAACTGTTTGAATGTTCGCCACAGCAGGGTTAATTGCTTGTGAACCGCTTACCGCAGTTTTTGTAGGTGTTAAGCCGGTTGCTTTCTGTATAAAGTTTTTAGCAGCATTAGACACATTAGGGTTATCAAGTGCGCCCTGGTAGTCTATAAATTTATTAAGCAGATTTCCGTTTTTATCGGTAAACGGGTTATACTCGGTGCTTGTCTGTCCGGAAAGTTCAGCAGTTTTTTTACGAAGCACCGGAGTTTTCTTTTCCCAATCTTCCCTTAAATCGAGAATACCGCCTATTTTTTTAATGGTGCTCATTGGCTATCACTCTTTCTGTTCGGTATTTTTAGCAGGGGTTTTAATCTCATATACAGCACATTCAATAAGGTTTTTAAGATCTGCTTCTGAAATCTTAAATTTCTTTGAGATCCATTCGCTTACATAGGTAAACTTTTCTGTATTCATACCGTGCTCAAAAATCTGCTCGGCAGCTTTTACAGCGATACCAACCCACTTAATAACTTCGTTATTGCGGAAAGTTTTAATTAAGTAGCCGGCCACAATGAGTAAAATAAGAGGTACAATAGCACCTAAAATAACATTAACAATCATAGCTGTTCTCCTTTTTCTCTTTTGCTTTCTTAATTCCGGCTAAACTCCAAAGCTCAACCGTTGTGAACGAGAACCACGCAGCAATTAAGCCTGTCGGTTCGCACGATGTTTTACAGAAAATTATCAGCACAGCAACAGTAAACAGAACATTCAGAGCGATTACCACCGAAACAATAACTTTACTGAAAACACTTGATTTTTTCTTTTTAGCCATTGCCATTCACCAACTTATACAGAATCCAATAGAGCGACATAAACTCAGGGTTGTTTTTTGCTTTATCCAAAGCATTGACAGCTCTCTGAACCTCAGTAATTTCAATTTTATGTTTGCCGTTCATAAGCTCCCATACAATGTCATTACCAGATTCAAGTTTCTTCGCTGTTGCCTTTTCATAAGTGATGTAAGGCAGTTTGCCGTGCTTCTTCCAAACAGCAGTTCCAACGCCGTTTTTAGTTCTTTTACCGCTTGTGCTTATGTCGGAAATCTGAACGCCGCCCGACCAAGCAGGTGTTGCTTCAACAACTTTACCACCGCCGATATAAATACCGATATGCCCGGAAAGCCAAACAACCTCACCGACTTCAATGTTTTTGAAATCGGTTGAAACCTCTTTACAGCATTTAATCATTTGGTCTGCTGATATGTCGGGTACGCCGTTTGCAGTGTATTTAGCACCGCCGTATGTAGAGTTTTTGTTTCCGCAAAAACCCCACAGAATACTTTTAATCAGACCTACGCAGTCAAAGAAAAAGCCGTTGCCGTAAATCTGCCTTGCCTTTGCAAGATATTGGTTGTTTTTGGAGTATTGGTCGATTAAACGCTGCATATTTGCAGCAGTCGCAGTAAAACCGAAAGCACCCCATACATAAGCAGTTTTATAATTTTCTGCAATGTTTTTAGCCTTGTTTACAAATTCAATATTGTTCATAATCTCAACTCCTTTACGAAATAACTTCCCAAGTCCTAACCTCTTTGTAAATATCATCTATAAATGAATTACCTTTGAGAGCTTTATATGCATTATAGAGAAATACAAAGTTTTCTTTTTCGTACTGCCTGATTATCTGCCTTTCTCGGTTGTGGTAGTAGATACGCAGCATTTCGCTACGAAGCTGACACCTCATTCCGTCAGATAGCTTACGAATCCACGCAATGACAGGAATGATTACACCGAGTAATACTGCTATTTCACCGATAAAGGTAGCAAGCCAAGAAATATTACTCATTATGCTGATTCCCCTTTGTCTGCATCTAACAACGCCTGTACCGCTTTTCTCAAAGCCGCCGGAACATCGTCAATGGTTTTTAGTCCTTTTTTAATTAAATTTGCATAAACTTTAGCCATTATTCAGCACCCCCGATTGTTTCGTAGATTTCACACAATGCAAGCTGTGTGTCTGTCAGGTCGTTACCTAACTGCTCATTCTGCTTTGCCATAAGCTCAATGTATTCGTCCTTGCCGTACTGAACCTCTGTATAGCTGAATAAGTCCTCAACAATTTTGCCGTCTTTTTCAACCGGGACAATATCTGTATGCACATATACTGTATCTTTCCCGATAACCAAAGCCTTTGCCTGTTCAGAGTTGCCCTGAACTGTTCCTATAAGTTTCACTTAAACCGCCGCCTTTCGCTTTATATTTTCTTGATAATACTTTTCAAGTGTTGGTTGGAGTGGTGCGATGTACTTTTGCATTAGCCTGAAGCCGTCACACCAAGTCAACCAACCTTTATATGAATTGGCTGAACACCACTCACTGTATGAGATGTTAAGACCTTTTTGGATTTTCTTCTTTATGTTAAGCATTTTTCGCTTAAAGTTTTTGCAGGTGGATTTCCGCAGGAGCTTATATCCGTAGAAATGTCTATAACCTACAAAGTCAACGCCCCTGATGTCTGTCGGAAACACCTGCCAATTATCTTTTACAGACAATTTCAAGTTGTTTTGCAGGTATTCTTCCATATCACGGAGCAGGGCGTGCAAAAACTCTTTAGATTCATTATAAATCGTTATATCGTCCATATATCGGACAATATACTTTACACGCTTAATTTCTTTCAACCAATGGTCGAAATATGCCAAGTAGAAATTTGCAAGGTATTGAGAGAGGTAAGAGCCAATCGGAACACCCTTTTCACCGGGCATACTGTCAATGATTTTGTCTAATAATTCAAGTAAATCATTGTCCTTAAACTTTTTCCGCAGCATCGTTTTTAATATCTCGTGATTGATGTTAGGATAGAATTTGTTGACATCAATTTTCAGGCAATAAGCCGTTCCCGGTCTATCTTCCATATATTTGTCTGTTAATCTCGATGCTTTGTGTATGCCACGCTTTTTAAGCGATGCACAGGTAAAGTTTGTAAATACTTTTCTGAATATAGGCTCTATCTGTAAAAGAATCGCCCATTGTATTATTCTGTCAGGGAAGTATGGGAGCTTTGCAAGCTCTCTTTCTTTGCCCTTATCCATAATTTTGCGATATGTATAGGGACTGACATTATAGGTTTTATTTAACAGCATTTCCCGAATTTGAGAAAGGTAATAATCAGGGTTGCTGTCAACCATTTGTACCGCCTTATAGTGGGATTTATCTTTTCTTGCGTTCTTATGTGCAAGACGAAGATTATCCATATCGCAGATTTTATCGTATAAATTTCCGTATCTTTTCACTAACTACACCTACTTTTTGATGTTTGTTTTACCGAGCTTTCGACAGTTAAGCTACTAACACGGTGTGAACCTTTTTATGTTTTGCCAAGAGGCAAGGCAATTACAGTTATATTCCAAAATAAAACATTGAGTGGCCGCCGATATTGTCATCGGTATTGTCGGGATTATAATTGACATTCAGTTGAAAAGCACCTGCATTCGCACTGTCATTGAAATAGCCGCCAAAGACAGGCACATAGCCGTCATAGAAATTCGCATAATCCCAAAAGAGCCAAGAAGCCAAAAGGTTCTTAATTCTTTTATAATACTGAATCGTAGTATCAACCGTTCTGTAATTGCCTGTGAGTATTTATGTCGTTGTAGCGACCTACAAGAACATCAAGCGGCCGCCGACAACGTCACCGGCAGAGTCGGGAATACAATCGACATACAGCCGAAAAGCACCCGCAATCGCACCGTCATCGAAACAGCCGCCAAAGACAGGCACACAGCCGCCACAGAAATCCGCACAATCCGAGAAGTAGGTAGAAGATGAACCACCACCTGTGCCGATAATAAAACCTGCATCGTTGTTTCCCTGCGGTTCTTTCATATATCCACCGATGTATTTTGTAGATAACGCACCTAAATCGGTGTAATTTTCACCTGTATCATTGAAATTGTCTGTTGCCACCAAAGCGTGATAATCACTTGTTGAAACAAGACCGTCAATCCACTGATACAGATTGCCCCAAAAGTCCTCAATACCGAGGAATTTCATCTGTTCCATTTGGTCTGATGTGCCGTAGCTCATACCTTTGTCAATGGTTGCACCTGTGTTTTTCGCACCGTACGCCCAATCCATATCACCGACATAACCCTGTCCGAGTGCTGTCTGTGAATCGAGGTTTTTATACATAATCAGGTACAAGCACTGCAAAAGTGTCATAGGATAGAACGCAAAGAGGTCGTAACCTGCACCATTTGCCTTTGCATAGGTTCTAAAATCAGTTAGTGTGGTTACATTAAGGGGTAAAACACCTGAAACAGAACGGAGCTTGTTATCTTTGTTGCTACCCAAGAAAGCACCGATATACAGTTTTTCTCTGTCGCCGTCCTCTGTTCTTGTGTGTGCTTTGTACGAAAAGCCTTTTTTGTTCGGGTCGTCCGTAATCTGCACAGTAAGGGTAGTGCCGCTTTTTGAGATTTTATATCCTGTTTTCGGAATTTCAATCATTACATCGCCACTGTTCCCGGAAGTAATATCCGCTGCCGTGCCGTCTGCAAACTGTGCAAAGTTGTCAGGGTTGAGATAACCTACAACAGCACCATTCTTAAACAGACAAGGCTTGATTTTGTTGAAAATACTCATTTTGTACCAATCGGGCGAACCTGCAACCATACCGACTGCATCATCGGTATATGTAACCGCAGTTTCAGGATTGCTGTTTGACAGGTCAATCGAAACGCCGTAGGTCTGATATGCCTGTACTAATTCAATTTTTCTTGAACCATCCATAGCATATACTTTTCCGTCAGCGACAGTAACACCACCGCCGCCACCGCCGCCCTTTGCTTTTGAAACATTACCTTTCATTCTGAATCACCGCCTAACACATAATTACTCTGATTGCAACTTTGCAAGCAGCACCGCTATTTACAATCTTAATAGCGGAAACAGTTTTGTTTATCTCATCACTCTCTTTGATTTCCTGCCAAAGAGCCGTATCGCTTTCGGGGTCTTTTGACAGTGTTCCATAAAGCGTAATATCACCGTCAGTCTGCCACCCGATGTCATTTACGCCCCTTTTGTTAGGGGAAACAGACGGCATATCCACAATAACAGTTTCATTTGCCGCAAGCTCCTTTTCGTACACGAAATTAAAGCCGTTTGTTACTCTTTCAAACTTATCCATTACCGATTACACTCCTTTCGACAGTTGTATCTCTGCTATATTATTGTTCTCGCCGTGCTTGACGGAACAGCTTCGTACCGAGGTGTACCCGGTAACAGTCTTTTCCTTGCCTTTTTCCGTTGTAAACACTATAACGGAAGTTGTTTCAGGTGTGAGCAGTGTGTCAAGCTCACTGGCCGTCAGACTTTCAGCAACAATGTGAAATGTGAGAAGCCACCCGGCAGCCTTGCCGTCTGAAAATGTTTTCAGTTCAAGCGGTTCATCACACTGAAAAGTCCGTGGCTCTTTTGCGTTGAATTTTACTTTCATTAAGAAATCAGCTCCTTGTATTTGATTATTTTTTTTATAATAAAGCGTTGACAGCAGCTTCCAACGCTATAAAAAACGCTGCGGTTATCTTCTTCGGAACAGATACGCCGAGGGCGTTAGCAACCTCTGTAACCTGTTCTTCCGTTACAGGATAACCTCTTATGACAGATGAAATGCTTTTACTGCATAATCGGTTTACATACCCCACAAGCATATTCCACTCTGTCGCAGTTACGGGAGCTGACATACCGCTGTATAGCAGCATAGGTTCTCCCTGCTCAATAGGAGTAGTCCAAGCAAAGCTATCTCCTGCCTGACTGTAATATAAACAGTTGCTTGAACAGTTTTCGCCGTACATACAAGCACTTTGACAACCGTCCTGACATACCGACTGACAAGATGTTTGACATATTCCACGCTGACAAGCACTGCTGCAACCTTGCGAGGTATAGCACGACTGACACCCTGTTTCGCAACTCGTCTGACAGTTATATAAACAGGCATCGCATCCTTGATATTCCCATTCACAAGTGTTGGATTGGCAAGTACAAGATGCAAAAAGCTGTATTCCGGTATCTAAATCGTACCCAAGAAATTCGGGAAGTTCTATTCTATCCATTACATATTACCTCCCAATGCTTTTTGAAACGGAAACACTCGGCTTCGCCCAAAACAGTTGCAACATAAATAGCTTCATCAAGCAATATCTGCCGCCACCAACAGAAAACCTCGGGAATTTTATTTATATCGCCGTTTACAAGGTAGTTGTTAGCGGCACAGCCGCCATCGCAGATTACATCGTACTTACACTCTGCACAGTTTGCACCCGATACAGCGATAGCATTATACAAAGAGGTCAATGCTTCTCTGCGTTCCTCATAAATGCCGTCCGTCAGATTTCCGATATAGAAAATACTATCTCTGTTCATCGTGCTTGTAAGCTCCTGACAACTGTATATATCGCCGAGAGGGTCAATAGCCGCAAATTTTGTTGCACCTATTCCGCATTGATTACACGCTTTACACCTTGCATTTGTCCTGTACTGTTCGCTGTCTATTGCCTGATTTATCAAAAGAATGTCCTTAAATGCGTTTTCAAGAGGGTTGAAATCTATCGGTATAACGCCCTTTTTATACGATGCAATGTAGTATTCGGAGTAAATACGCAACTGCTTTCGCATAACCTCTCTTTTTTCTTCCGTCCATTCTTCAAAGACATTAGGCATTGCAAATACACGATTGTACCCGATAGACTGTGCATACATTACATTGCTCATAAAGTTATGGCAGGTATCGGGAATAAGTGTCATACGAAAAACAAGTGCCGGATAAAGCTCAATCGCTGTGAGTATATTCGGTTCTATCACATCAAAGCTGCCGTTTCCGTTGTGAAATGGTCTGTTGTAGTCCTGCGTTTCTTTGCTTCCGTCAATGCTTATGAGAATACCGACATCCATTTTCTTCAGGTATCGTAGCTTATCTTCAGTAAGCAAAACGCCGTTTGTAGTCATTGACAGCTTATATGGATAACGGTATGTGCATCGGATATATGAAATCAAAGGTTTAACAACATCGTCCCACCTCAGTAAAGGTTCGCCACCGAAAAAGTTTATTTCGGGGATATTGTCGGGGTAGTTTGCGTTGGCAGCAAGCCAATCTGCCGCCTTTTTTGCAGTGTCAAAGGTCATATCTTCGGGACACTGATTCACAAAGCAATATTTACACGCAAGATTGCACTTGTGTGTTACTGAAAGCATTGCTGCTGTTATAGGTAACATAGTTTCACTCCTTTATGCCCACACCGCCGTTATTCCGGCAACATCTGCACTTGAAAAATCCCAAGTGCCTTGCGGCGTTACTGTTATTACGCTTCCTGATACGGAAGTTTCCAAAAAGGTAAGACCTGCTGCAAGTAAGTTAACCTTACCCAATGTGCTGTCGTATATGCTGAAATAGGGAACAGAACCGTAGTTGGCGTTGTATAGTCTGAATGTTCCGTAGTCTGAACCGCTGCTTGACGACATTTGCAGTTTGTGCGTTCCTGCGGTGTTCTGCAAGGTCATACCGCTTAATATACCTGCCTGCACAAATTCAGCGTTTATGTATATCTGTTCATCGTTTTCAACAAAGGCGGCAAATATGCCTTGATTCGCTCCGCTATCGGTAAGTGCATTAAATACGGCTTGCGGTGTAACAGAAGCATTTGAGCCGTTAGTACCGTTTTTGCCGTCTGTTCCTACAACCTTTGTAGATGTACTCCAAGTTTTGCCGCCGTCAAAGCTCATTCTCATATACATATCGCCGCTTGCCATAGGTGAGTGCCAAGAGGCATTATCGGCAGAATACTGCGTTTGCACGGGGGAATTTTCCATATCCCAAGTAACATTACCGCTTAAAACAAGATTTCTTGTTATTGTTGTAGTTCCGTCAATAATAGTGTTTCCTTTAAGAACAAAGCCCTCTGCGGTCTGCGTAAACATTGTGTAGATGTTTTCACCACTCAACACTTCCCAAGTCTTTGTTAAATTGTTGTAGTAGTAGTATGTTTCGCCGATTACAACATCTCTTGCGTTGCCTAAATCATCTACTACGGTGTTGACATTTTCGATTTTATAAATCTTTTCAATGTCCGTTGCTTCTGCAAGAGAACCTATTGTAATTGCTTCGTCAAGATTAGCACCTTTTGAAACAACAGACTGTATCGCATCAGCCGTTTGAGCTATGGTAGAATATTTTTCTAACGATGTCGCAAGGTCTGTTTTTGATACCATTGTTTTAATAGCTTCTGCGGAAATCTTGATTTGAGCTTTCATATTGTTTTGCTCAACAGTGAAGCTCTTACCGAAATTATCACTGTCAAGGTTGTATATCGCATCTTCGTATTTACGCTTAAAAATAGCAAGCTCATCACGAAGCAACTGAACCTCTGCCCGAAGCTCCTTGAAATTCATCTTTTCAATGTTTTCTTCACGCATACAAATCACCGCCTTGCTCCATAAATAACTCTAATTCATAGAGTTTTACATAGCCGTAACCCTCAATGTGCAACTTTATACCATAACCTGCGGTCTGTCTTGGTTTTACACGGATAGCCTTTTGACCGCTGCCGGAGCTTTCAAATACAAGGTGCGATGAGCTTTCGTCAAATTCCTCATCGTCATACAGTATATAAGCCTTTATATTCGCACCTGATGCTATATCAGCAAACATCTGTATTTTCTTGATATGCTTAATATCAACAGTTTCATTTGTGATAAGGTCTGTTTCAAAACTCCAACTATGCTTGTAGTCGTCAGAATCCATTTTGTATATAGTACCGTCTGACAAAAGCATATACATACCATTCTTGTTATGTGCAAAGCTCATAACCTCGTATGATACACTCTGCTCGGACCATTCGCCCACATAGGTATCGTAAGTAAAAAGCCGACTGTTGCCGTCTGCATCTTCGCAGTAGAGGTAATAATTTCTGTTATCCGTTCCCGACACAGCTTTTTCATACTGTTTCATATTCAGGTTATATCCGATAATGCGAGGGTTAGAGCCTGTATATACCTTTACATCGTCCTCAGATACAAATATCAACTTGCCGTCAACATCTTGTATTGTCCTGTGGTCGATAGTACCCTCCGCATAAATGTCCTGAAGCCTGAACGGATTTTTTGTATTGTATATTTCGTGCATAAAATCACGCTTGAAGCATACAATGTGGCTTTGGTATGTAATAATCCCTGTAAATACGCCGCCGGCCTTTGTGTTTGACTGTGCAGGACTGCACCACGCATTACTTTCGTTGTATTCGTCAATGGTATCTAAATTCCAATTAGAGTAATCGTTATAGCCGCTTGCGTAAACTCTGTCATCATCAACACCGAAAAGCCTTGATAAATGCACCGCAGCGTATTTAATATCCGGCATAGCCGGGGGTACGCTGATTTTCCACCCTGAATTTTCGCTGTCGCTTTCATCATCAACCCATTTATATACCTCGTCATTGTAGAGGTTTTTGTAGTAATAGTTATGACTTGCAGAAGCAGGAGGGGGATATGTGCCGTCATCTTCTTCGGTGTCGTTCGTGTATGTTTTAACGAGTACGCTCATAGCACTTATGGCGAAATCATCTTCCGTGATTTCAAAATCCATAGACTTTTTATCAGGAAAAATAAGTAATTTTTTAATAAACTGACCACTTACCGGGTCTGTCGGCGTGTCATACACATTGAATTGAACAACGCATCGTGGATATTCGTCCTCGCTTGTTGCACCGCCGTCTTGCAGAACACCTGTATAGATATTGTCTGCATCGCCGTACTCGTCAACAGTGATATAATCCACATAAATTGATGTGCTTTTTCTGTATATCACTATCAGGAAATCATCAAATCCAAACATACTGATAGGATTTGTATAATTGCCTGTAAATTCGATAGGCTTCTGCGATGGTGTAAGGTACGGAGCTTCAAGCGTTGATATGTTGTTTTCCATTGACAAAGCACCTGTATCTATTGTTTGTCTGTAATTAAGACCATTCCAAGCACGCTTTGTCATTTTATAATGCTTTCTGCTATCAGGTAACGGCATTTGTAAGTAAGAGAGTTTGTTTTCTGTCTTTTTAGCCATACAAACACCTCACATTCCAAATTCAGATTGTTTTCCTGAAATCCACGCCTTAAAAGTTTCAAGCAAAACATTATAATCATTAAGCCACTTTGCAGCAATACTGTCCTCGTTTGCTACCTTGTAGGCCTCGCCCCTTAGTTTTGCTTTTGCTAAGTCGATAAATTCAACAGGCAGCATAACATTTTCACTGCTGATATTGTCGTTTGTATCGACTGTTTTAAGTGCAGGGCGTACAAAATAGATAATTTTCAGCTTTTCAGCCTGATTTTTCAGATTTAAGCCGATATTATTCTGTATTTTGTAGTATGTATCAGGGAAAATCACTCCGCTTGCAACGGTTGATTCAATAAGCTGTGTTTGGTCTGCATATACTGCGTGTATATCCTCAAATCTTACGGCATTTTCGTCATTTGATACATTAAGGGTATCAATACCTATAACACCGCTTGAAACGCTGTCAAGCTCGATTTTGCCCTGTTCCTGTATGAGTTCTGTATAGAGTAGCTGTTCCAAAGAGTTCAGCCACGAAACATAACTCGCATTAGATATTGGAATAGCCACATCAACCTCGTTTTTTAGCTGTGCGACTAAATCCTTTGCAGAAATTCCGCTGTTGAACACTTTTTACCACCCCATTCGTTTCATTCTTCTGCCCTTTGCGTTATCGTTCCAATATTTTAGCCAAGCATCACGGGACTTTCTCAAAAACTCGCTTTTGCGTGTTTCTTCGCCACCTGCAAGAAAAACAATATTGTCAACGATAGAGTTGTGGTATAGCGGTAACACAACATTTTCGTCTGTAAGAGCTTCCGGCGGTACATATTCCGTGTCCGCTTTTATAACAAAGCCGGGATAAAGCGATTGCAACTCATCTACTGTATCTTCAAAGAAATTGAAAAACCGCCTTTGTTCAATCGGCATTATTAAATTAACTTTTTCAAAAATTTCAAGTATTGACACAAAATCACCACCTATTTTTAGTATTTATTGGTTCAGCAAGTGCCAATCTTCCCTTGCGGCAGAAAGGACAAGGCCGCAAGGGAAAAACCGACAGCTTCACTCGTGATTAACGAGTGTAAAAGGCTTATGCACAGTTGGTAATACGAACGCAGCCGCCCGGATTTGTGCAGATTAAATCGCCGTAGTTTGCAAGCAATGCTCTGTAACAGCTCTGATTTTCCATAAGGTTGAAAATACCGCCGTTCTGAAGCTCTGCAAAGTTCCAATCAAGAGAATGGAGTTCAAGACAACCTGTTTCAACGCCCCACATTTCTTTTGCAGGTACAAAGCTTTCGTTGACAATATCAACAACCTTGTTTCCGAAGATAAACTGAATTGCCTTGAAACCGCCCTGAATGGTGTGAGAAAGTTCCTCAACACGGATATTGTTTACTCTGAGGTAATTTACATAGTTGTCGTATGCGTCATCGCCGCAGAGAATCATATCAATGTTGGAGTTCTTATCATTCTTAGCCTGACGGAGTGCCTTTGTGATGATGCCGTCATCAATGTCGTTGCCGCCATCGTGTACGATAGGCTTCAGGAACGGATTAAGCTCCTTGCTTACGCCGTAAAGTGATGTAATGCTGTCATCAAAGATAGCACCAAGACCTGTGATTTCTCTGCCGTAAGAGTTCTGAACAGTGATAAATCCTGCTTCAACAGTTACAGCATCGCCGCCGATTGTGATAGTGTTGTTTGCTCTGTCAACACTAAGCAATCTTCTACCTGCAACAGCAGGTGTCATACCGCCTGTCTCGTAAATGTCGATGATAAGACCTTCTTTGAGGTATGCTGTATCAGCAACAGTGATTGTATTACCTGCGGAAGTAAGTGCGGAAATGGTAGTAAGAATACCTGTGCCGTTACCAAAGAGAGAACGACCGATATTCCATTTTGCTGTTTCGTATGCCCCCTTAACCTCGGTGTCAAGTGCATTCGCCATAGCACCGCCTGAGCCTGTGAGCTTAACCGCCTTTTCGGAAATGACAACATTTACATACATATCCTTTGACTCTGTTTCAAAGCGTTCAAATCTTACACCGCCTGCTGCCGGTGTTGCTGCACCCTCTGCACCGAAGCCGAAGCCACCGCTAAGACCAACGGGAGCAGATGCAACAATTTTGTTTGCCTT
>JAFQJA010000016.1 GCA_017397315.1 Clostridia bacterium | reverse complement strand
TTGCAGTTTTGAATATCTGATTTTTTGAATTAGGCAAGTAACAAAAATCCCGTAATACTGTCGTATTTTGGGATTTTTTTACGAAGCATAAACAGAAAATCAGGCTTCAAAACCATTACTTCCTTGTCAACCTCGACCTTTCGAACAAGTCCTTTTTTTATTCACTCTCAATTATTTCTACTATATTTGCAGTTACATTCATATAAGGAAGGAACTTTTCCAATATATCTTTTGTTCTGATTTTAAGAGTTGAAGTGTTGTCGCAAGGGTGAACGCCTATATATTCCTGTTGTGCTACTTCTTTGTCGATATACAGTTTTACCTTTTTGTCTTGGTCAAACATAAGTCCCAACACGCTTGCTGAGCCCGGTGTAACATTTAAATACTTATAAAGATTTTCTACCGAGCAAAAAGACAGTCTTGACACCCCTATGGTTTTAGAGAAATCCTTTGTAACAAACCGTTTTTCCCCTTTCATTAAAAGAAGATAAAAATCTGTTTGCTGTCTGTTGCACAAAAACAGATTTTTACATATTTCACAGCCAAGGTCTTGTTCTATTTTTTTGCAGTCTTCTATAGTGTTTGCAGTTTCGTGGTCAACCCTTATATACGGAATTTCAAGTTTATTTAAAAGTTCACAAACAGCTTGTTTATTTTCCATAACTACACCGCCTAATATAATTCTCTCATTACATATTATATGTCTTCCAACGAATTACATTTTAACACAAACATTGTTTATTATCAACAAAAAGTTGTATAATCTTTATAATTTAAGTACAGGACATTTGTCAATTATAGAAAAAATTAAAATAAATATTGAGTATTTAGGATTTTTATGATAAAATGTTCTAAACATTTATTCAAGGAGGTCTTCTTTGTGAAGAAAAAAACCATTGGCAATATAATTGCGTTTTTAATAACTGCAATTATAGTTGCATTATGTTCAGTCTTTATTAAGACAAATCTGGCAGATGCTCCAAATATGTACTACTCAACCTTTGTTGCATTGCTTCCTCCTTTGGTAGCGATTGCTCTTGCATTA
The DNA here is from genome assembly GCA_017397315.1 of Clostridia bacterium. GTDB lineage: Bacteria > Bacillota > Clostridia > Monoglobales > Firm-18 > RGIG1864. The sequence continues at coordinate 6,179 of JAFQJA010000016.1, read as the reverse complement.
ATTACAAAGGAAGTTTATTCATCATTGTTTGCAGGGATTTTACTAGGCGGTTTGTTTGCTTCAAACTGGAAAATCGTTCCTGCTTTAGACGCAGTTGTTAACGACGGCATAATAAGTGCTGTTGCAGGTACAGCAGGCATCTTTATGTTTTTGGTTATTTTAGGCGGAATGGTTGCTTTGGTTAACAAAGCGGGCGGTTCTGCGGCATTCGGCAGATGGGCAAAAACACATATCAAAACCCGTGCAGGCGCTGCTGTTGCAACATTTGTTTTAGGTGTACTTATTTTTATTGACGACTATTTTAACTGCTTAACAGTAGGTAGCGTAATGCTTCCTGTTACTGACAGTCATAAAATTTCCCGTGCAAAACTTGCATATTTAATTGATGCAACTGCTGCACCGATTTGTATGATTGCTCCCGTTTCATCATGGGCGGCTGCTGTTTCAGAATTTGCTGAAGGCACAGGTTATTCAGGCATCGAACTGTTCATCCGTGCTATTCCTTACAACTTCTATTCACTTCTGACTTTCGTATTTATTCTTGGCATAATATTTATGAAGTTTGACTTTGGTCCTATGAAACTTCACGAAAAGAATGCTATAGAAAAAGGCGACCTTTTCACCTTTGGCGAAGAAGCAGAAAAAGTTGCGGCAGAAGAAATTAATCAAAAAGGTAAAGTTATTGACTTGATTTTGCCTGTTCTTGTATTAGTTGTAATTTGTATTTTAGGTTTACTTTATGTTGGCGGTTTCTTTGCAGGCGACGACTTTATCACTGCGTTTGGTAACACAGACGCAACAGTGGGCTTGCCGTGGGGTGCTTTAATCGCATTCGTTCTTACAGCACTTTACTTGTTAGCAAGAAGAGTTATTACATTTAAAGACGCTATGGATTGCATTCCAAAAGGTTTCATAGCAATGGTTCCCGCAATAATGATTCTTACATTTGCTACATCACTTAAAAACATCACAGGTTTACTTGGTGCAGATATATTTGTTAGCGATTTAATGAATTCTGCAGCAGCCGGTCTTGCAAACTTCTTACCTGCAATCATCTTTGTAGTTGCTTGTATCTTGTCATTCTCAACAGGTACATCATGGGGTACATTCGGTATCTTAATCCCCATTGTTGCTGCTATATTCCCCGGAGACAGCATTTTACTTATTATCGGTATGTCTGCTTGTCTTGCAGGTGCTGTATGCGGCGATCACTGCTCACCAATTTCTGATACAACAATTATGTCATCAGCAGGTGCTCAATGTAACCACTTAAATCATGTATCAACTCAGTTGCCTTACACAATTACAGTTGCAGCAATTTCATTCATAATGTATTTACTTGCTGCATTCGTTCAGAATATTTACATCTTGTTACCAATCGGTGTTGTTCTTACAGTATTGACACTATTTGTAATCAAAGTAGCAACAGCAAAAAAAGCGTAAAAGGGGCTGTAAAAAAAAGTCCAGACCTCAAAAAATCAAAAGCCAGAGCAAAAGCTCCGGCTTTTTTTATTTTTTACTTGGCAACTGTACTAATATTGTCGCAAGGAACATTAAAAGACATCCTGCGATTTGTGTTACCGTCATTGCTTCGGACAAGATAATCCATCCTGCAACCGCGGCAAACACCGCTTCAAAAGACATTATAATTGATGCCGTAGTAGGCTCTGCATATTTTTGTCCTACCACCTGCAAGGTATATGCTATACCGCATGACATTATGCCCGAATAAAGAAGCGCAATACTGCAACCCATTATATCAGACATTTGAGGGTTTTCAATTATAAACATCAATATAAGATTAATTACGCCCGCAATCAAAAATTGAGTACAAGACAATTTTATTCCGTCAACTTCCCGTACAAATCTGTCAATACAAAGTATCTGCCCTGCAAAAAACACAGCACAGGCAACGGTTAATAAATCACCAACATTAAATGACATATCTGTTCCGAAAAGGCAAAGGAAATACATTCCCGCAACTGCGGTTATTATCCCAAGTGCCATTTTTACGGTTAATCTTTTTCCGTAAAAAAGTCCCAATACTGCTACAAAAACTATGTAGAGGGCAGTTAGAAACCCGCTTTTTGCAGTTGTAGTGTATTTAAGACCGTATGTCTGCAAAGTTGTTGCAATACACATTAAAATACCGCATATCGCCCCATACTTAAACAGTTTTTTCATATCCGTCTTTTGATAAGTGCCTTGTTTTTTTCTGCTTTTGTCAGTTATATATATAAATGGCAAAAGAACAAGTCCTCCCATTGTAGTGCGTATTCCCATAAAAGTATTTGGTCCGATAAAGTCCATTCCCACGCTTTGCGACACAAAAGATATACCCCAAATAATAGCGGTTATAAACAGAATAAGACTTCCTTTTAAATTGTTCTTCATAATTTCTCCTTAAAATAACTTTTTGCTGTCTAAAAGAATGGTTACAGGTCCATCGTTTAAAAGTTCCACCTTCATGTCTGCACCGAAAATGCCTTTTTCAACGGTTATTCCTCTTTCTTTTATGCTGTTTATAAATTCTTCATACATCATATTGGCGTAGTTTGGCTCTCCCGCAGACACAAAACTGGGGCGTTTGCCTTTTCTGCAATCGCCATACAGGGTAAACTGGGAAATTACAAGTACTTCTCCCCCGATATCCATAACGGACAAATTCATTTTTTCGTCATTGTCTTCAAATATGCGAAGACCTGCCACCTTGTCTGCCATATATTCCAAGTCTTTTTTTGTGTCGTCATCGCAAACTGCCAACAACACCAAAAGTCCTTTTTTTACTTCCCCTGTTACAATTCCGTCAACTTTTACCGATGCATAACTTACTCTTTGTACTACTGCTCTCATACATCTACTCCCAAGAAATGTTTTGCCAGAACGCCCACAAAGAACGAAAGCACCGCAACTGACACGCTTATTATTGTCATTTCCAAAAAGCGGGGGCGGAATTTTTGTCCCTGTGCCACTGAGATATAATATGTAAATCCTGCAACAATCAAAATTACTATACCAAGCATCAATGTTAAAGCGAGCATATATTTTACACTGTCTAAAAGAAGATATGGTAAAATCAGAAGTACAACGGTGATTAAGTACGCAACACCTGTGTATGAGCAAGACTTAAAAGCGTCTGTTCTGCCCTCGCTTCGTGCAGACAAAAACTCGCTTGACGCCATAGAGAAAGTGGCGGAAATGCCTATAATAAGCCCTGAAAGTGCAATAAGTCGAGTGTTTTGCATTGCAAAAGTAAAGCCCGCCAGTGAACCTGTAAGTTCAACCAACGCATCATTCATACCAAGCACCATACTGCCTACATACTGCAATCGCTCTTCGTCAAGCATATTAAGAAGTGCTTGTTCGTGCTCCTCCTCCTGATTTCTTATCTGAATACTTTCTTCTACTTCACCTGCAAGTAATTCATATTCTTTCTGTGCGTTCTCTTCACCAAGTTCCATCTGTTTAACCGCAAAAGTGAAGCCCAATATTTTGGCAAGCATCGTGTATTTGAACACTTTCCACTTATTAGGTTTTAATTCTTTACCCGTATATTTTTCCCAAATCTCATAATGTGCTTTTTCCTCTCCTGACAAACGGTGCAAAACCTCCCTGTTTGCTTCCCCTTTTACCACCTTTGACAGTTTTTCATAAACTGCACTTTCGGTAATTTCGTTTTGTTGCATTTTTTTTATAATGTCAAGGACTTTTTTTGAAATGGCAGTGGTCATAGTCTCTCTCCTTTGTTATTTCATAATTCTCATTTTATCATAATCTCTTCTTTTATGCAACAAAAAGACTTGTAATTGTTTTATTGTTATGTTAAAATAATATGTGGATATTTCCAAATTTGATAAATGAGGTGAAAAAATAATGGACGCAGACCCCGGGAGTATTTTATTAAAATTTAACAATGCCTAAAAACAGGTGTTTTTTCTATGCCTGTTTTACGGCGTAGAAAGGAGCCTTTTATGATAAAGTTTTACAAAACCATTGACGGTAAGGTTACTAAAATCGACGAGGCACAAGACGGTTGCTGGGTTTCTTTAATCAGACCAAACGAGCAGGAACTAAAAGAAATTGCTAACCGTTACAAAATCGAACTTGACGATTTGCGTGATGCTACCGACGAAGAAGAACGCTCAAGAATTCAGGTGGAGGACAACTACACTATGGTTTTAGTTGATGTCCCTTCTGTAGAGGTGAAAAACAAAAAGGAAACCTATGTAACCATACCAATGAGTATTTTCCTTACAAAAGAAGCGGTTATAACAGTTTGTCTTGAAAACACAAGCGTACTAAAAGGTATTGCTGACCAGAGAACAAGAAACTGCGACACCAGTTGGAAAACGAGATTCCTTCTTCAGATTCTTTACAGAAACGCTTCTCTTTATCTTACCTACTTAAGAAACATCAACAAAAAGAGCGAAGCGGTAGAAACCGAACTCCACAAATCAACAAAAAACAGAGAATTAATTGAACTTTTGGAACTTGAAAAAAGTCTTGTTTATTTCACTACTTCCCTTCGTTCAAACGAGGGCGTTTTAGAAAAAATAATGAGAACAGAAACTATTAAAAAGTATCCCGAAGATACAGAACTGTTAGAAGATGTAATCATTGAAAACAAACAGGCTATGGAGATGGCTAACATCTACAGCGGTATTTTAAGCGGTATGATGGACGCTTTTGCATCTGTAATATCAAACAACTTAAATATTGTTATGAAATTCCTTGCAACTGTTACTATTGTAATGTCAATTCCAACAATGATTTTCAGTGCGTACGGAATGAATGTAAATCTTTCAGGTATGCCTTTTGCAGGAAGCGTTTTCGGCTTCGGCATAGTGATTCTTATGTCGGTTGTAATTTCCCTTGTAGTAGCAGTTTTCCTTGCAAAGAAAAATTTATTTTAATAAAAAACACCTTGGCTATAAGCCAAGGTGTTTTTATATTCCGTTACGGAAATTATTTCATATCTTTGATTGCAGCCTGTGCAGCAGCAAGGCGGGCAATCGGCACTCTGAATGGTGAGCAAGATACATAGTTTAGACCGATTGAATGACAGAACTCAACTGATACAGGGTCGCCGCCGTGTTCTCCGCAGATACCTATGTGTAAGTTGGGGTTAACCGGTTTACCAAGTTTAATTGACATTTCCATCAACTTACCAACACCTGTCTGGTCAAGTTTAGCAAATGGGTCATTCTCAAAGATTTTTGCATCATAGTAAGCGTCTAAGAACTTACCTGCGTCGTCGCGAGAGAAACCGTATGTCATCTGTGTCAAGTCGTTAGTACCGAAGCAGAAGAAGTCAGCTTCTTTAGCGATTTCGTCAGCTGTTAACGCTGCTCTTGGGATTTCAATCATTGTACCAACTTCATATTTAAGGTCTGCGCCAGCTTTTGCGATTTCTTCATCTGCTGTAGCAACAACAACATCTTTAACATATTTTAATTCTTTGATTTCGCCAACTAATGGTATCATAATTTCAGGAACGATATTCCAGTCAGCGTGTGCTTTCTTAACATTGATAGCAGCACGGATAACTGCACGAGTCTGCATTTTGGCAATTTCAGGATATGTTACTGCCAAACGGCATCCTCTGTGTCCCATCATTGGGTTGAATTCGTGAAGTGAAGAAATGATTGCTTTGATGTCTTCAACAGTTTTGCCCTGTGCTTTTGCAAGTGCAGCAATATCTGCTTCTTCTGTAGGAACGAATTCATGTAGTGGCGGGTCTAAGAATCTGATTGTAACAGGGTTACCCTCTAATGCTTCGTATAATTTTTCAAAGTCGCCCTGCTGATAAGGAAGAATCTTATCAAGAGCCGCTTCTCTTTCTTCAACTGTATCTGCACAAATCATTTCACGGAATGCAGCAATTCTGTCTGCCTCAAAGAACATATGCTCTGTACGGCAAAGACCGATACCTTCTGCACCAAGTTCACGGGCTTTTTTAGCATCAGCTGGTGTATCTGCATTTGTACGAACTTTAAGTGTTCTGAATTCATCTGCCCAAGCCATAATGCGACCGAATTCGCCTGCGATTTCAGCGTCAACAGTAGGAATGATTTCACCGTAGATATTACCGGTAGAACCATCAATAGAAATATAGTCGCCCTCGTTGTAGGTCTTGCCTGCAAGAGTGAACTTCTTATTCTCTTCATCCATAATGATAT
>JAFQJA010000001.1 GCA_017397315.1 Clostridia bacterium | reverse complement strand
AAATCGCAATAAAAGATTATTACTAAAATACAAGAACTTTTTCTTTCATATTAACAGAAGGCATTTAGAAGAACAGATTATAAAAAAACAATTAACACAGAAGGGAACGATGAGATGAAAGGGAATTTTAAAAAGTGAATATAGACTTTGATAAGGGTGAAATTTACTCGTGTCAAGTCTAGCAGTTTTAAAAGATTAGTTTGCCGATTTATAATATTTACATATACTATCGGGAGCGAGAAAATTCAGTATTCTCGCGGGTTCTAAAGAAAAGTGTTAAAGGAAAAACAGTGAAAATTTAAGGAAAATTTAGTAGGTCCTAATATTCACTGTTCGCCTGTCTTGACACGAGTAATACGGAAATTATGGTGGTTTTCTCAAAAAGGAGATAGAAACAATGAAAAAGAGTTTAGGCGTAATTTTAGTTTTGATTTTTGCTTTTGCTTTTATAAGAATCACAACTTTTACATACGAAAACATAAAACGAAAGAATAATGTAATAATGCAAGATAATGAAACTGTAACGGGTGAACATAAGACTGAGAGTGCTATCATCCCTATATCTGTTGATGAGGTTAAAGGCATTACTAAACAAGAGGCAGAAGAGATATGCTATTATGTTTTTGGAGAAAAGGATGAAGATACCGGGTTTGTGTTTTCGTTCGGCACATCGGGAGCTGTTCAAAAAGATGAAAAACAATATTATGTAATACGCGCCTCTTGGTTAGTAGATAACAATCATTTGTCATACATCGGAGATTTTTTTGTTTCGGCAGACGGTAATGAAATTTATGACGGTGCAGTTATGGGTGAGGAATATGAAATGATGGACCTTGTGTGGAAAAAATAATTTTTGTTTTTTACTTAAATCTAAACACGAGGGGCTGTCTGTTGTGCTTTTACTCGTGCTATGTCTATAAAATTTAAGACATTAGTTTGCTTAATTTTAAATATTTACATATACCGTCGGGAGCAGGCAGAAAAGGATACTTTTTGTCGTTCTTTTCGTACTCTAAAGCCAAATAAATAGCACACGCCGATTGGCGTGTGCTATTGTCAAATCATGTATATAAACATTTTTTATGTATGGTAAATTAGTTTTCAGGGTTTTCCGGTACTGGTTCTTCTGTAACTGTTTCTGCCTGTAATTTGGCGGGAACAATTTCTAGTTCGGCAGCACCTTCCTTTTTAGCTGGTTTTAAACTCTGATATGCATTAGCAAATGTAACATTCATATATGGCAGAATCCAAATGAACGCAATACAAAATGTAATATAGCCTAAAAGAACCCAACCAATAAACGATAAACCTAAAACAAATAGTTCCATTTTATGACCATTTGTCATTGCTTTTGATTCATTGATACATTCAAGAGCGGGTTTCTCTTTGTTTTCGGCAAGGATATACATAGACATTGAGTAAGAAATACTCTTAACAATACCGGGAATCACAAAGAGAAGGGACCATAAAAATATGAAAAGACCAACTAGGAAATTTACTTTGAATGCTGACCAAAAATCATCAAATCCGCTGAAAGCATCTCCCACAGAGGGCTTTTTGTCAATGGTAAGACCAACATAAACGCGACACATACTTAGTGCAAATGCTGGTGCAACAATAAATGCATTTGCCAGACCGCCAATAACGGGAATTGCTGATAAAATAAGGGAAGCAAGACCTGAAACCACCCCAATGATCAGCGATATTACAAAAATAATTCCGATTTTGCCCTTGATTTGGTGCTTCGCCTGAGATTTAAGTTCAATTCTGTTCATATAAACTCTCCTTTGAAATAATATAAGAATCCCTGACTGTTAAAATATCATAAATACAAAAAATTGTCAATATATTACAAAATCTTGTTAATATATTTAAAGAAAAATACACTTATCAACGAAAGAGATTTTACCAAAGGACATGACATCTAAACCGTTCGTCTCTCCACGGATAAAAGACAAGTTTTGAAAATGGAGTTTTGCTTCGCAAAACATATATTAAATATTGTTTCTACATCGCGAAAATTAAAATTTTCCATAAAATCTATTGCAAAGCATTTAAAAAAGTGATATAATACATTAAACTTAATAAACGGGAGCTTGTGTTACAGGCTGAGAGGAAGGTATGACCTTCGACCGAGAACCTGATTTGGATAATGCCAACGTAGGGATGCCTGAATGAGAGTTTTAGGAATACTTAAGTAATCTTAGGAGTTACCAAATCGGTAGCTCCTTTTTTGTTGCAAATTTTTGGAGGTGATTTGAGTGGTAAGAATTAACGGAGAAAATTTAGATGTAGTCGGTAATTCTGTCGCAGAGTATCTTGATTCTGCAGGTTACGACTTGATGCGTGTCGCAGTTGAACTAAACGGTAATATTGTACCTAAAGCGCAGTATGCTGATACGATTTTTAAGGATGGCGACAGTGTTGAGGTTGTTAGCTTTGTGGGAGGTGGCTGATATGATTCCAAGCAAAGAAGAATGGATAAAATCATTAAATGACAGACATGGAATTGAGTTGCAGAATAAAATCTTATCCACAACTGTTGCGGTATGCGGTCTTGGTGGTCTTGGCTCCAATATAGCCATTTCACTTGCTCGTGCAGGTATAGGACAACTCATGCTGATTGATTTTGACAAAGTGGATATAACAAATCTTCACCGTCAACAGTATAAGGTAAATCAAATTGGAATGAGTAAGACAGAAGCATTGAGAAACAATCTAAAAGAAATAAACCCCTATCTTGAAACTAAGATACATACAATTCGCCTTGATGAAAGCAATGCCGAGGATGTGCTTTCAGATGCTGATATTATATGTGAGGCGTTTGATAACGCAGAGTGTAAGGCAATGCTGACAAATTTCGTTTTAGAACAAATGCCGGATAAATATATTGTTGCCGCATCAGGAATGGCGGGACTTGATAGTAGCAATGCAATACATACACGAAAGGTTTCAAAGCAATTTTATCTTTGTGGTGATGAGATAAGCGATGTAAAAGACGGAATTGGTCTTGTATCATCAAGAGTAATGCTGTGTGCTGCACATCAGGCGCATACAGTTTTAAGGATTATAGCAGAAGAATACGAAGTATAGAAAGTAGGAAAGACAAATGAATAATGACAAACTTGTTATCGGCGGACACGAATTTAATTCCCGTTTTATATTAGGATCGGGAAAATACTCTCTTAATTTAATTGAAGCTGCAGTAAAAGATGCAGGTGCGGAGATTATAACCCTTGCTGTCCGCCGTGCAAACACAAAAGAACAGGAAAACATTTTAGATTTTATTCCAAAAGGAATTACCTTGCTTCCTAACACAAGCGGAGCAAGAAATGCTGAAGAAGCAGTAAGAATTGCTCGACTTGCCCGTGAACTTGGATGCGGTAATTTTGTGAAAATTGAGATTATGCGTGATTCAAAGTATCTGCTCCCAGACAATCAGGAAACAATTAAAGCAACAGAAATACTTGCTAATGACGGGTTTGTTGTTATGCCGTATATGTATCCGGACTTAAATGTTGCTCGTGATTTGGTAAACGCAGGAGCTGCTACCATAATGCCTCTTGCATCTCCCATAGGTTCTAACAAAGGTCTTGCAACAAAGGACTTTATTCAGATTCTTATTGATGAAATTGATTTGCCGATTATTATTGATGCAGGTATCGGTAAGCCGTCGCAGGCCTGCGAAGCTATGGAAATGGGTGCAGCAGCAATTATGGCAAACACGGCACTGGCTACAGCTGGTAATCTTCCGCTTATGGCATCGGCTTTCCGTCAGGCAATCGAAGCCGGAAGAAAAGCATATCTTTCAGGTCTTGGCAGAGTTCTGACTCGTGGTGCATCAGCATCTGATCCTCTTACTGGATTTTTGCGTGATTAAGGGGGATTAAAAATGGAAAATCAATTTTTTGTGGACTCGGAGCATTTATCACCCGAAGCACTTGCAAAGAAGCATCAGATTGAAACAGATCCTTCCTCACGAAAAAACCACATGGAATATTTACCCGGTATGGAGAAAATAGAATCTGATGTTTGCAAAAATGTAATGGAGCAGATGAATTCTTTTGATTACTCAAAATATACCGCAAAAGATGTAAAGACAGCATTGGAGCATGAAACCTGTAGCATAGAAGATTTTAAGGCACTTTTATCACCTGCTGCAGAACCCTTCTTAGAGCAAATGGCACAGAGAGCAAGACTTGAAACAAGCAAGCACTTCGGTAACACGGTATATCTTTTTACTCCTCTTTACATAGCCAATTACTGCGAAAATTACTGTGTGTATTGCGGATTTAACTGTTATAACCATATTAACCGCATGAAGCTATCTATGGAGCAGATTGAAAAGGAAATGAAGGTTATTGCAGACAGCGGTATGGAAGAAATTCTGATTCTTACAGGCGAAAGTAGAAGTCGAAGTGATATAAAATATATCGGTGAAGCGTGCAAGCTGGCAAGGAAATACTTCCGTATGGTAGGGCTTGAAATATATCCTGTAAACACTGATGAATATAAGTATCTGCATGAATGTGGTGCTGACTATGTAACTGTATTTCAGGAAACATATGATACAGAAAAGTACGAACAACTTCACCTGCTTGGTCATAAGCGTGTGTGGCCTTATCGTTTTGATGCACAAGAAAGAGCACTTATGGGTGGTATGCGAGGAGTAGCATTTTCTGCACTTTTGGGTCTTTCGGATTTCAGAAAGGATGCTTTAGCAAGTGCACTTCATGTGTACTACCTGCAAAGAAAATATCCTCATGCAGAAATGTCACTGTCCTGCCCAAGACTCAGACCAATTATCAATAATGATAAAATCAATCCATTAGATGTTCACGAAAAACAGCTTTGCCAGATAATCTGTGCATACCGTATCTTCTTACCCTTTGTTGGTATTACAGTATCTTCCCGTGAAAGTGCAGAATTTAGAAACGGAATTGTGAAGATTGCCGCAACAAAGGTATCGGCAGGTGTTTCTACCGGAATTGGCGACCATGAAAGTAAATACAGCGGAAAAGAATCAGATGAAGTACAGGGCGATGAACAGTTTGAGATAGACGATAACCGCAGTCTTGACAAGATGTATAAGGACATTGCTGATGAAGGTCTGCAACCTGTTCTGAATGATTATCTTTATGTATAGGAGAAAATATAAATGAGAAATTTTGATACAACGCTATATTTTATAACGGATAGCACCGGATTTAGTGAAGAAGAATTTTTAAGAAGAATTGATGAAGCATTAAAAGGCGGGGCTAGCCTTCTGCAGCTTCGTGAGAAGGATAAAACAACAAGAGAATATATTTCACTTGCAGAAAAGGTACATACACTTACAAAAAAATATAATGTTCCGCTTATCATTGACGACAGAGTGGATGTTGCGCTTGCCATGGGTGCAGAAGGTGTTCATCTCGGACAAAGCGATATGCCAATTAATATAGCAAGAAAAATTCTTGGTGATGATTTTGTTATAGGAGCAACAACAAAAACAGTTGCACAGGCGGTTGAAGCATACGCGCAAGGGGCGGATTATCTTGGAGTCGGAGCAATATATCCAACTACGACAAAGGTGAAGACAGTTATCACCTCAACCGAAACGCTTGGGAATATATGCAATGCCGTACCAATTCCCGTGAATGCCATAGGCGGACTTAATAAGGATAATATTGATATTCTCAAAGGCATACCCATTGCAGGTATCTGCATTGTATCTGCTGTTATGAAGGCGGATAGTCCCAAACAGGCAGTTATCGAACTCAAAGCAAGAGCAAAGGAGCTTGGTTTATGCTAAAAGGTGCAATATTTGACTTGGACGGAACTATACTTGACTCTATGTATATCTGGGACACTATCGGCGAAGATTATCTTCGTTCTCTTGGGAAAGAGCCAAAGGAGAACCTGAAAGAAACTTTTAAAACTTTCACTTTGGAACAAGCAGCACATTATTACAGAGACAATTATGGGGTTACTCTTTCAGTAAACGAGATTATAGACAGCATAAACAAAATGGTAGAGAAGCATTATAACGAAATGGTGCCATTAAAACAGAACTTTGAAGAGTTTTTAGGAAAGCTTAAAGAGCGTGGTATAAAAATGTGTGTTGCAACAGTTACAAACAGGCATTTGGCGGAAGCGGCACTTAATCGACTGGGTATAAGAGAATATTTTTCTGAAATATTTACTTGTGCATCGGTAGGTTACAGCAAAAAAGAACCTAACATATACCGAGAGGCACAAAAGCATCTTGGAACCTGTAAAAATGAAACTATTGTATTTGAAGATGCCCTGTATGCTTTGGAAACTGCAAAAGCAGACGGCTTTATTACAGCAGGTGTTTTTGATATTCACGAAGGTAATCAGGCAAAACTTAAAAGACTTGCTGATGTATATATTGAGGACTATTCAAATTTTGATAAATTTTGGAGGGAATTAATACTATGAAAACTGCGTTGACAATTGCAGGCAGCGATTCTTGCGGAGGCGCAGGAATTCAAGCGGATATTAAAACAATGACTATGAATGGTGTTTATGCTATGAGTGCAATAACTGCAATGACTGCACAAAACACAACGGGGGTAACAGCCGTTCAGGAATCAACTCCTGATTTTTTAAAACAGCAGATTGACGCAGTGTGTGAGGATATTTTCCCTGATGCTGTCAAAATAGGAATGGTATCATCAAGAGAACTGATAAGCGTAATAGCAGAAAGACTTAAATTCTATGAAGTGAAAAATATTGTGGTGGATCCGGTTATGGTGTCAACAAGCGGATCTTCTCTTATGAAAACAGATGCAGTACAGGCACTGATTGACGAACTTATTCCCATAGCAACACTCATTACTCCAAATGTTCCTGAAGCAGAAGTTTTATCAGGGCGTTCAATTAAGAGTATAGATGATATGATGACTGTAGCAAAAAAAATTAGCGATACATATGGTTGTGCTGTTTTATTAAAAGGCGGACACAGCATTAATGATGCAAACGACCTTCTTTATGTAAATGGAGAATATCGCTGGTTTGAAGGGAAGCGGATTGATAATCCAAACACGCATGGTACAGGATGCACCCTTTCGTCTGCCATTGCATCAAACCTTGCTAAAGGATATACACTTGAAATGTCTATACAAAAAGCGAAAGATTATATTTCCGGTGCTCTTTCTGCAATGCTTGATTTGGGTAAAGGGTCCGGTCCTTTAAATCATACTTTTAGTTATACGGTAAATTGATTTGCAAAAAATATACTATGCGATATTAAATTTAATATGGCATCTGATGTGTACAACATTTAAATTATACTGTTAATCAAAGCAAGACAGCCCATAATCCTGACGGATATGGGCTGTTTTTACGCACAAACCGTATAATTAAGAATATTCTCTTTATGGCAGTGTATTTATTGTTACGGCTTATTTTTCAGAGTTTATCTGTCAATAATAAGAAGAGAGGTGAAATTTATGAAATCTATATGGAAAAATGATATTTTAAAACCTGAGTTTGAACTGTTGGAGGGTAACATTAAAACAGATGTTTTAATTATAGGCGGAGGAATGTGCGGAATTTTATGTGCATATATGCTTAAAAATGCAGGTGTGTCTTGTGTTTTGGTTGAGGCAGACAAAATATGTTCGGGAGTTACTGGCAACACTACTGCAAAAATCACATTTCAACACGGGCTGATATATAATAAAATAGCAGACAAATATGGGTTTGAAACTGCGGGGAAATATCTTAACAGTCAAAAAACCGCACTGGAAAAGCTAAAAGAACTTGCAACAAAAACAGAGGCGGACCTTAAAATATGCAATTCCTTTGTATATTCAGTTGATAACCGAGCGTTAATTGAAAAAGAAGTGGACTTATTAAATAAGCTGGGGGAAAAGGTACAGTTTTGTCAAAACACAGAATTGCCTTTTGGCATTGCGGGTGCGGTGAAAATGGAAAATCAGGCAAGTATACATCCTTTAAAACTGGCGTATTCTGTTTCGAAGGATTTAAAAATCTATGAAGACACTAAAGTTCTTGGAATAAAACCGTACAAAGCCATTACAAACAAAGGTATAATAACTGCAAAGAAGATTATAGTTGCAACTCACTTTCCATTTATAAACAAACACGGAGGATACTTTATAAAAATGTATCAACACCGTTCTTATGTTTTGGCACTGAAAAATGCGCAGCCTCTTAAAGATATGTATGTTGATGAAGCAAAAAACGGGCTGTCCTTCAGAAACTACAATGATCACTTGTTGCTTGGTGGCGGGGGACACCGTACAGGTCAAAAAGGTGGTAACTGGACAGAACTTGAACGGTTTGCACAAAAATATTATCCCAAAAGTGAAGAGACGGAAAGGTGGGCTACACAGGATTGTATGACTTTGGACGGTATCCCATATATAGGTCAGTATGGGAAATCGACCTCGGATTTGTATGTGGCAACAGGATTTAATAAGTGGGGGATGACCTCCTCTATGGTCAGTGCAATGATACTGTCTGATATGGTTTTGGGCAAGGAAAATGAATATGCTGATATTTATTCGCCTTCAAGAAGCGTATGGCACCCTCAACTTTTATTAAACACCTTTGAAACTGCAAAAGGACTAATCGCCCCTACGGTACCAAGATGCACTCATTTGGGTTGTGCATTAAAATATAACAAACAGGAACATTCCTGGGATTGCACTTGCCACGGCTCAAGATTTGATGAAAATGGAAAATTACTGAATAATCCTGCCATAAATGATAAGGATATGTAGCAATATTTTGTTAATTTTGGTTGACTTAAAAGATGTTTAGTGCTATAATGTTGCATTGGAATTAGAACGCCGAGTGATTATTTTATATAGAAAGAAGAGATATATAATGTCAGGTATTTTATCATTGTCAGTTGCTCTTTTGGCGGGACTCCTGATGACAAGAGTATTCAAAATTTTCAAATTTCCTGCGGTAACATCTTATCTTGTCGCCGGAGTTTTAATCGGACCTTACTGCATCGGTGCGTTAGGTATTGAAACTTTCGGATTTCATTCGTCAAGTGATGTTAACAGGCTTGCTATGGTATCCGAGGTAGCCTTGGGATTTATTGCTTTTTCGATTGGCAGTGAGTTTCGTATTAAAGAACTGAAGAAAACAGGAAAACAAGCATTCGTAATAGGTGTTTTTCAGGCTTTGGCGGCAACACTGTTGGTTGATCTGTCTTTATATGCTTTCCACCTGATGGTACCTGACAAACTAACAGTTCCGCAATTGATAACATTAGGTGCGATAGCTACAGCTACAGCACCTGCTGCAACATTAATGGTTGTAAGGCAGTATAAGGCTGACGGACCTCTTACAAAATTGTTGTTGCCTATTGTTGCTCTTGATGATGCTGTAGGTCTAATTGTTTTTGCAGTATCTTTCGGTATTGCAAAAACAATAATAGTAGGTACAGTTGATATTGTGGCTATAGTGTTGAACCCTCTTATTGAAATTGTATGTTCATTGGGTCTGGGTGCAATTATGGGGTTTGTTCTTACATATCTCGAAAAACTGTTTAACTCAAACACAAACCGTTTAAATCTTACGATAGGTCTTGTGCTGTTGACAGTTGCATTTACTTCTGTAAAGATTGAGATTGGTTCTGTTCATATCGGTTTCTCATCTTTGCTTACCTGTATGGCATTGGGAACAGTATTTTGCAATGCGTGTCCGTTATCTGATAATCTTATGGCAAAGGCAGATAAGTGGACATCTCCGCTTCTTGCTATATTCTTTGTAATAAGCGGGGCCTCGCTTGAACTTAATGTATTTGCCGATGTTACTATAGTAATTATGGGACTTATATATATAGTTTTTCGTTCGTTGGGTAAGTATTATGGTACTTATGCAAGTGCCAAAGCAACTGATTGTTCTTCAAGCATTTGCAAATATTTAGGTATTACATTGCTTCCGCAGGCAGGTGTTGCCCTTGGTATGTGCGCAACTGCAATGCAGTTGGGTGAACAGGGTGGGTTAATTAGAAACATCACCTTGTTTGCAGTGCTGATATATGAAATTGCAGGTCCGTTGTTTACAAAAATGGCACTTACTGCGGCAGGAGAAATTAAGCCTATGTCTGACGAAGTTAAAAACCGTCGAGTAAATATGCTTGGACAGGTGAAACAATAATTTTTAAAAGTGTTCTTTTGCAAAAAAAAGAACACTTTTTTGCTTGAAAATATTATTAGGGAAGAGTATAATGGAGAAAAGAGAATATGCGTTTGAATGCTAAAGATGAAAAGAGTTATAAGATTTATAGTATTCTCTACTGCAGAATTTTCGATATAACATTTTTATAAGAGGTGAATGTATTGAAAACAGACAAAAAAATATTCATTGCGTTTTTGCTGAATTTATCTTTTTCAATAATAGAATTTATAGGCGGAATTATTACCGGTAGTATTGCGATTTTTTCCGACTCTGTCCACGATTTTGGTGATAGCTTAAGCATTGGTTTATCTTATCTTCTTGAGAGAATAAGCAAAAGAAAGCCTGATAAATTATACACATATGGTTATAAAAGGTATTCCGTATTGGGCAGTGTCATAACAACGGTTATACTTTTATTTGGTTCTTTGGTAGTAATATTTGGTGCCGTTCCAAGAATGATAAAGCCTGTGGCTGTCGATTATGATGGTATGATTATTTTTTCGGTATTTGGTGTAATCGTTAATTTTTTTGCGGCGTATTTTACACACGGAAAAGGTTCGTTAAATCAAAAGGCGGTAAATTTGCATATGCTAGAAGATGTTTTGGGCTGGCTTATTGTGCTAATCGGCTCAATAATTATGAGATATACAGACATTAAAATTATAGACCCCGTATTATCAATTGTTGTGGCATTGTTTATATTAGTGTCTGCGATTAAAAACCTTAAGGAAACAGTCGACATATTTCTTGAAAAATCTCCTTTTGATGTCGAAGAGATAAGGGAGCACCTTATGGAAATAGAGGGTGTAAAAGACATCCATCATATTCATATAAGAACAATAGACGGAGTTGCAAATTGTGCCACTTTGCACGCTGTAACTGACTGCAATGCTAAAACAATCAAAGATTTAATCAAAAGCGAAATGGCAGGTGTCGGAATTTCACATACAACTGTGGAAATAGAGGGTGCTGACGAGGTGTGCGAAGATACTGTGTGCAAAACAGAAGAACATCACCATCATCACCATCATCACCATTAGAACTGCAAAGAGAGGTAAATGTATTGGGTATAAATTTCAGATTAGCCGAACAAAAAGAGAAACAAAAGATAATAGAGTTTTATGATTATGTAATCGAGGTTAACACTGAGTCGCAATATAATTTGAAGTGGCAGAAAAATGTTCATCCATCACATGATTTACTTAATACATCAGTTGATAACAATGAACTTTTTATCTGTGAAGAAAATGGCGAAATACTTTGTGCTTGTATAATGAACAAAAGTTATAATGAAGCGTATGATACTGTGCCCTGGGGAATAACAACAAAAGATATAGGTGTTGTTCATGCTCTTGCTACGAGACCGGATTGTTTTGGTAAAGGAATAGCAAGTTATTTTATCGGGGGACTTAAAAAACACTGTAAAGAACACGGGATTAAGGCTATAAGACTGGATGTGCTAAAATATAACTTGCCCGGAATCGCTCTTTACAACAAATGCGGTTTTGTTATGAGAAAAGAAATGATAATGAGTGTGCCCAATATCGGTGATGAAAACTTTGAACTTTACGAGTATATTTTGTGATGTCTGGAGATGATTAAATGAAAATACTGGTTGCTGTTGATTCATTTAAAGGAAGTATGTCCTCCGTTGAGGCGGGAAAGGCAGTTGAAAAGGGAATTAAAAGTTCTATTCCGGATGCACAAGTTGAAATTATGCCAGTTGCTGATGGGGGAGAAGGCACGGTGCATGCCCTTGTTTCCGGATTAAACGGAGAAACACGCAGGGTAACTGTAAAAAACCCTTTGGGAGAAGATATTGTTGCAACTTACGGAACATTTGGCAAAACTGCTGTCGTTGAGATGTCCGCCGCTGCGGGAATAACATTAATAGAAAAAGAACAACTTAATCCTCTTGTAACTACTACATACGGCGTTGGGCAGATAATCGCTGATGCTATAGAAAACGGATACAGGGATTTTATTGTAGGAATAGGAGGCAGTGCCACTAATGACGGCGGAGCAGGGATGCTTCAGGCGTTGGGTTTTGAGTTTTACGATAAAGACGGAAATGACATTCCTTTTGGAGCACAGGGCTTAAACAAAATAGTCGGGATTAGCGACAAAAATGTAAAACCTGAAGTTTTTAAATGTACATTTAATGTCGCCTGTGATGTTATAAATCCCCTTTGCGGAGAAAATGGTTGCAGTGTTGTCTACGGACAGCAAAAAGGTGCAAAGGAAAATGATATTGAAACTATGGACAACGGTATGAGAAATTATGCACTTGTTACATGTGAGAAATATCAAAATGCTGATATGAATTATCCGGGTGCGGGTGCTGCCGGGGGAATGGGCTTTGCATTTATGGCATTTTTAAATGGGAAACTACAGTCCGGTATAAGTCTTATTCTTGAAAAGACAGAAGCAGAAAAACATATCAAAGATGCTGATTTGGTAATTACCGGCGAGGGGAAAATTGATGGGCAGACATCTATGGGAAAAGTCCCTGTTGGGATTGCACAACTTGCGAAAAAACACAAAAAAACAGTAGTGGCGTTTTGCGGATGTGCTACAAAAGAGGCAAGTGTTTTAAACGGATATGGTATTGATGGAATTTTCCCGATTTTGCGTAATGTGTGTACTTTAGAAGATGCAATGAATACAACAAATGCAATGGGAAATTTAACAGATACCGTTTGTCAGGTAATGAATTTATATAAAGAGATGAAAAAATGACTATACCAATTGAAATAATAGGATTTGCGTTTTTAAACAGACAGTAATGTAAAATACAGGGAGAAAAAATATGGGAACAATGGTAAATGATTTGACAAAAGGCAATGTTACACAACTTCTTATTAGGTTTGCTATGCCGTTGTTTTTGTCAAATGCTTTGCAAGCAATTTATAATATAGTTGATATGATTGTTGTAGGACAGTATATCGGAGGAACAGGTATGTCTGCCGTATCAATAGGCGGTGATATACTTCATCTTTTGACTTTTGTGGCAATGGGTTTTTCGTCTGCAGGGCAAGTCATTATTGCTCAGGATGTAGGTGCAGAGAACTTTGACAAAGTAAAAAAAACAATCGGCACTAAGGTCGAGGTTGATAAGGCAGTATTGTCCTAAAAATCGTCTTTTTTGCGAATTTCTGCGTTAAATAGAGCCCATATCCGACAGGATTATGGGCTCTATTCGCCTTGAACTTCATCAAAAAATTTTGATTTTAGGATGCTTT
>JAFQJA010000015.1 GCA_017397315.1 Clostridia bacterium | reverse complement strand
CTGGAAATAGCAAATATAGGTGTATATAATTCGTAGGGGAGTTCCAGCATTTTATAAATCAACCCTGAATAAAAATCAACATTTGCACTTACGCCTTTGTATATTTTCCTCTTTTCACCGATAACACCGGGAGCAAGTTTTGCAACAGTTTCATACAAAGCAAAATCTTCCTCACAGCCTTTTTCGCGGGACAAATCTTTAGCACATTCTTTTAGAATATCAGCCCTTGGGTCTGATTTTGAATATACCGCATGCCCCATACCATAAATCAAACCGGCGTTGTCAAAAGCCTCTTTATTAAGAAGTTTCATAAGATAGTCTTCAATTTCGTTTCCGTTATTTATGTTAATTGTTTTTTTCATATCGTCAAACATCTTAACAACTTTTATATTAGCGCCACCGTGTCTAGGACCTTTTAAAGAGCCAAGGGCTGCTGCGATTGCAGAATAAGTATCTGTTCCTGATGATGTAACTACATGTGTGGTGAAACTGGAATTATTACCTCCTCCGTGTTCAGCATGCAAAACAAGGGAGAGGTCGAGAACTTGTGCCTCAAGGGGAGTAAAATCTCCGTGTTTACGAAGAATATGCAATGTATTTTCTGCAATCGACAAATTTGGTTTAGGGTTTCTGATATGCAAACTCTTGTTCAAATGATAATGTTTGTATCCATGATAACCGTAAACAGCCAAAAGTGGGAACATAGAAATAAGCTGAAGTCCCTGCCTTAATACATTTTCTACAGATGTATCATCAGGGTTTTCATCATATGAATACAAGGCAAGAACACTTCTTGAAAGTATATTCATCATATCCCTGCTGGGTGCTTTTAATATCATATCGCGTACAAAAGACTGGGGAAGACTACGGTATTCAGCAAGAGTTTCCTTAAACCTTTCAAGTTCATTCACGGTGGGAAGTTCAGAGAACAAAAGCAAATATATAACTTCTTCAAATCCACATCTACCGCTTGTATAAAAATCTGCAACTAAATCTTTTACATTATATCCACGGTAATACAATTCACCATCACAAGGAATTGTATTACCGTTTTTATCTTTTTCTTTTGCCTTTATATGAGAAATTTCAGTAAGACCTGTTACAACACCGGTGCCGTCAAGATCACGAAGCCCGCGTTTAACATTATGTTGCGGATACATCTCCGGCTTAATATTATTATTACTGTTTGAAATATCAGCAAGTTCCTTAACATAAGGTGTTATTTCTGAGTATAATTTTTTCAATTAATTCAACCTCCTGTAGTCGTTTAATGCTATTATTTAGTTATTCAAAGAATAAAGCATAAAGAACAACTATATGAATGCTTTAAATATAAAACAAAATATCCAGAAATAAGTTTTGTTTTTTAATATAATGTTCCAATTTTGATATAATTATCCATTTGTACATCGTTGTTCTTCTGTAAACTAATTATATCAAAAATTCGCTGTAAAATCAATAATTTACTTTAGGCAAACAATAATAACGCAATTAAATTAAATAAAAAGCAAACAACAATACCGCATAAAGCTGGAAC
This sequence comes from Clostridia bacterium, assembly GCA_017397315.1. GTDB lineage: Bacteria > Bacillota > Clostridia > Monoglobales > Firm-18 > RGIG1864. The sequence goes on along the minus strand of JAFQJA010000015.1, from coordinate 34,978 downwards.
AAGTGCTGACACAGCAGTCCATTTAATGCTTCCTGTTTCTTTTTTTATTGTCGTAAGAGTTGTTGAACATGGCCAGTGCATTAGTGAAAAAAGTATTACTGACACAGCAGTAATCCAGGTCCAACCATTGTTTATAAGCAAATCACGGAGTAACGATAAATCGGTAATGTTGATTAAAGAACCGTTTGACATATATGCCATTATAATTATCGGAATAACTATCTCATTTGCCGGAAGCCCAAGTATAAACGCCAGTAATATCACTCCATCCAACCCTAGCATCTTTGCAAATGGGTCTAAAAAACCACTGCAATAACTAATCAGGCTGATTTCTCCCACACTGACATTTGCAAGTATCCATATCACAAGTCCGGCAGGGGCAGCAACAACAATCGCTCTTCCTAAAACAAACAGTGTCCTGTCAATTATAGATGTAACTATTATTCTTCCTATTTTCGGTTTGCGATACGGAGGCAATTCCAAAGTAAAAGCGGACACTTCTCCCTTTAACACTGTCTTTGAGAGAATATAAGACGAAAGAAATGTCATCAATATGCCAAGAACTATAAATAATGTAACCAACAGCGTGCCTATAAATGTCTGTTTGACCCCTGATACTGAAAAAACAAAAAACATAGTAACAATTGAAATAAGTGTCGGAAATCTGCCGTTGCATGGCACAAAACTATTCGTAATCATAGCAATTAGCCGTTCTCTCGGGGAATCTATTATTCTACAGCCCACAACTCCTGCCGCATTACAACCAAAGCCCATAGACATAGTAAGAGCTTGTTTTCCGCAAGCGTTGCATTTCCTGAATGATTTGTCCAGATTAAAAGCTATTCTCGGCAGATAACCCAAATCTTCCAAAAGTGTAAACAACGGAAAAAAGATTGCCATAGGCGGTAACATAACAGAAACTACCCAAGCCAAAACCCTGTAAACACCATACACAAGAATTTCGTATATAGTTTTTGGCATATTTACACAAACAAAAAACTCTGCTAATTTATCTTCAAACCAAAATAAAACCGAAAATAAATAACCGGAAATATAATTAGCCCCAACTATAGTTATCCATAAAACAATACCCAAAAGCAACAACATAACAGGGATACCTGTTATGCGGTTTGTAAGAATTCTGTCAATTTTTCTGTCTTTAAATGTATATTTTTTGTTATTAAACACTACAGTTTCGTTGCATATATCCTCTGCTGTTAAAACTATACAAGACACTATTGTATCAGTAAGTTTCTCTCCACAATAGCCTTTGCTTGCGAGACTTTCCCTTACCATTTTAATGTCGCTGTCTTGGTCCAAATCATATCCCACATAATTAGAAATACCGGACACAAGCTCTTTATTATAATCCAAAAGTTTTAATCCAATCCATCTCAAGTTTAAATCCGTACTGTCAATTTTACTTTCAAGTAACCGTGTAATTTCCACCAATGCATCTTCAATAGGTTTTACATACCTTATATTAACAGTATTTGTTGAAGTCTCCTCAACCAAATCAAGCAATTCTTTTAATCCTTTGCCTTTTGAAGCATCAGTACCTACCACGGGAACACCCAAAAGTTTTTGGAGCTTTTGCAAATCCACATCAATTTTTTTTCGTTTTGCTTCATCCATAAGATTAACACAAACTATGACATTGTTTTTTATTTCGATTGTTTGCAAAACGAGGTTTAGATTTCTTTCAAGACAAGTTGCATCACAAACTACAATTACCTTATCTGCATTACCAAAACATATAAAATCGCGTGCGACCTCCTCCTCTTTAGAATGTGCCAGCAATGAATAAGTCCCTGGTATATCGACTAATATGTACTGTGTATTATTGTATTTGCATGTTCCAAAAGCATTTGTAACTGTTTTCCCCGGCCAATTACCTGTATGTTGTTTTAAACCGGTAAGAGAATTAAAAACCGTACTTTTCCCTACATTGGGATTTCCTGCCAAAGCAATAATTTTGTCTGTTTCATTATTCTTTGTAACAATAAAACCTGTATCTACCGACTTAATTCCGGTAGAATTCTTTGTTAACCCCATAAAAGCCACACCTCCATTGTATTTTATACTATGCCAACACAATAGATTTTGCTACTTACAAAAAAATCAGGATTGAACCATCAGTCCTGATTTGTTTTTATAAATATATTTTTACTGTCTTCATTCCGAATGGCAACTACAGCTCCTCGTATATTGTAAGCAACAGGGTCTCCACCCGGACTTTTTAAGACACACTTAACACGAGTTCCTTCAACCAATCCCATATCTAAAAGCCTGCGTCTGATGTCCTCATTTGAAACAAGTGATGATACATAGCCCTCTTCATTAATATCTAGGTCGTTTAATGTATATAAATTGTGCACGATTTTCACTCCTTACTCATTTTATAATATGAGTAATTATAATATTATGTTCACTAAAAAAAGACTGAAACCTTTTAACAAAGTTTCAGTCTTTTTGTCGATATTAAACTTTAAATTATTTAAGTTCGATTGTTGCGCCAACTTCTTCAAGTTTTGCTTTAATTTCTTCAGCAGCGGCTTTTTCAACGCCCTCTTTTAATGTTTTGGGAGCGCCATCAACTAAATCTTTAGCTTCTTTCAAACCAAGACCTGTGATTTCACGAACAACTTTGATAACTTTGATTTTTTCAGCACCTGCGTTTGCAAGAACTACATCAAAGTCAGATTTTTCTGCACCTGCAGCACCTGCGTCAGCACCGCCTGCAGCCATTACTGCAACAGGAGCAGCAGCTGTTACGCCGAACTCCTCTTCCATTGCTTTTACTAATTCTGCTACTTCTAATAATTTTAATTCTTTAATATCGTCTAGAATTTGTTGTACACTTGCCATTTTTATTTACCTCCTATAATAAATTTGTTTAATTATTCTTCTGTTGTTTCTTCTGCAGGAGTTTCTTCTGCTTTTACTTCTTCTGCAGGAGTTTCTTCTGCTTTTGTTTCTTCAGCAGGAGTTTCTTCTGCTTTTGCTTCTTCTGCAGGAGTTTCTTCTGCTTTTGCTTCTTCTGCAGGAGCTTCGCCTGCTTTAGCAGCGATTAAATCAGCGATTTCAGTTCCACCCTCAACGATTGTGTTAAGCAATCTAACCAATGCTGAAACAGGAGCATTCAAGCTGCCCATGATTTTAGCAATAAGAACATCTTTAGAAGGTGTAGAAGCAAGAGTTTTAATTTCATCAAGAGAAATTACTTTACCCTCCATAAAACCTGATTTAATTTCGATAACTTCGTTTGTTTTAGCATAGTCAGCTAAAACTTTAGCGGGAGCTACCATATCTTCTCTATGGAATGCAATAGCGGTAGGTCCGTGCAAAACACCGTCAAGTTCATCTAAACCAACTTCTTTAGAAGCGAAACGAAGCAAAGAGTTTTTAACGATTTTGTATTCAACACCTGCTTCGCGTAACTTTCTGCGAAGTTCTGTATCCTGTTCAACAGTGATACCACGATAATCTACCAATACACCTGCAACCGCACTTTTTAGGTCTTCGGTTAAGTTAGAAACTGCAACTTTCTTTTCTTCCAAAACTTTTGCGCTTGGCATTATCAATTTCCTCCTTTCAGTAATTAAATTTGTAACAAGTTTTTGACGAGGAACAAATTAAAAAGGTTCTTCGTCACAGACAAAGAACCTTAAATTACATAATTATAGTAAAATAACATTCCTCGGTCGGACTTACCTTTATGCCGACTGTCTGTGGAAACATAAATATTTTAACATAAAATATTTTACTTGTCAAGCAAATTAAGCATCAATTTTTGCGGGATTAAGTTTTATACCCGGTCCCATAGTTGTAGTGATAGTAACACTCTTTAAATACTGACCTTTAGCAGCGCTTGGTTTAGCTTTAATTACTGCAGACAACAATGTATTAAAGTTATCTGATAATTTTTCAGCACCAAAAGATGCTTTACCGATAGGACAGTGAATAATGTTTGTTTTATCAAGACGGTATTCAATCTTACCTGATTTAATATCAGCGATTGCTTTAGCAACATCCATTGTTACTGTACCGGCTTTAGGGTTAGGCATAAGACCTTTAGGACCTAAAACTTTACCCAATCTACCAATAACACCCATCATATCAGGGGTTGCTACGATAACATCATATTCAAACCAGTTTTCATTCTGAATTTTGGGAACAAGTTCTTCTGCACCGACAAAGTCAGCACCGGCTTGTTCTGCCTCAGTTGCTTTATCACCCTTAGCAAATACCAAAACACGAACTGTTTTACCTGTGCCGTGTGGTAATACAACTGCACCACGAACCTGTTGGTCAGCGTGTCTTGAGTCAACGCCAAGACGAATGTGAGCTTCAACAGTTTCATCAAATTTTGCTTTTGCAGTTTTAGTTAATAATTCAATTCCTTCTGCCGGGTCATAAAGGCATGTTTTATCAATAAGTTTAGCACTTTCTTGATACTTTTTACCTCTTTTCATATAATAACCTCCTTGTGGTCAGACGGAAATCAAGTTTCCTCCCACGAATTTAAATTGTTGAAATTATTCTTCAACGGTAACGCCCATACTTCTTGCTGTACCAGCAATCATGGACATAGCCGCTTCTAAAGAACCGGCGTTAAGGTCTGGCATCTTCTGTTCTGCAATCGCCTGTAAATCAGCTTTTTTAAGAACAGCAACCTTTGTTTTGTTTGGTACTCCGGAACCACTTTCAATACCACAAGCCTTTTTAATTAAAACGGCTGCCGGTGGAGTTTTAGTAATAAAACTAAATGATCTGTCTGCATAAACTGTAATAACAACAGGGATTATAAGACCTGCGTCTTTTGCAGTTTTTTCGTTGAATTGCTTACAGAAATCCATAATGTTTACACCGTGTTGACCAAGTGCAGGACCAACCGGCGGAGCAGGAGTAGCCTTACCTGCAGGAATTTGAAGTTTAATGTAACCTGCTACTTTTTGAGCCATAATTTACACCTCCTAACTTACATTGATGTGGTACAAACGGAAATTAATTTCCTCCCACTATAACAACGCAATAAGCGATATTATACATTTTCAACCATATTAAAGTCAAGTTCAACAGGAGTTTCTCGTCCGAACATTGAAACAACGACTTTAACTTTTCTTTTTTCCATACTTATGTCATCAACTATACCTACAAAATTTTCCAATGGACCGTTTTTAATTTTAACGCTGTCCCCAACCGTATAGTTTAGTACAATTGTCTGATTCTCAATTCCCATATTCTCGACTTCTTCTTCAGTTAAAGCAATGGGTTTGGAGCCGGGTCCGACAAAACCTGTTACACCTCTTGTATTTCTTACGATGTACCACGAATCATCAGTAAGCACCATTTTAATTATAATGTAGCCGGGAAATTTTTTGCGGGTAACTACACGCTTTTCCTCGTCTTTCATTTCCACAACTTCTTCCAGCGGAATCTGAATGTCAAGAATATAATCTTCAAGGCTTCTGTTAGCAATTGTTCTTTCTAAGTTTGCTTTTACCTTGTTCTCATATCCTGAATAGGTATGCACTACATACCATTTTGCTTTAGTTTGCATCGGCTTCACCCTGTTCTACAGGAATTTCTTCAACTGCATCACCGGTTTCAACCTGCTGTTCAATCTGTTCTTCAACCTGTGTTGTGTTTTCTTTGTCTATTATTGATTTAAATCCCGCACTGAAACCTAAATCCAACAATGCAAGAAATGCACCAACGACAAGAACGCATACTACAACAATAAATGTATTGTTACGAACCTGTTTGAATGTAGGCCAGCTTACCTTTTTAAGTTCGCTTTTTACTTCTTTAAAGTAGTTAACTACTCTGTTTGTTTTTTTCTTTTCAGGCATATTATTCACAATCCCTTTCTAACCAAAATCAATTATTTTGTTTCTTTATGAAGAGTATGCTTTCTGCAGAATCTACAATACTTGCTCATTTCCAAACGATCAGGATCATTTTTCTTATTTTTCATAGTATCATAATTTCTTTGTTTGCATTCTGTACACGCTAATGTAATTTTAACTCTCATTTTATATATACCTCCATTTAATTAAGTACGAACTTTATTCTGCAAAAAAAAAAGACCTTTTTACACAGATACAATTCAATATATCATATTTAAACTGACTTGTCAATACTTTTTTTACATATTATTGTCAAAAACCTCCGCAAATTCCCGCGACAAAAAAACCTCATCAGGAGTTCCGTGAGCAACTATTTTTTTATCCAATAAAATTACACGGTCTGCATTGGATTTAACCTGATTTAGACTGTGGGACACAATTATTATCGTAATATCATATGTTGCTCTTATTTGCGACAATACATTCCAGAATTGTTCTGTTCCCCCTTTATCAACGCCGGATACAGGCTCGTCGAGAAGCAGTAAATTAGGCACCGGGACAAGTGCAAGTGCAAGTAACGCTCTTTGCAGTTCTCCTCCCGAAAGATTGCATAGTTTTCTGTCAAAGAAGCCGTCTGCGTTAACAGCCTTTATCGCTTTTTGCACATTTTCACCATCTGAAGCACCGCAACAATCAAATAAGTCTGAAACCGTCGCAGGGCAGTCGCCATCAAAGGCAGTAGTTTGGGGTACATATCCGATTATGGGTGTTGTATTACCGTTTTTGCCCAAAAATGATACTTCGCCTTTATGTTTAACTTCGCCGATTATTGCTTTTAACAATGTACTTTTACCTGCACCGTTGCATCCGATTACTGCAGTTATTTCTCCGCAGTGAATATGAATGTTTATATTTTCAAGAATTCCGTCAACTGACAAATTTTTGATTTTGGTACAGCATAGGGAATCGCATTTTTTCATATACTTTACTCCAATCGCTTTGCTGTTTTCTTCCTTATTTTATATTATAACACAAAAAAAGTCAATACAAACAAAAATACCTTTTCACAAAAAAATTTAAAAAAGTATTTACAATTCAAAAATTATGTGTTACAATAGTTAGGCTATCACTGAGTCTTGGCGGATAAATCCACATTTACCATTGCTCGGGTTATGCATAAACAAACATTGTGGAGGTGAAAAAGATGGATAAAGTATTAAAGCAAGAGATTATCAGTTCTAACAAAAGACACGATACAGACACAGGTTCTCCTGAAGTTCAAATCGCTATTTTGACAGAGCGTATTAACCACTTGAACGAACATCTTAAAACCAACAAGAAAGACCATCATTCAAGAAGAGGTCTTTTAAAAATGGTTGGTAAAAGAAGAGGTCTTTTAGATTATCTTGCTAAAAAAGATATCGAAAGATACAGAGAGTTAATCTCAAAACTAAACTTAAGAAAGTAAGAAACTTCTGGGCGTGGCAAAAACCACGCCCGTCTTTTCGAAATCAGCAGGTCAGCCGTTAGCAGTTAATTTTGCTTTTGCAAGGACAAGGGTAAAATTAAGTGCTAAATTGCTTGCCTGCAAAAAACAGGAGGTAAAAATTATGGCATTTCGTACATTTGAAACCACAGTTGCCGGAAGACCATTAAAAGTGGAAACCGGTAAAATGGCGCAGTTGTCAAACGGTTCTTGCGTAGTTTACTATGGCGACACTGTTGTTATGACAAATGTAACTGCAGCAAGCAAACCAAGAGAAGGCGTTGATTTCTTTCCTTTAAGCGTGGATTACGAGGAAAGATTATATTCTGTAGGTAAAATCCCTGGAAGTTTTCAGAAAAGAGAGGGTAAACCATCAGACAAGGCTATCTTAACAAGCCGTGTAATTGACAGACCTATAAGACCTTTGTTCCCGAAAGATTTGAGAAACGATGTTTCGGTTGTTTCAACAGTTCTTTCAGTTGAGCAGGACAACCTGCCTGAATTTGCAGCAATGACCGGTGTTGGTATTGCTCTTGCAATTTCCAATATTCCTTTCAACGGTCCTGTTGCTTCTGTATATGTAGGTTATGTTGACGGCGAATTTGTAATCAACCCCAACTGCGAACAAAGAGAAAAGAGTTCTCTAAATCTTACAGTATCAGGTACAAAAGAAAAAGTTACAATGATTGAAGCGGGTGCAAACCAAATTGCTGACGACATTATGTTTGATGCAATTATGTTCGGACACCAAGAAATTAAAAGACTTTGCGATTTCATTCAGTCAATAGCAGATGAAGTTGGTAAAAAAGAAAAACTCCAGTACGAGGCACACGAAGTTGACGAAGAACTTTATAATGCAGTCAAAGACTTCGCCATTGATATGGTTAAAGAAGCAATCGATACAGACGACAAAACCGTAAGAGATGCAAATATGCTTGTAGTTCAGGAAAAATTAGATGCAGAATTTGCAGAAAAATTTGAGTGCTACGAAGAACAGATTGCAGAAGTTATTTATAAACTTCAGAAATATATCGTAAGACGATGGCTTTTAGACGAAGGAAAACGCGTTGACGGCAGAGACATAAATGAAATAAGACCTTTGGCTTCAGAAGTAGGCTTACTGCCAAGAACTCACGGTAGCGGGTTGTTCACAAGAGGACAAACTCAGGTTTTAACTGTTGCCACACTTGGTGCATTGGGTGATGTGCAGAAACTTGACGGCCTTGATACAGCAGAAGAAACTAAGAGATATATGCACCACTACAACTTCCCATCATACAGTGTTGGTGAAACAAAGCCTTCAAGAGGTCCGGGACGAAGAGAAATCGGCCACGGTGCGTTGGCTGAAAGAGCATTAGAGCCCGTTATTCCGTCAGAAGACGAATTCCCATACGCTATAAGACTTGTATCAGAAGTTTTGTCATCAAACGGTTCAACTTCACAGGGAAGTATTTGTGGCAGTACTTTGGCACTTATGGATGCCGGTGTACCAATCAAAGCACCTGTTGCAGGTATTTCAGTAGGTCTTATCACAGAAGGCGACAGATTCATGACAATGCTTGACATCCAAGGTGTTGAAGACTTCTACGGAGATATGGACTTTAAAGTTGCAGGTACAAAAGAAGGTATTACTGCCATCCAAATGGACATTAAAATTGACGGTTTGACACCTGAAATTATTAAAGAAGCACTTCAAAAAACCAAAGATGCCCGTTTCTTCATTTTAGACGGCGTTATGAAAAATGCAATCAGCGAGCCGAGAGAAAACTTGTCGCAATATGCACCGAGAGTTATTACAATGCATATTGACCCTGAAAAAATCAGAGATGTTATCGGTTCAGGCGGTAAAGTTATCCAGAAAATTGTTGCGGATACAGGCGTTAAAATCGACATTGAAGACGATGGTAAAATATCAATTCTTTCTGTTGACGAGGAGGCTGCACAAAAGGCAGTTAATATTATTAACGGTATAGTTAAAGAGCCTGAAGTCGGCGAAGTATATATGGGTAAAGTTGTGAGAATTATGGACTTTGGTGCATTTGTTGAAATTTTACCCGGCAAAGACGGATTGTGCCACATTTCAAAACTTGAAAACAGACGCGTTGAAAAGGTTGAAGATGTTGTATCAATCGGCGATGAAATATTAGTTAAGGTTATCGAGATTGATAAAATGGGCAGAATTAACTTATCAAGAAAAGACGCAATAGAAGATAGCGAATAATTTATAAATGGCTTACCAACGGTAGGCCATTTATTTTTTAAAAAGTGTTGTATTTTTGCCTAAAATATGGTATCATATTAGTAATCATATTAAAGTGGGTGATTTTGTTGAAAAATTTAATAGATAGATTGTTTGGCAGTCATAGCGACCGTGAATTAAAGAAACTTTATCCTGTTGTTGAACAAATCAACAGCCTTGAGTCTCAATACGAAAAACTGACTGACGCCGAATTGCGTAATAAAACAGAAGAATTCAGACAGCGTTACAATAATGGTGAAACACTTGACAGTATTTTACCCGAAGCCTTTGCCGTTGTCCGTGAAGGCTCAAAAAGAATTTTGGGTATGCGTCATTTTGATGTGCAATTATTGGGAGGCATAGTTCTTCACCAGGGCAGAATTTCAGAAATGAAAACAGGTGAGGGTAAAACTTTGGTTGCCACATTGCCTGCATACTTAAATGCATTAACAGGTGATGGAGTTCACATCGTAACCGTCAACGACTACCTTGCAAAAAGAGACAGCGAATGGATGGGCAAACTTTATTCTTTTCTGGGTCTTAAGGTAGGTTTAATTGTCCACGAACTGACAAACGAGCAACGAAGAGAAGCGTACAATGCAGACATCACCTATGTTACCAACAATGAACTTGGTTTTGACTATTTAAGAGACAATATGGTGATTTACAAGGCAGATATGGTGCAACGAGACCACGCCTTTGCCATCGTGGATGAGGTAGACAGTATTTTAATAGACGAAGCGCGTACTCCTCTTATCATTTCAGGTATGGGTAGTCAGTCAACAGATATGTATAAACTGGTTGACCATTTTGCGCGTTCGCTAAAAGCATTGATAATAAAAGAAAGCGACGACAAGGTAGATACTGAAGATGTAAACGCAGATTATATTATAGACGAGAAAGCAAAAACAGCCACTCTTACTGCACGCGGTATAAAAAAAGCAGAAAGCACATTTGGTATTGAAAATCTTTCCGACCCTGAAAACATAAAACTTTCACACCATATAAATCAGGCAATCAGAGCACACGGTATTATGCACAGAGACAAAGACTATATGGTAAAAGACGGCCAAGTGCTTATTGTTGACGAGTTCACAGGAAGAGTTATGCCAGGAAGGAGATATAGTGATGGTCTTCACCAGGCAATCGAAGCAAAAGAAAATGTAAAAGTCGAAAGAGAAAGTATGACGCTTGCTACAATCACTTTCCAGAACTTCTTCCGCCTCTACAAAAAACTTTCAGGTATGACAGGTACTGCATTAACTGAAGAAGACGAATTTAGAGCAATATACAACCTTGATGTAGTAGAAATCCCTACAAACAAACCTATAAAAAGAATTGACCACACAGATGTTGTGTATAAAAATATAAAAGGCAAATTAAACGCAATAGTTGAACAAATTATCGAGTGCAACAAAAAAGGTCAGCCTGTTTTAGTCGGTACAATTACAATTGACAAATCGGAAGAACTGTCTGCTCTTCTTAAAAAACGAGGAATAAAACACGAAGTATTAAATGCAAAATTTCACGAAAAAGAAGCACAGATTATTGCTCAGGCAGGCAAAAAAGGTGCCGTAACCATTGCTACAAATATGGCAGGCCGAGGCACAGACATTATGCTTGGCGGTAATGCCGAATATATGGCAAAAGCAAAAATGGAAAAAATGGGGTTTGAACCAAAACTTATCGTAGAAGCAACAGGACACGGCGAAACATCAGACAAAGAAATTATCAGTGCAAGAAACACATATAACGAATTGTATAAACAATTCAAAGACGAAATAGAAATTGAAAGACAGGAAGTTATAAACGCGGGCGGTCTGTATATTTTAGGCACAGAGCGTCATGAAAGCAGGCGAATTGACAATCAGTTAAGAGGACGAAGCGGGCGTCAGGGTGATGTTGGCGCATCTAAATTCTTCCTCTCTCTTCAGGACGATTTAATGAGAATTTTTGGTTCGGACAGAACACAAGCACTGGTTGAAGCTCTTAATTTAGACGAAAATCAGCCCATTGAAGCAAAAATACTTGCAAACACTATAGAAAATGCACAAAAACGAGTTGAGGGCAGAAACTTTGACTCCAGAAAGCATGTGCTTCAATATGACGACATTTTAAATCAACAGCGTGAAGTTATTTATAAACAACGCCAGACAGTTCTTGCAGACAGCAATGTCAAAAACAGCATTTTTTCAATGATTGGTGTTGCTATTGACTATTTAACAAGCGAAATTGCAGGGAATATGCAGTTTGCAGATGAGTGGAACTGGAGCATTTATGAAACAAGAATGGCAGAGCGTTTCGGCATAGTTATCCCGCTTACAGAACAACAGAAAAATTCCTTTACAAAGCCTGAATTTGACGAATACCTGCTCGAAAAATTAACTGAAGTATATGAGCAAAGAGAGCATGAAATCGGTAGCGAAGGCATGAGAGAATTGGAAAGAATTGTAATGCTTAAAACTGTTGACAAAAAATGGATGGACCACATAGACTGTATGGAACAGTTAAGGCACGGCGTTGGATTAAATGCTTATGCTCAAAGAAACCCAATAGATGTATACAAAAACGAAGGTGCCGATATGTTTGACCAAATGGTACTTGAGATTAAATTGGAGACCGTTCAACTAATTTACAGAGCAAGACTTAACACAGAACAAAAGCGTGAACAGGTTGCAAACCCTATCACCACTTCGCACGGTGAAAATTCAGTTGAAAACAAACCGGTCAGAAAAGGCGAAAAAACAGGCAGAAACGACCCATGTCCGTGCGGTAGCGGTAAAAAATACAAAAAATGTTGCGGACAATAATATAAAGAGGTGAAATAATTGATTATAGAACTTGAAGAATTTAAACTAACATTAGACGGAATGGAAAAAGAAATCAATGATTTGAGGGATTCACTTTGACATATCAGGGCTTAAGAGTCAGGTAGAGCAGTTGGAAAAGGAAACTGCAGAACCGGATTTTTATTCTGATATGGAAAAAGCACAAAAGGTACTTCAAAAATCAAAACAACTGTCAGATAAAATTGCAAGTTTCAATGCATTATACAGCAGTTGGGAAGACTTGAAAACGCTTGTTGCACTTGGTATTGAAATGGACGACGAAAGTGTAATTGATGAAGTAAAAGACGGCATGACATCATTGCAAAAAGATATAGAAAAAACAAGTCTTGAAACACTTTTAAGTGGTCCTTACGACAAAAACAACGCCATCTTAACGCTTCATGCAGGTGCAGGTGGCACAGAAGCACAGGACTGGTGTGAAATGCTTCTTCGTATGTTTTCAAGATGGGCAGAACAAAAAGGCTACAAAACAGAAGTGTTAGACTACCTTGCAGGTGATGAAGCAGGCGTTAAAAGCGTTACCATTTTAATAGAAGGTATCAATGCATACGGCTACTGCAAATCAGAAATGGGCGTTCACCGCCTTGTGCGTATTTCGCCATTTGATGCTTCAGGAAGACGCCATACTTCCTTTGCGTCTTGCGAAGTTATGCCCGAAATAAATGATGATATACAAATTGATATTAACCCTGAAGACTTGCGTGTTGATACTTACCGTGCAAGCGGTGCGGGTGGCCAGCATATTAACAAAACTGACAGTGCTATTAGAATTACGCATATTCCAACGGGTGTTGTTGTGTCATGTCAAAGCGAGCGTTCACAACACAAAAACCGTGATACTGCAATGAAAATGCTTAAATCAAAACTGTTTGAAATAAAAGAACGCGAGCAAAAAGACAAGATTTCAGACTTGAAGGGTGAACAAAAAGAAATTGCATGGGGAAGCCAGATTCGTTCTTATGTATTTCATCCGTACAGTCTTGTTAAAGACCACAGAACAAACTTCGAAACAGGAAATATCGGTGCAGTGATGGACGGCGATTTAGATGGTTTTATTAACGAGTATCTAAAACAGGCGTCATTAGGACAACTGACACTTAAATAATAAGGGGGGGCTAAACTTGTTTGATAAATTATCATTTTTACAACAGCGTTATGAGGAGTTATCCACGCAAATAAGCGACCCCGAAGTAATTGCAGACCAAAACAAATTCAGAGAACTTTGCAAAGAACATTCCGACATTACTCCTATTGTCGAAAAATACAATATGTATAAAAGTGCCAAAACACAGTTGGAAGAGTCAAAAGAAATGCTTGGCGAAAATCTTGACAAAGACTTCAAAGAGTTAGTTCAGGCAGAGTACGATGATGCAAAAGAAAAAATCTCACAGTATGAAGAAGAATTAAAAATACTTCTTCTTCCAAAAGACCCCAATGACGAAAAAAGCGTAATTGTAGAAATACGAGGCGGTGCTGGCGGTGATGAAGCGGCACTGTTTGCTTCAGACTTGTTCCGTATGTATTCTATGTACGCAGAAACCAAAAACTGGAAAATAGAAGTTTTAAGCCTTAACCAAACTGAACTTGGCGGAATAAAAGAAATCTCTTTTGGTATTGACGGAAACGGTGCATACAGTAAATTAAAATACGAAAGCGGAGTGCACCGTGTTCAGCGTATCCCCTCTACAGAAAGCGGGGGGAGAATTCATACTTCAACTGTTACTGTTGCAGTTTTACCTGAGGTTGAAGAAGTTGAAGTTGAAATCAATCCTAATGATTTAAAAATTGATGTTTTCAGAGCAGGCGGTCCTGGCGGACAATGCGTTAACACTACAGACTCTGCAGTAAGAATTACGCACTTGCCTACAGGGCTTGTAGTATCTTGTCAGGACGAAAAATCACAACTTAAAAACAAAGAAAAGGGTATGAAAATCCTTCGTTCCAGACTTTACGACCTATTGCAATCACAACAGCATAACGAAATTGCTGAACAACGCAAAAACCAGGTGGGAACTGGAGACAGAAGCGAACGCATAAGAACATATAACTTCCCTCAAGGCCGTGTAAGCGACCACAGAATAGGACTTACATTGCACCGTCTTGACAGCGTGTTAAACGGTGATTTGGATGAAATAATTGATGCTTTGATTACTTATTATCAGGCGGAAAAATTAAAAGGTGGAGAACAATGACAAAATTGCTTACAATTGAGCAATTAAATATCGGAGCAGATATTTTGAAAAATGGCGGACTTGTGGCATTTCCCACGGAAACAGTTTACGGTCTTGGTGCAAATGCTCTGGATGAAAATGCAGTCAAAAAAATTTTTGAGGCGAAAGGAAGACCTGCAGATAATCCTCTGATAGTCCATATTTCAGACTACGAAATCTTAAATGAACTTGTAACTGAAATCCCCGAAAAAGCAAAACTTCTTATGGAAAAATTCTGGCCCGGTCCTCTTACGATAATTCTTAATAAAACGGACAAAGTTCCAGACATAGTAAGCGGAGGACTCAATACTGTTGCTGTCCGTATGCCAAAAAATCCCGTTGCCTTGGAACTTATTAAAACTTCAAAAGTTCCCGTTGCCGCACCAAGTGCTAATACATCCGGAAAACCAAGCCCTACAAAAGCACAGTATGTAGTTGATGATATGTATGGAAAAATTGATGCAATTATTGATGGCGGAAACTGTGAAGTAGGTCTTGAATCAACAGTTCTTGATATGTCGGGAACAACACCTAAACTGTTAAGACCCGGTGGAGTAACATTCGAGCAGTTAACAGAAGTTTTAGGGGAAATTTCAAAAAAATTTGAATGCAACGACAATGAAAAACCTGCGTCGCCGGGCATGAAATACAAACATTATTCGCCGGACGCCAAAGTTGTTGTAGTTAAAAACGACTTTGAAAATTACATAAATAAATGTTGCGAAAAATATGAAAATGTAGCAGTTATTTGCTATGGTGATATAAAAATCAACAAAAAATGCAAACTCAAGAAAGTAGTTAATTCCTCATTGGAATACGCAAATGTACTATTCTCTGCAATGCGGGATTTTGACAAACAACATCCCGACATTATTCTTGCCCAGGATGTTGATGATACCGGAATTAATCTTGCAATTAAAAACAGGCTTTATCGCTGTTGCGGGTACAATTTTTACGAAAAAAGCAATTAATTGGAAAGTTTATATTTTATTATTTGTGCAAATAATAATATCGAAAGGAGACTGATATTATTATGACGCACGGTTTTTTAAAAGGTATGGCTACAGGTGTTGTTATGGGGATAGGTGCTTATATGGTAATTAACCCCATTTCCGAAAAAGATAAAAAGAAAATTGCTAAAAGCACAACAAAAGTTTTTACCGCAATGGGTAATGTTGCAGACAATTTAGTAGATATGTATAAAAATAAAATGGATTAGACCCTGAGGGTCTAATCCATTTTTTTCTTGTATTATTTGTATAAATATGTTATAATTAGTAATTGAAACGGAGATGACATATTTTGAAAAAGAAAAAATCGCCGGTTTTGTCGGTGTTATTTATTTTTATAATTTCTATACTTATTACGCTATTTCAAATTTTAATGCAAGTGGCAGAATACGATGTATTTATGGGATATTTCAGAACTCCCCTTCTATTCTTTTTTAATTTTCTGCCTATTTTTCTGGCACTTACACTTTTGTATTTTGTTTCTAACAGCGTATTTATTAGTTATGCAATTACCTCGTCAGTTTTTTATTTGTTTTTGGTGATTAATCACTACAAGATATTTTTTAGGGACGAACCATTTTCGCCAAACGATTTAACTCTTGCAAGAGATATGTTTGGCATTATGAAAAATTATCAGATAGAAATCAGTTGGCGTGTTGTTGTAATCGGTCTGGCTTTTTTACTGTTGGGCGTGTTCGTTAAATTGTTTTTAAAAAGCGAAAAAGCAAGATGGTATACAAGGACGATAGCCGTTGGAGTAGTTGTTATAATTAGTTGCCTGTCAATTAAATATATTTATCACAACGAACAGTTGTATTACAGCCTTACCGTAAACGAAAACACATATAATGATGTAAGCGTTAATAATTCCAGAGGTTTTATATATAATTTCCTTTATAAAACAACTGGGACATATTATCAGAAACCTGAGGGCTATTTAAGAAATAACATAGATGAAATACTGGATAATTACGGAAAAGAATTCAGCAACAGTCAGGATGCTCCAAATGTAATTGCCATAATGAGCGAAGCATTTTTTGATGTTTCGCTTGCGAAAGATATTGAATATTACTACGGAAAAAATCCTATGACACAATTTAACACATTAAAAAAGAATGCCTTGTACGGCTCTTTGATTGTGCCCGGATTTGCAGGCGGTACTTCCAGCACCGAGTTTGAATTTCTATCAGGAAGCAATCTGTCATTGATTGACAAATCACTTCCTACTGTTTACCGAACACATATTACCAAAAATATGTATTGTATCCCTATGATGTTTAAGGAAATGGGATACACAAACATTGCAATCCACCCCGGCGACAAGTGGTTTTATAACAGACAAAATGTTTATAAAAGAATGGGGTTTGATAAATTCATCACATCAGAAGACCTTCCAAAAGATACCGAAAAGGTTAACTGGTATGTTTCAGATGCAGTTACAGGAGATTTAATTATAGAAGAATATAAAAACCATTTAAAAGAAAATCCCGACACTCCGTATTTTAATTTTACTGTATCTATCCAGAATCACGGACCGTATGTATGGGATAAAATTGAAAAACAACCAAGAATGAAGCCTGTTAAGGGTATGAGCGATACAACCTACAATATAATCAACAACTATTTAAACGGAATTTATGATGCTGTTAATATGCTTAAAAGAGTTGTTGACTATACAAACACAATAGACAAACCAACGGTTGTAGTATTCTTTGGAGACCATCTTCCCCATCTTGATACAGACTTTTTAGGTTACGGTCAGATAGGCTATGACATTTATGGGGATACGATAGAGCACGAACTTAACAAGCACAGAGTACCATTTTTGGTGCTTGGCAACAACGCATATTTAAAAGACAACAAGCCATCAGTAAAAGGCAATATCGGAAATATTTCTTCGAATTTTTTGTCTATGTTAATGCTAAAGTATATGAATATAGACTTGCCTCCGTTCTTTGATTTTGTTGATAATTTATTTGCTGAACTGCAGGTAATTACACCGTCATATTTTATCAGCAACGGTCAAAACGGACAACTTTACGACGACAAACAATTAAATCTTATTAACCAGTATAAACACTTACAGTATTTTAATATGAAAGAATATTGATGTTGAGGTTTTAGTTATGAAAGAAAAAACCATCTTTTTTTGTACCGAATGCGGTTATGAGTCAGCAAAATGGCTGGGCAAATGTCCCGGCTGTAACTCCTGGAATACAATGGTTGAACAGCGTGTAACAAAAACTAACAAAATATTTTCAGAAAGTACACCTAAATCAACACCTAAAAAAATAAAAGATATTGAAGTAACAAACGAGCAACGCTTTACAACGGGAATTGGTGAGTTTGACAGAGTTTTGGGTGGCGGAATAGTTAAAGGGTCATTAGTTTTAATCGGTGGTGCTCCGGGAATAGGCAAATCTACTATTTCTCTTCAAATGTGCAAAACTATAAGTACCGATAAAACAATTCTTTATGTTTCTGCAGAGGAATCGCAGTCGCAGATAAAACTTCGTGCAAACAGACTGGGAATACAAAACGAAAATCTGTTATTATATGCTGAAACAAATATGCAGGATATAGAAACAACAATATATGAAATAAAACCGTCCGTTGTAATTATTGACTCTGTGCAGACTGTTTACAGTCCTGCCCTTACATCTGCAAGCGGAAGTGTAAGTCAGGTTCGTGAAATTACAATGACGCTTATGAAAATTGCAAAAGAAAATAATATTTCCATTTTTTTGGTAGGGCACATAACAAAAGACGGAGCATTGGCAGGACCAAAAGTATTAGAACATATGGTTGACTGTGTTTTATACTTTGAAGGCGAACAACACCTGCAACACAGAATATTAAGAGCGGTTAAAAACAGGTTTGGCTCTACAAACGAAATCGGCGTGTTCGAAATGCAAAACAGCGGTCTTGTCGAAGTAACAGACCCCTCTATGCTTACTTTAAAAGAACGCCCTGAAAATGTAACAGGCTCTTGTGTAGTAAGTTGTATGGAGGGCTCAAGACCAATATTTGCAGAAGTTCAGGCACTTCTTACAAGAACATCGTTCCCCGTTCCAAGAAGAATGTCAACGGGCGTTGATTACAACAGAATATCACTTATAATGGCTGTTTTGGAAAAACGCGTTAAACTAAATTTAAACAATCAGGACGCTTATGTAAATATTACCGGCGGAATACGGATTGATGAACCAGCATGCGATTTAGGAATCGCCCTTGCAATTGCATCAAGTTTTAAAAATGTTGTAATCCCAAAAAATGTTGTAGCAATCGGCGAAATAGGGTTAACAGGCGAAGTTAGGTCAGTAAGTTTTATTGAAAAAAGAATTAACGAAGCGATAAAATTGGGCTTTACAAAAATAATTGTACCCACCTGGAATAAAAAGAACATAACCGTTCCGAAAGATACTGAAATAGTATTTGTTTCAAACATTTATGACGCAATTTCATTATTTTAAAAAACAAGGTTACGGCTATGCCGCAACCTTGTTTTTTTTATATATCTTTTCCTAATTTGCAGGAATAAATCAGTTCAATAATATCGCCATTTTTTATAACATATTGATTTGTTGCAAGATTTGCGACTTCTCCGTTAACTCTGTAAAGCCAGCCTGATTGTCCTCCGCAATCGAACTCTGCCAGACTTCCTATACTTCTGATATACGCACTACCAAAAGTTGTGTAATCAATGTCAATATTATTGTTTTTGGTTTCCCGTACAACAACATCCAGTACCGTTTCACCTTCCTGAAAGGTTAACCTATTATTTTCATACATAATGCCGTTTTGAGGAATAATTTCTGCTTTCCCATTTTTCAATTTGTCTAAATTATCAAATACAGTATTGCATTTAATAGTCAGACTGCATAATGTCTTTTGCTCCTCTTGCTGTACCTCAGGTTCTTCAGTCACTATTGATGGTAATGAAACCACTTCTTGTTTTTGCGGTTGTTCTGTTTCTGTTATATCAGGAGTTACAACCCGAGTCTCAACAATTGGTTGCTGTTTGTTTCCACAACCTGATATAAAAAGAAATACAACCAGTAATAATATGTACTTTTTCATTACCTCACCTTATTTTGTTATCAGATACAGAATTTTGGCAGTTTCTGCTCTTGTTGAACCGTTTAAAGGATTAAAGTTATAATCACCGTCTCCGTTTAAAACCTCGGCATTTTGCAAAATTTCGACTGCAGCTACTGCCCAGCCCGATATATCATCCTGGTCGTTAAACTGCTTGTCCTGCCCGTTGTTTGTCAGCGTTTTGCCTGAATAATCCAAAAATCTTACGGTTAAAACCGCCATCTCTTCCCTTGTAATGTTGTTGTCAGGACAAAATTCTGTAGCATTAACACCGTTTGTAATTTTATTGTTGAACGCCCACATTACTGCATCAAAATACCAATCATCTGTAGACACATCGTCAAACACAACCGAGTTTTCTTCAGTTTCTTCACCTGACAGTCTGTATAACAATGTTACATATTCTGCTCTTGTAATATTATCTTCGGGACAGAATTTATTATTTTCTTTACCATTAATAACACCTTTTTGTGTCAAATACTCAATATAAGTATAGGCCCAATGGGTATTACCTAAATCAGCAAATGTAGTTTTCTGCACTTTATCTTTTACTTCTTCCTTAATTGTTTCTGCGGGTTTCACATAAGAACCTCCACCACCGCCCGTATGATGTGTTGGTTTATTGTAAATAGGGTGTTTAATTTCAATTTCATAGTCAGGATCAAATCTAACAACCAAAGGCAATCCATCGTCATTGGCTTTCGATACCTGCAAACTGTATATACCGTTTTTAAGTGTTTTATAAGGAATACCTATTGCACCGTTTTCGTCTGTTGTATATCGAAGAGCACCATCAACTGTAATAATTGCATCAGTTAAAGGTTCTGTTGTAATTGTCATTGCATAATCGGGTGCTCCGCCGTAGGACACTTTTTCATAAGTAAATTCGATTTTAGCAATTTTATTATTATATGTAATTACAGGTGAATTTGGGTACGCAATACCCATACCGCCATAGTAAAACAATATCTCGTCATTGTCTTTTACATAGTAACTTGATGCGCCAACGCTTGGTGTTTCTCCGTTTACTCTGTACTGCCAACCGTCATAGTCAATTCTAAATGTGCCTTCTTGGTCGCCATACAATGATGAAAAATACTCACCATATCCCGTGTCCTGACACACATAATTATCGCTACCCGCAAGAATCTTAACTACATCTGCAACAGTTATGTTCTGAGTGTCAAAAGAAACTGTTTCATTTTCTACATCCAACTTGTTTTCGCTGACGCCTTCAATTCTTAATGAAACTGTTTTTGATTGGGTGGGCAACTGTGGTTCGTAATCTATAGAGAAAATGTTGTAAGCACCGTTTTCCTTATATTTGTTATATGCAACTAATGCACGGAAGCCCTGCTCTGTTGCCATACCATTGTATGTGTTATCGGAATATCCGAACATATTATCGGGAGTTTTGTACGACAACAAGGCATCTAATATACTTATATCATTTTTAATAAACCTTACATCGAGGTCACTGTCTATTCCAAGAGAAGAAAGAGCTATAATGATTGCCGCTGCGGAATTACTGTTCTTTGTTCCCCAGGAGGCAACTTGCCCATCCTCTTGTTGCATATTTGAGAGACATAAAACCGCATTGTCAATTATTTCTGTATAACTATCATAATAAGGCGCAAGAGCCCATATAACCATAGATGTTACATCCGGATCAGAGAACTCATCTTCCTCCATTAACGCCCAACCGCCATCAGCGTTAACCAGACCCAAAATGTAATCTATAATAGTTTCTCGCGTTAGCCCTGCTTCCACCGTATAGTTTCCGCAATCATAAGCAATTAATGAAAAAATCGCCTCATTAATTCCTTCAAAACCATCATAACCTGCAATTTTATCAATAATACTTACAAGTTCTCCGTTCGCCCCTGTAATCTTTGTGGCATCAAAGCCAAGAGCCGTAAGAATAATGGATGCTTTAGCAAGATTTGTTATCCTGTCCTCGTCAAGAACCATGACAGACGTATTCTTCAGATAATTAACAACATCATCAGAAACAAGATTTCCCGACATGCCGTTTGCCGCCATATCAAATAGTTCCCATTCTGTTGCCTGTACGCTGTAACTTCCTGAAATTGCAGTTACGATTTCAGAAAGTTCATCTGCCCATACTGTTATGCCGCTTAATGTGCCCGTTAATACGCATAACATAAGTAAAACTGCAAAAATTTTTTTCATTTTTATCCTCTCCTTTTTTCGCAGCTTTACATAAAAAAACTGCGACAATTATTAATTGACGCAGCTGTATTCTCTGTGTCAGTCCACTTTATTTACCGGCACAGTAAATAAACATTGCAAAAAAGCAACGAAAATGCAGGTCTTCTGACTCACACCTTATAAAAAACGGTTTTATACTTTGCCTTCCCAGTTTCCCAGTGACCGACTTTCGTCGCCAAGTATAAAATCTTCGGTGCATACAGCGGCAGGTCCGTTCAGGATTCTCACCTGATTCTCTTTTCACCTAATATAGCCAGAAGCCGATCAGTATCTGCTTACGCTATAAAAGACACATTTTGTGAATACCAAAATTGTATCATACCAAAGTATTAAAGTCAACAAATAATATTTTAAAATTTTTTTAAAAAACTATTGCATTTATTGATTTTTTGTGGTAGAATATTATTCGCTGATTAAAATAGTTAATAATTTTTACTTAATATATGAGGAGGTGCCGAAAATGGCAAAATGCGAAATTTGTAATAAAAGTGTTTCTTTCGGTATAAAAGTGAGCCACTCACACAGAAGAAGCAACAAAATGTGGAAACCAAACATCAGAAGAGTAAGAGCGATTGTAAACGGTGAACATAAAAGAGTTTATGTTTGCACCCGTTGCTTGCGTTCGGGCAAAGTTGAACGCGGTTACGGCAATACATTTGTTGAACAGGCAGAATAATTTTAAAAAACAAAAACCCGAAAAATTTCGGGTTTTTTCTTTTATCAGAACTTGTTAATTAATTCATTTTTAACATCCCACAGTTTCTGTGATAAATCAACATAGTATCCGTGGGGGTTTTCAAATCTTTTGACTTCATCCCACAAAGTATCTACCTGTTCACTGCAGTATTTCTTAATATCTTTAATATCGGGATTGTCATACACTCTTTTACCTTTGACATAAATCTCTTTTAAAAGTTTCTTAGCCTTGAAATTCTTTAACTCTTTCTTCTTCCATGTGTACTGAGGGTGGAAAATCGTGTACGGCTTAGTGTCGTCAATTACTTCATCGTGCAAAGTAATTACATCAGCAATCGCCTTGTTATCAGTAGTAAACAGTCTGTATAAATTTTTAAATCCGGGCAAAGTAATTTTTGAAACATTTTCACTTATTTTAATTTTAGGTACTATTTCCCCACCCGATTCAATCGCAGTCAGTTTGTAAACACCGCCGAAAACAGGCTCTGAACGAGAAGTAATAAGCCTTTCCCCTACACCAAAACTGTCAATACAAGCCCCTTGCATCAATGTATCTCTGATAATATATTCGTCCAAAGAATTAGACACAACGATTTTGCACTTTGTAAGACCTGCATCATCTAATTCTTTTCTTATTTTTTTAGTTAAGTAAGCAATATCACCGCTGTCAATTCTTACACCCTTTAAATAACTTCCGTTTGGTTCCAGAACTTCTTTGTGTACTTTTATTGCATTTGGAAGACCTGATTTTAACACATTGTAAGTATCAATAAGTAAAGTGCAATCATTGGGATAAATTGAGGCATAGGCACAAAAAGCAGAATATTCGTCGGGGAAAAGTTGCACCCAACTGTGAGCCATCGTACCAAGTGCAGGAATACCGAAATTCTGTTCGCATATAGTACACGCAGTACCTGAACAACCGCCGATAAATGCAGCACGGGCACCGTAAACCGCACCGTCATAACCTTGAGCACGGCGTGAACCAAACTCCATAACCGGTCTGCCGTTTGCGGCTCTCACTATTCTTTGAGCCTTAGTAGCAATAAGCGACTGATGATTAATTGACAACAAAATCATTGTTTCTATAAACTGAGCCTGAATAACAGGTCCTCGTACTATAACCAAAGGCTCACCGGGGAAAACAGGCGTTCCTTCAGGAACAGCCCACACATCACACTTAAATTCGAAATTTCTAAGATAATGTAAAAAATCTTCATCAAACATATTTTTACTTCTTAAAAATTCTATATCATTATCGTCAAAATGCAGATTGTCAAGATATTCAGTTAATTGTTGAAGCCCTGCAGTAATAGCAAAACCTCCGCCGTCAGGAACTTTTCTGAAAAACATTTCGAAGTATGCGGTTTTATCGCCTATCCCCTGACGGAAATATCCGTTGGCCATTGTCAGTTCATAAAAATCAGCCAACATGGTTAGATTAACTCTCATTCGATACCTGTCCTTTCTTAATCTGCTTTATCGGCAATCGCATTATAAATAATTTCAGTACAATATGCTCGGGTTGAATTGCTTTTAGGCAAAAATGCGTTCCCTTTTATTATTTCTAACCCCTGAGCAATTGATACGCATCCGACCAATTCTTCCGCAATATGTTCGCCGTCAATAAAATCAACTCTGTAGGTGTCAGGCAAATAAGCAATTTCTCCATAGCCTAAAGCGTTAATTAACTGCTCTATGGCCTGCTCGTGCGTTATAAATTCTTCGCCGTAAACCGTTGCTTCTTGTCCGAAGGCAAGAAAAATCATTCTTGCAAATTCCGTTTTTGTAACATAACAATCGGGCAGGAAGTTTTCGTCGGTAAAAGGAGTTATACCGGCTAACAGCAATGTATTTATCTGTTTTTTAGAACTGCATTTGTCAATGTCGTTGTACTTTTTCTCAGAAGCAATTTTGTATGGTTCGCCGTTTGATGTGCACAAATATCCGTAAGTAGCATCAATATTTACCGGATATGTAGGTTCAAAACCATAAACTGCACGGAATTCCATCCTTTCATTTGCAACAAACGGTATGTATTGCAAAGAAAAGTTGCAGTTCTTAAGCATCAAAACATACGCTTCTTCGGAAGACAAAACCGCTGTTCCCTCTGCGTCTGCATCAGCCTCATTTAAACTTATTAAATTACCGGTGTATGCGTTTATGTATTTCCCCTTGTGTATAGAATATATAAGTCCGCCAAAACTTTCCGACAGTTTTACACCTATTTTTTCAAAATACAACTCGCTTGCTTTACTTTTGGCTATTGTTCTGTATGACGGCGAAATTCGCTCGCAATCAGTCCAGTGGGCGTTGTATTCAACAGGCTCTTTAGTATAAGCATTAACCGATACTGTTACATAGTCGCTGTAACACGGTATATCGTTCTCGTATCTGTAAAACAAGACATCATAATTTTCGTTGTTTCTTGCAATATAATTGCTTTGTTTCACCAGCACAAGTTTATCATAAAATTCAGGTGCTGTTTTCTTAATAAATTCAGTTGCAATCGCAACCGCCTTATTATAGTCTATGGAAGATATATTATTATTTCCCATATACTTTCCGTATTCATATTTTGAGTATGATATAATTCTCATCTGACTGTCCGCAACAACGGTCAAAACACCGCCGTCTGCATCGTCTCCCGACCAGGATAAAATGTAGTTTACATCATCTGCAATATCATGCCAACTGGTAAAAGCAGTGTAGTTGTCAGGGACATCAATTTTTTCTTTTATAAACGAAAAATCAAAAGTGTCAGCAAAGACACAGATATTTACAGTAAATATCACAATTAAAAAGGCTATTAACTTTTTCACAACTACACCTCCTTTATTTACTTTATTATATCACCAATAAAAACTTAATTCAATAACAAGAATATTACAAATGTTTTCCTCATTTGCTATTGACTTAATGCCGGCAAATGTTATATAATATATTGAATATTTTTGTTTACGGAAGGAAGTAAAATAATGAATAATTTGGAGACGAAGTACAATCCAAAAGATGTTGAAGATAGAATTTATAAATCGTGGGTTGACGGTAACTATTTTCATGCAGAACCAAACCCTGATAAAAAACCTTTTACTATCGTTATTCCTCCCCCGAATGTAACCGGACAGTTGCATATGGGACATGCTCTTGACGAAACTTTGCAGGATATTTTAATAAGATACCACCGTCAAAAAGGCGAGGAAACTTTGTGGATGCCCGGAACAGACCATGCCGGTATTGCTACACAAATCAAAGTTGAGGAAGCATTAAGAAATCAAGACGGCACCACCAGATACGACCTGGGAAGAGAAAAGTTTTTAGAAAAAGTCTGGGACTGGAAAGAAAACTACGGTTCAAGAATTATTAGTCAACTCAAAAAACTCGGAAGTTCATGTGATTGGGAAAGAGAGCGTTTCACAATGGACGAGCAGTATTCAAAAGCCGTAAAAGAAGTATTTGTTAACCTTTATGAAAAAGGTCTTATCTATCAGGGCAACAGAATTATAAACTGGTGCCCCTGCTGTACAACTGCACTATCTGACGCAGAAGTTGAGTATGAAGAACAAGCAGGTCATTTCTGGCACATTAAATATATGTTCAAAGACAGCGACGAGTATGTAATTATTGCAACAACCCGTCCTGAAACATTGCTTGGCGATACTGCTGTTGCAGTACACCCTGATGATGAAAGATACAAACATTTGGTAGGTAAAACTTTAATATTGCCGTTGGTAAACAGAGAAATTCCGCTAATAGCAGACGAATATGTTGACAAGGAATTCGGCACAGGCTGTGTTAAAATCACTCCTGCTCACGACCCTAACGACTTTGAAGTCGGTTTAAGACACAACTTAGAACA
The DNA here is from genome assembly GCA_017397315.1 of Clostridia bacterium. Classification (GTDB taxonomy): domain Bacteria; phylum Bacillota; class Clostridia; order Monoglobales; family Firm-18; genus RGIG1864. The sequence continues at coordinate 8,447 of JAFQJA010000015.1, read as the reverse complement.
GATTAAAGTTTTAGATGATGATGCTAAAGTAAACAGTTATGGCGGAAAATACTGCGGTATGGACAGATACAAAGCAAGAAAAGCGATAGTTGAAGATTTAGATAATCTGGGCCTTCTTGTTAAAGTTGAAGAACATTCTCACAATGTAGGACAATGTTACAGATGCGGTACAACAGTTGAACCCATAACTTCAAAACAGTGGTTCGTTAAAATGGAACCTCTTGCAAAAGATGCACTAAAAGTAGTAAATGACGGGGAAATCAAATTTGTTCCGGACAGATTTTCAAAAACATATACTAACTGGATGGAAAATGTTCACGACTGGTGTATTTCTCGTCAGTTGTGGTGGGGACACAGAATTCCTGCATTCTACTGTCAGGACTGTGGTGAAACAATAGTTTCAAAATCAGATATAACAGTATGTCCGAAATGCGGAGGCAAAGTTAATCAGGACGAAGATGTGCTTGATACATGGTTCTCGTCAGCATTGTGGCCGTTTGCAACAATGGGTTGGCCCGACAGCACAAAAGAACTTGAATACTTCTATCCCACAAATGTTCTGGTAACAGGCTACGACATTATCTTCTTCTGGGTATCAAGAATGATATTCAGCGGAATGGAACATATGAAACAAAAGCCCTTTGAAACAGTGCTTATTCACGGACTTGTACGAGATAGCAAAGGTCGAAAAATGAGTAAATCATTGGGCAACGGTATTGACCCTCTTGAAATCATCGACCAGTACGGTGCAGACGCTTTGAGATTTACTCTTGCAACAGGCAACTCACCGGGCAACGATATGAGATTTTACGAAGAAAGAGTAGAAGCAAGCCGTAACTTTGCTAATAAAATCTGGAACGCATCCCGCTTTGTACTTATGAATTTGAACGACAGTGCAACTGACATTTTGCCACAAAACTTAATGCCTGAAGACAAATGGATATTAAGTAAATTTAACGACCTTGTTAAAAAGGTAACTGACAACCTTGATAAATTTGAACTAGGCGTTGCGGTACAAAACCTTTACGACTTTATATGGGACGAATTCTGCGACTGGTATATAGAACTTGTTAAACCAAGAATGGGAACAGAAAACAACCCGCAGAATGTACTTGTATATGTACTTTCAAATGTGCTTAAACTGTTGCACCCATTTATGCCGTTTATCACAGAAGAAATATACAGTTACTTGCCTGTAACAGATAAACAAGCACTTATTATTACGCCTTGGTGCGAGTATAAAGAAGACCTAATCTTCAAGCAGGATGTAGAAAACATAGAAATGATTAAATCTGCTATAAAGGCGATAAGAAACATCAGAAGTGAAATGAATGTACCGCCATCAAAGAAAGCAAAAATCATCATAGTTACACAAAAAGAAACGGTTTTCAAAAACGGAGAAGCATTCTTCAAAAAGTTGGCATGGGCTGACAGCGTGTTGGTTACATCTTCTAAAGACGGCATAGAAGAAAACTGCATATCATTGGTAACTGAAGGTGCAGAAATATTTATGCCTCAGGGAGACCTTATTGATAAAGAAAAAGAAATTGCAAGACTGACTCAGGAGAAAGTAAAACTTGAAGGTGAGATATTAAGAGTTGAAAAGAAACTTTCAAACGAAGGCTTTGTAGCAAAAGCGCCTAAAGCCGTAATTGATGCAGAAAGAGAAAAAGGCGAAAAATACAAAGAAATGCTTGACAAAGTTTTGGAAGGACTAAAAAACTTACAATGAACCATAAAGACGCAATAAACTTCATTCACTCACTTGAAAGGTTTGGCTCAAAGTTAGGGTTAGAAACCATTACTGAACTGCTTTCACGAATAGGCAATCCGCAAAAAAAGTTAAATTTTATTCATGTAGCAGGGACAAACGGCAAAGGCTCTACCTCTTCCTACATTGCCAACATTTTAATGGCAAAAGGATACAAAACAGGAATGTATATCTCGCCTTTCGTTAATAAATTTAACGAAAGAATTCAAATCAACGGACAGTATATTTCAGATGAAGCACTTTGTAAATATGTTAAAATTATTAAAAGTGTAATTGACGATACCTTAAGTCCTACAGAATTTGAAGTAGTAACTGCAATAGGTATGCTTCACTTCGTCGAACAAAATTGCGACTATGTTGTATTGGAAGTTGGATTAGGAGGGCAGTTTGATGCCACAAATGTTATCCCCGTTCCCAAAGTCGCGGTTATTACAAGCATTAGTATTGACCACACCGATTTGCTTGGGGATACCGTTTCCAAAATTGCATTTGAAAAAGCAGGTATTATAAAAGAGAACGGAACGGTAGTTACTTATGCGGATAACCCTGAAGATGCAGACTTTGTTTTTAAGGAAGCAATCGAAAATAAAAACTGTAAATGGATAAAGGGCGACAAAACAAAAATCAATATAGTATCAAAAAGTATTGAACAAACAATATTCGACTACAAAGGCGAAAGGTATGCAATTTCAATGCTTGGAAGCCATCAGGTTTATAATGCAGTTACTGCAATTGAAACCGTAACAGCACTGGGAATTGAACAGCAATACATTAAACAGGGGCTGTTAAATACCTGTTTTGGCGGACGGCTTGAAGTAATTTCAAAAGAGCCTTTGGTGCTTATTGACGGAGCGCACAACCATTCAGGTGTTGTGGCTCTTAAAAATGCTCTGGAACAGTATTTTAACGGAAAAAGAATAACTTTGGTGATGGGTATGCTAAAGGATAAAGAATATGAAAAATGTATTAAAACTTTAGCACCTTTAGCAAATCATTTTGTTGCAACAGAACCGCAAAACACCCGCAGACTTTCCGCAAAGGAACTTTGCGAAATTGCAGGTAAATATACAAATTCTGCCGAATATTATACCGATAAAAACACTGCAATAAAAAAGGCACTTTCATATAACGACGATGTAACTTGTATATGCGGTTCGCTGTACTTAATAGGTAATATTTGTATTGATTAAGTTAACATATTATGTTAAAATAAAAACAATAATAATAAAAAGGAGTTGGTTTTTATGCCATTGGTAACAACAAAAGAAATGTTTAAAAAAGCCTACGAAGGTGGGTACGCAGTAGGTGCATTTAATGTAAATAATATGGAAATTATTCAGGGTATTACAGAAGCTGCAAAAGAAAACAACGCTCCTGTTATCCTTCAGGTTTCAGCGGGTGCAAGAAAGTATGCAAACCATACTTATCTTACAAAATTAGTTGAAGCGGCAGCAATAGAAACAGGTGTTCCCATTGCTCTTCATTTAGACCACGGTGATTCTTTTGAACTTTGCAAATCTTGTATCGACGGTGGTTTCACATCTGTTATGATTGACGGCTCACACCACTCATACGAAGAAAATATCGAACTTACAAAAAGAGTTGTTGAATACGCTCACGAAAGAGGCGTAGTTGTAGAGGGCGAACTTGGCAGACTTGCAGGTATCGAAGATGACGTTAACGTTTCTGACGAAGACGCTTCATATACAAGACCTGAAGAAGTTGTTGACTTTGTTACAAGAACAGGTGTTGACTCACTTGCTATCGCTATCGGCACAAGTCACGGTGCATACAAATTCAAACCGGGTCAGAAACCACAATTAAGATTTGATATTTTGGAAGAAATCGAAAAACAACTTCCAAACTTCCCAATCGTTTTACACGGTGCAAGTAGCGTAAATCAGGAATTTGTTAAAATGATTAACGAATTCGGCGGTGCAATGCCTGACGCAATCGGTATCCCCGAAGAAATGTTAAGACAGGCTGCACGTTCTGCAGTATGTAAAATTAATATTGACTCAGACTTAAGACTTGCAATGACCGGTTCAGTAAGAAAGTATCTTGCTGAAAATCCTGCACACTTTGACCCACGTCAATACTTGTCAGTTGCAAGAACTGCAATTAAAGACCTTGTTTCTCATAAAATCAATAATGTTCTTGGTTGCAACGGAAAAGCGTAAAAAATATAATGACTTGTGGAATTATCCACAAGTCATTTTTTATGTATCATTGAACATCCGCAAGATTTTATCAGTCCGTTTTTTAACGCATCAGCAGTTACAACTGTTTCTGTCCCGCAATCGCATAAACATACCCACCTTGGTTTTTTCTTACCTTTAGGCGAAATATAATCTTCCGACCTTTTAATTACAGTAAGTTTCCCGAATTTTAATTTTTCAAGATTTTCTGCTGTTTTCAAGCACCCGCAGGTTTGGGTTTTAGAATATTTTAATGCACTTCTTGTCACTACCGTTTCGTTTCCGCAATCACACTTGCATATCCATCTTGGTATATGTTTTCCTTTTGGGGATATGTAATCATCTGCTCTTTTAATTACTGTTAAATTCCCGTATCTTTCACCTGTCAAATCAATTATGTCTCTCATTATTTTATTCCTCTAAAAAAATATGTTATATTTTATGTTATTTATCATATCATATTATTAACATAAATGTCAAGTTATAATATTTATGAGGTGGTCAAAGTGGATGAAAAATTAGTTATTAAGAAGAAAAAACTTAAAGGTGACGATGGTTATAAGACTTTCTCTGTAAGGATAAAAGACGAAACAGTTAACAACCTCAACAAATTATCCGAAAGTACCAATCGTTCACGAAACGAATTAATTAACATTCTGTTAGATTTCGCAATTAACAATTGCGAAATAAGATGAAAGGGGTCTTGCAAAAGACCCCTTTTTTATAAATATTTCTTCATATGGTTTAGTGCAGACTTTTCCAAACGTGATACCTGTGCTTGTGAAATAGAAATTTCTTCTGCTACCTCCATTTGGGTTTTACACTGAAAAAATCTCATATTTATTATCATTTTTTCTCTTTCGTTTAAATGTTTTATTGCCTCTTTTAAAGATATATGCTCTATCCAGCTTTCATCAAGGTTTTTTTCATCTTTAACCTGATCCATTACATAAAGTGCATCGCCTCCATCGTGAAAAATCGGCTCGTAAAGCGAAATTGGGTCTTGTATCGCATCAAGTGCCATAACTATATCCTCTTTTTGCATATCAAGTTCCTTTGCAATTTCGGTAATTGTTGGCTCCCGTCCCTTTTCGTTTGCAAGTTTTTCTTTTGCCGTAAGTGCCTTGTATGCTGTATCCCTTAACGAACGGCTTACACGGATAGCATTGTTATCCCGAAGGTATCTTCTTAGTTCCCCAATAATCATTGGAACTGCATAGGTTGAAAACTGAACATTAAGGGTAGTATCAAAGTTGTCTATGGCTTTAATAAGACCTATACAGCCGATTTGAAACAAGTCGTCAATGTTTTCCCCTCTGTTGTTAAACCTGCGAAGAACGCTTAATACAAGTTTTAAATTTCCATTTATAAATTCTTCCCTTGCTTCCTTATCTCCTTTTTTTATACGCTCAAATAACTCTACTTTCTGTTCTCGGGTAAGGGTGGGAAGTTTCGAAGTATTAACACCGCATATTTCAACTTTGTTAATTATTTTTCTCCCCTCCCTCTATTAGATTGTAAAGTTTTAAAAGGGCATCTTTAAGACCGCCCACTTCATCTATTATTCCCGCATCAACTGCCTCTTTTCCGAACAAAATAGTACCGACATCATTGGCTATGTTTCCTGTCTGAAGCATCAGTTTTAATATTTCTTGTTCTGTGGTTTTAGAATTTCGGGAAACAAATTTTACTACTGCGTCCTGTACTTTCTGAAAATAATCATAAGTCTGGCTCGACCCGATAATAGTACCTGTCATCCTTATCGGATGAATGGTCATAGTTGCTGAGGGCACAATAAAAGAATAATCAGAAGAAACTGCCAGAGGGACACCAATACTGTGTCCGCCCCCCAACACCAAAGAAACGGTTGGTTTTGACATCGAAGAAATCATTTCCGCAATGGCAAGGCCGGCTTCTACATCACCTCCCATGGTGTTTAATAGAATTAAAAGACCTTCAATTTTGCTGTCTTCTTCTATTGTAGCCAAAGTTGGAATTACATTTTCATATTTTGTAGTTTTACTTTCCGAAGGTGCAAGACTATGTCCCTCCACCTGTCCGATTATAGTAAGACAATGAATACTATGCGGTGCATTTTTCATTTTTACGGAAACTTCATTTGGTGCACTTTCATTTTGATTTTTTTCACACATGATTATCACCTCTAAAAATAGTATTGACAAATAAAAAACTTAAATACAAATTTTTGTTAATTATTATTGCAATTATTTAAGGTTTGTTATATAATGGAGAATGTATAAATTTGTGTAATTTGATATACAAAGGAGAGATTATTTTGAAAATATCTAAACAAGATGTTTTATATGTTGCTAACTTGGCGCGTCTAAATGTTACAGACGAAGAGGCAGACAAATTAGCGAATGAAATGGGAAGCATAATTGACTTTGCAGATATGCTGTCAGAGGTTGATACACAGGGCATTGAGCCTACAAATCATGCTATGAAAATGGAAAATGTTTTCCGTGAAGATGTTATTACAGGTTCTTATGAAAGAGAATTGATATTAAAGAACGCACCCAGTCAGGAAGCAGGCTGTTACAGCGTTCCGAAAGTTGTGGAATAAGGAGGAAACAAAAATGGATTTATATAAAATGACTGCCCACCAACTTTCCGATATGCTTAAAAATAAAGAAGTGAGCAGTACAGATATTACAAAATCAGTTATTGACAGAATTACCTCTGTTGATGACAAAGTAAAAAGTTATATTACCGTTACTGCAGACAAGGCATTGGAAACTGCAAAAGCAGTTGACGAAAAAATTGCAAAAGGCGAAGAAATTGCACCTTTAGAGGGTATTCCTGCAGGTATTAAAGATAACATCTGCACAGAGGGAATTAATACCACCTGCGCATCAAAAATGCTTGAAAACTTTGTACCCCCTTACGATGCTTTTGTAACTAAAAAATTAAAAGCAATCAACACCCCTGTTCTTGGCAAATTGAATATGGACGAGTTTGCTATGGGTTCATCAACAGAAAACTCATATTTCTTTAAAACTGCAAACCCTTATAATTTAAACAAAGTACCTGGCGGTTCATCAGGTGGCTCTGCTGCAAGTGTAGGTGCGGATACTGCCGTTTATTCATTAGGTTCAGATACAGGCGGTTCTATAAGACAACCTGCATCTTTCTGTGGCGTTGTAGGTTTGAAACCCACCTACGGGCTGGTATCACGCTTTGGTCTTATCGCTTTTGCTTCATCACTTGACCAGATTGGCCCTCTTACAAAAGATGTAACAGACAGTGCAATGGTGTTAAACGCTATTGCAGGTCATGATAAATTTGACAGCACATCAGTTAAAATGGATACTCCCGATTATACAAAATCACTTGTAAATAATGTTAAGGGCTTAAAAATCGGTATTCCCGAAGACTATGTAGGAGATGGAATTAACCCTGAAGTTAAAGATGCAATTTTAAAGGCAGCCGAAACTTATAAAACACTAGGTGCGGAAATCGAGTTCTTTAAACTTACGGCATCAAAACACGCTCTTCCTGCTTACTATATTATTTCTTCAGCAGAGGCAAGTTCCAACCTTGCAAGATATGACGGTATTAAATACGGTTACAGAACAGAAAACTTTACCGATTTAATATCACTTTACAAGCAGACAAGAAGCGAGGGCTTCGGTAAAGAAGTAAAACGCAGAATTATGCTTGGAACTTATGCTTTAAGTTCAGGTTACTATGATGCTTACTACAAAAAAGCACAACAGGTAAGAACAATTATAAGAAATGATTTTGACAACGCTTTTGCAAAATACGATGTTATTTTAACACCTACCGCCCCCACTACTGCATTTACAATGGGCGAAAAAACAACTGACCCGTTGCAGATGTATTTAGAGGACATTTGCACAGTTTCAATTAACATTGCAGGTCTTCCTGCTATGTCAATCCCCTGTGGATTTGACAAAGGCGGAATGCCAATCGGTATGCAGTTAATCGGTCGTGCATTTGGTGAAGAAACATTGTTTAAGGCTGCATACACATTTGAGCAGAACACAGAGTATCACAAGCAGCGTCCAAATTTGTAAAAGAGGTGAAAACAGATGAATTTTGAAACAGTTATCGGTTTGGAAGTTCACGCAGAACTTAAAACCAAAACTAAAATATATTGCGGTTGTCCAAATGAATTCGGTGGTGAAACAAACACGCACTGTTGCCCTATCTGCACAGGTATGCCCGGTGTTTTACCCGTTCTTAACAAAACTGTTGTTGACTATGCAATAAAGGCAGCGGACAGCGTCAAAGGCGCCCCAAAGGTCCGGCGAGGTCGAACCGGAGCAGATGCGCCCCCATCGCCTGTGTCCACGCGGACAGATCCCGCCAAAACTCAGCGGTGGGCCTGAGACAGGCGGCGGGCGACGATGTCCTCGATGGTCTGGCGCGATTCGTCGTCGAGATTGACGAATTCGATGCCCATGCCGGCCACGCGTCCTGGAACGCCCGGCGGG
>JAFQJA010000014.1 GCA_017397315.1 Clostridia bacterium | reverse complement strand
TTTGAGAATGTTTCCTGCATTATTTTTGTAAGCTGTGCAATATAGTCAGGTCTCTCACCGTGAACTCTGTCACCATAGGTTGATTCAATTACCACATAATCAGCATACGGTGGATTTTGAGGATTTCTGATAAGAGGTCTGTCTATGTATCCTAAATCTCCTGAGAACAAGATTGTTCTTTCCTCGTCATTTTCCTTTACGGTAATATGGATGCTTGAAGAACCAAGCAAGTGTCCTGCATCGCAGAAACTTATGGTTATACCATCAAATATTTCAATTGGTTTATTATATCCGTGTCCCTCGAATAATTTCAAGGATTCCAATGCATCTGCCACAGTATATACAGGAATATACTGCTGAGAGCCTGAACGTTCTGCTTTTCTGTTCTGCCACTCTGCTTCTTGTTCCTGAATATGAGCTGAATCCTGAAGCATAATATTACAAAGTCTGTGTGTGGCTTCTGTACAATGTACAGGCCCTGAATAACCTTTTGCTACCATTGCAGGAATCATTCCCGAATGATCTACGTGTGCATGAGTAAGACAAATCGCATCAATTTGTGACGGAGCAACAGGCAACTCGCAGTTTTCGTATGTATCGCCGCCTTGTTCCATACCACAGTCAATAAGGATATGCTTTCCACAAGCTTCAAGCAATGTGCAAGAACCTGTAACCTCATGAGCTGCTCCTATAAATGTTAATTTCATATTCACTTCCTCCTCTCCTAATATACTTATTAATTTTATCTCCTTGAATCCGTTTTGAAAATACTTGAAACACTCTCTTTATTGCGAGGCATAAGATTTAGATGCAACTTGCTTTGTCAATATAATCTTCTAAATTTTGACTATACGGAAAGCATCGCATAAAAGAACATACTAGTTCTTTATTTTCGCTTAAAATCAAAGTCAACGAACTATCCCAAGGCACAATTTCTATCTTTGATAAAGGATGCTGAAGTGTTAGCGGTTTATTCCAAAAACCTGTATATCCATCTGCATAAGGCAAATCATATTTTAATACTTCTGACAATTCGATGCTTTTATCAAATCCTGACAATACAGCCCATATCCATTGAAAATCTTCTTGATTGACCATTTCGGTTAATTCTTCACCTGATAACCAACAATATTCTTTGTTTAATGACTCTTTAATTTTTTGATTATTAGGATAACATTCACAATCTGTTATTAGCCAGTTGTATTCTTTTTGCTTGTTATCAATAGCATCAAATACCTTTTTCAAATATGTATAATATTTTTCGCCTTTTTCATTAATTGCTCCATAAACCACATAATCACTTCCTTTCGACATCATTCGACATTTTTACATTACTCGTGTCAAGTCAGGATTAAAAAACATTATCTAAATTTTGCCTTGCTCCATAGCTAAATAACTTATACGAAATAGCTAAATTAAATTCTCTTTTGGCTCGCGACAGCGAATTTATCTGCGTAGTGCAACCGCACTATGCTTATTATACAATGTTTTTTGTCTTTTTGCCATTCTTTTTTACAAATTTGTAAAATTTTTTTAAAATAATTGAAAAAGCATAATTTTATGATATAATTAGGATATAAAGAAATGGGGGAATTAGTTATGAGAAAAGTACCTGCCAAAAAATCACAAAACAAGTTTGTGTTTGTTTTTGTAATATTGTTAATACTCGCTATTGTATTTGTTGCGTCATTTATTATTTCTTTTAATGTTATGTCAGGCAGTACGGGCACAACATCCAAAACAAATGATGACCGTTACGAACAGCCATCTGATATGATAGACGGCGAAAAAACAGATGCCGAAATTATCGCTGACCTTAAAAAAGAAAATCAGAAACTAAAAAGCGAAGTTGCGGGACTTCAGGACGAAAACGCCGTACTTCGTTCGGAACTTGAAACATTAACAGCAACTTTGGAAAATCAGGAATTCGTGAGAGAAAACGCTTCTTCAACAGAAGATGTCCTTGGCCAACCAACAACTTTCCCAAACACAAGCGAAACGGGTCTGTGATTATGAAAAAACTACTTATACTTATATGTTTAATATTAACTGCAAACACAGTTTATGCAGAGGGGTTTACTGATACGGTAAATGACGGTTATGGTGCGGGAAGTGCCGTAATTTTTGATGATATCGAAAATGTGCCGTGGGCGCACGAGGCAATAGAATTTTTCGTAACAAACGGCCTTATAAAGCAAAATTTCGAAAACAAACTATATCCCAACAAACATATAACCAGAGAAGAATTTGTGGATTTGCTTATTTCTTCTTTTGGTATTTATGAAATTACCGCCACCTGCGATTTTACCGACATAAGTGAACAGTATTACGGCGTAATCGCAACGGCAAACAAAAACGGTATCGTAAATGGAATATCAGAAACGGAATTCGGTTTTGGACAAAAAATTACCCGCCAGGACTTGGTTACTATGTCAAGCAGAATTTTAAGCCATCTTGACATTGAAACCGTAACAGATGGGGATTTGAAATTCGATGATAAAGACGATATTTCTTCCTATGCTTACCAAAGCGTATTGAAACTAACAACCATGGGGATTATAAACGGAGACAACTTAAACTGCTTTAATCCAAAGAATTTTACCACACGCGCCGAAGCATATAAAATAATATATTTGCTTAGGATGACAGAAACTATCCGAGCCACGCCTTAAACCGCGTAATTTCGGTGTATTTCGGCCTGTCATCTTTGCAAGGCGTCAGATTACCGAATATTTTAATGTGGCAGAGGCCAAAATTGACCTTTGAAAATCGAGGTTGGGATAGTATCTGTCACCCAATGTTAAAAAATGCTTGATAAATTTTTAACATTAGTGTATAATATAGACAATATTTATTTGAGGTGATTTAAGATGAACAAGAAAACAATCAGAGACATTGATGTTAAAGGCAAAAGAGTCCTTGTAAGATGCGACTTTAATGTTCCGTTGGACGAAAACCTTAACATTACAGACGAAACTCGTATTGACGGTGCACTTCCCACAATCAAATACTTAATTGAAAAAGGTGCAAAAGTTATTTTATGCTCACACCTTGGAAAACCAAAGGGCGAAGCAGTTCCAAAACTGTCTCTTGCTCCTGTTGCTAAAAAACTTTCAGAAAAATTAGGCAAAGAAATTGTGTTTGCTGCAGATGCAACAGTAGTTGGCGACAATGCTAAAAAAGCAGTTGCAGAAATGAAAGACGGCGACATTGTTTTACTTGAAAATACAAGATACAGAGCAGAAGAAACTAAAAACATCGAAACATTCAGCAAAGAACTTGCATCACTTGCAGATGCATTTGTAAACGATGCATTTGGTACTGCACACAGAGCACACTGCTCAACCGTAGGCGTAACAGACTTTATTGACGGCGATGCGGTTTGCGGTTTCTTAATAGAAAAAGAAATCGAATTTTTGGGTAACGCGGTAAATAATCCGGTAAGACCTTGCGTTGCTATCCTTGGCGGTTCAAAAGTATCAAGCAAAATTTCAGTTATAAATAACTTGCTAGAAAAAGTTGATACACTAATTATCGGCGGAGGTATGGCTTATACATTTATGAAAGCAAATGGTGAAGAAGTCGGTAATTCACTTCTTGAAGCAGACTACCTTGACTACGCTAACGAAATGGTGGAAAAAGCAAAAGCAAAAGGCGTTAAATTGTTGCTTCCTATCGATACAGTAGTTGCAAAAGAATTTTCAAATGACGCTGAACATAAAACAGTAGGCAGAGGCGAAATCGAAGCAGGTTGGGAAGGTCTTGACATCGGTGAAAAAACTATCGAACTTTATAAAAATGCTGTAAAAGAAGCAAAAACTGTTGTATGGAACGGTCCTATGGGCGTATTCGAAATGCCTACATTTGCAAAAGGTACAAATGCTATTGCAAAAGTATTGGCTGAAATTGATGCTACAACAATTATCGGCGGAGGCGACAGCGTTGCCGCAGTCAACCAGGCTGGTTTAGGCGATAAAATGTCGCACATTTCAACAGGCGGCGGTGCATCTTTGGAATTCTTAGAAGGCAAAGAATTACCCGGCATTACATGTCTTAACGATAAATAAAATTTTTCCCTCCATCTTTAAGGTGGAGGGAAATTATTGTAAATAAATATAGAAAGGTTTTGATTTATATGTCAAGAAAAAAAATTATTGCAGGTAACTGGAAAATGAACAAAACACCGTCAGAAGGTGTCGAACTAGTAAAAGAACTTATCCCAATGGTTAAAGATGCAGACACAGATGTTGTAGTTTGCGTACCTTTTACTTCTATCTATGCAGTAGCAGAAGCAGTTAAAGGCACAAACATCTCAGTTGGTGCACAAAATATGCACTTCAAAGAAAGCGGTGCATACACAGGCGAAGTTTCAGCAGATATGCTGTTATCACTTGGCGTAAAATATGTTATTATCGGACACTCAGAAAGAAGAGAATACTTTGCAGAAACCGACGAAACTGTAAACGCAAAAATATTGGTTGCATTGGAAAAAGGCCTAACACCTATCTTCTGCTGTGGCGAAACACTGGAACAAAGAGAAGCGGGTATTATGCCTGAACATATCAGAAAACAAATCAAACTTGGTCTTGCAAATGTAACAAAAGAACAAATGGCAAATGTCGTAATTGCTTACGAACCAATTTGGGCTATCGGCACAGGAAAGACTGCTACAGCAGAACAGGCAAACGAGGTTTGTGCAATTATAAGAGAAGTAATCTGCGAACTGTACGGTAAAGAAACTGCAGACATTGCACGCATCCAGTACGGCGGTAGTATGAACGCAGGAAACGCTGCTGAATTGTTGGCACAACCTGACATCGACGGCGGTTTGATTGGCGGTGCATCACTAAAAGCACCCGATTTCACAAAAATTGTAAAATATAATAAATAACGGAGAACGGTATGAGAAAAAAACCATTAGCACTAATTATTTTAGACGGATACGGATACTCTCCCAAAACTAACGGTAATGCAATAGAGACCGCAAAAACACCAAATATGGACAGGTATCTTGCAAACTATCCGAATAATGTAATTCACTGTAGCGGTATGGATGTAGGTCTTCCCGAGGGACAGATGGGTAACTCGGAAGTAGGACATACAAATATCGGTGCGGGAAGAATTGTATATCAGGAACTAACAAGAATTACAAAGTCAATTACAGACGGTGATTTCTTCACAAATGACGCTCTTTTAAAAGCGGCTGAAAACTGTAAAAAGCACAATTCCGCATTCCATGTTATGGGCCTTTTGTCAGACGGCGGTGTTCACAGCCACAACGAACACTTGTACGGTCTGTTGGAATTCGCCAAAAAGCAGGAATTAAAGGAAGTTTATGTCCACTGTTTCTTAGACGGCAGAGATGTTCCTCCTACTTCAGGTGCAGACTATGTTGCACAGTTGCAGGAGAAAATCAACGAAAAGGGCATCGGCAAAATCGCATCAGTAATGGGTAGATATTATGCTATGGACAGAGATAACAGATGGGACAGAGTTGAAAAAGCGTTTGATGCAATGGTAAATGGAGAAGGCGTTAAAGCATTAGACCCCGTTGGTGCAGTAAAAGCATCATATAAAGAAGATGTTACAGACGAATTTGTTGTTCCTACAGTAATTGAGGGAGGCAAAACAATCGGAGCAAACGACAGCGTAATTTTCTTTAACTTCCGCCCCGACAGAGCAAGAGAAATAACAAGAACTATGGTGGATGAGGCCTTTGACGGTTTTGCAAGAAAGAAAGGTTATATGCCTCTTTATTATGTATGCTTTACACAGTATGACGCAAGCATGCCTAATGTTGATGTTGCTTTCAAACCTACAAGACTTGACGATACATTTGGCGAATATATCAGCAAAGCGGGTCTTAAACAGTTAAGAATAGCGGAAACAGAAAAATATGCTCATGTAACATTCTTCTTTAACGGCGGTGTTGAAAAAGTGTGTGATGGGGAAGACAGAGCACTTATTCCGTCGCCGAAAGTTGCAACTTACGATATGCAACCACATATGAGCGCGCCCGAAGTTGCAGAAGAATGTGTAAAAAGAATAAATAGTGGGAATTATGATGTTATAATACTAAACTTTGCTAACTGCGATATGGTAGGACACACAGGTGTGTTCCAGGCAGCAGTTGATGCAGTAGAAGCAGTTGACGCCTGCCTTGGAAAAGTAGTTGAAGCAATTGTTTCAAAAGGCGGTCAGGCTATTATAACAGCAGACCACGGCAACGCCGAACAAATGCTTGATGAAAACGGAAACATACAAACCGCACACTCTACAAATGTTGTTCCGTTGGTGTTAATAGGAAGCGAGTATAATCTTACTAAAGACGGAAGACTTGCAGATATAGCACCTACAATGCTTGAACTTTTAGAACTTGAAAAGCCTGCATCAATGACAGGTAACAGTATGTTAGTAAAGTAGGGTGACAGGAACTATCCGATCCTCGATTTTCAAAGGTTAATTTTGAGGGGATTTTGGTGCGGAAGATGCAGCAAGGCTGACGCCTTGCAAAGATGACAAGCCGAAATACACCGAAATTACGCTATTTAAGGCGTGGTTCGGATAACTCCTGTCACTCTAAGTATTAAATATTCTTTTGGGAGTGTTTAATATCAGTACTTTAATATCAAAAATCACAGCAACAGAAATTTTGGATTCTCGAGGCAACCCCACAGTAAGCGTAGATGTAACTTTGTCAGACGGAAGCGTTGGTACTGCTTGTGTTCCGTCAGGTGCATCAACAGGTGCTTTTGAGGCGGTTGAACTTCGTGATAACGACCCACAACGATATAATGGCAAGGGAGTAATAAAGGCGGTTGACAATGTAAACATTGTTATCGCAAGTAAATTAGCAGGCAAAAACCCCTTTGAACAAAGAAAAATTGACAGCCTTTTAATTGCTGCCGATGGGACTAAAAACAAAGGTAAACTTGGTGCTAACGCTATTTTGGGTGTATCTCTTGCAGTTGCAAAGGCGGCCGCAAACAGTTTAGGGCTGCCTTTATTTAAATATTTAGGCGGTGTTAATGCCCATACAATGCCCGTTCCTATGATGAATATTTTAAACGGCGGTAAACATTCAGGAAACAGCGTAAACATTCAAGAATTTATGATTGTTCCCGTTGGTGCAAATACTATGAGAGATGCGGTAAGACAAAGTACCGAGGTATTTCACGCATTAAAGAAAGTCCTTGAAGAAAACGGATATTCTACGGCAGTTGGAGACGAGGGAGGCTTTGCACCGGATTTAGAAAATGACGAGCAGGCTCTTTCCTTTATCGTTGATGCTATAAACAAGGCGGGGTACACTCCCTATGACGATTTTAAAATTGCCATAGATGCTGCCGCAACTGAAATGTACGAGGAGGCAAAACTCGCAGGAGATGAAGGAAAATATCTGTTCTGGAAATCAGATATAACAAAGACTGCAGAAGAAATGGTTTCGTATTGGGAAGAACTTTGCAATAAATACCCAATAATTTCATTGGAAGACGGCGTTGCCGAAGAAGACTGGGAAGCCTGGAAACTTCTTACAAGCAGGCTGGGGGATAAAATACAACTTGTAGGGGACGACCTTTTCGTAACAAACACAAAAAGACTTCAAAAAGGAATTGATAAAGGTGTAGCCAATTCAATTTTAGTAAAAGTAAATCAGATAGGTACTCTTTCCGAAACTCTTGACGCAATTGAACTGGCAAAAGCAAATGGCTATACAAGTGTGGTTTCCCACAGAAGCGGAGAGACGGAAGATACCACCATTGCAGATATTGCTGTGGCCACAAACTGCGGACAAATAAAAACAGGAGCCCCATCGAGAACAGACAGAGTGTGTAAGTATAACAGACTAATAAAAATCGAACAACAGTTGGAAAATAATGCATATTATCCTGCTAACAAAATATTTGGCAATAAATAAAAAAACACTTGCATTTTACCACTTCCTATGCTATAATATTGACATTGAGTATTTTGTTTAGGGGGGAAATCCAATGAAAATAGCATTAATCATTTTACAAATTATTGTTGCGATTGCACTAATAATAATAGTTCTTCTTCAGTCCGGTAAAAGTGCGGGCTTGTCCGGTTCAATTGCCGGCGGGGCAGAAACATTTTTTGGAAAAAATAAAGGTAGGACAATAGATGCAATATTAGGTAAAGTTACCGGTGTTGCTGCATTTATCTTCCTGCTTACTTCTGTTTTGCTTTCAATTTTCTAATTAATTAAACTGTCCGAAACGGACAGTTTTTTTATTTCGAAAGGAAAATTTATGGATATTATAGAATATTTAAACGAAAAGAATTACAGTTTGGAATTTAATTACGCCGTATCAAAAGAATTAGAAACCATTCCCGACATTATTCCGGATAGTGAAATAAATCGTCGTGAAAATCTTTTTGACGAAACAATTATCACCATTGACGGAGAAGATGCCAAAGATTTAGACGATGCAGTTTCTCTTTCCAAACTAAAAAACGGAAACTTTCTTTTGGGCGTTCACATTGCAGATGTAAGCCACTATGTAAAAGAGGGAACAGCCATTGATGATGAGGCTTTTTTGCGTGGCACAAGCGTGTACCTTGCAGACACTGTTGTTCCTATGCTTCCACAAAAACTGTCAAATGGGCTTTGCAGTTTACTTCCGCATAAACCAAGACTTGCTCTTTCCTGCATAATGGAAATATTACCAAACGGCGGTGTTATAGACTACAAAATCAAAAAGTCAGTTATTAAAACCAAGTACAGAATGGATTATAATACAGTTTTAAAAATATTAGACGGAGATATGTCCCAGCGTGAGAAATACGCCGAAATTGTGCCTCTTTTGGAACTTATGCGTGAACTTGCCCTTGTTTTAAGGGATAAGCGTTGTCGTCGCGGAAGCATAGATTTTAACTTCCCTGAAGCCAAGGTTGTAACAGATGAAAACGGCAAAGTAACAGATATTGTTAAACATAAAATTACCATAGCAAATAAAATAATCGAAGAATTTATGCTTGTTGCCAACGAAACAGTTGCAAAGCATCTTATTAACAATAATCTGCCGGGGGTTTTCCGTATTCACGAAGAACCTGAAAGCGACAAGTTAACACGCCTTTCGGGTGTTGTGCGAGCACTTGGATATAAATTTAAGCAAAAAGAAAAGGTAAGTTCAAAAGCAATGCAAAATCTGTTATTTGATATAACGGGTTCAGATTGCGAACTTGCAGTCAGCACAATAATGCTTCGCTCTATGATGAAAGCAAGATACTGCGAGGACAACCTTGGGCACTTTGGTCTTGCGGCACAGTACTACTGCCACTTTACCTCTCCAATAAGAAGATATCCCGACTTGTTTGTCCACAGAATACTTTCAATGGAATTAAGCGGCGAATTAACTGACGAAATTAAAAAAACTATGTGCGTAAACGCCAAAAGAACCGCACTTCAAAGCAGTGAAACTGAAGCCGATGCAGTAATTGCTGAGCGGGACTATGTTGATTATAAAGCGTGTGAATTTATGTCTGATAAAATAGGGCAAAAGTTTTCAGGTGTTATTTCCTCCACTACTTCATTCGGCTTCTTTGTTCAAATGGATAATACCGTTGAGGGCTTGGTAAGAATGGTTGATTTGGATGACGACTATTATGAATTTGACGAAAACAATTTTGTCCTTTATGGTAAACACTCAGGAAAAGTTTATAAAATCGGAGACAAAATAGATGTCGTTTTATCAAAAGTTAATTGCGAATTAAAGCAAATAGATTTTGTTCCCTATAAAGAAAAACAGAAAAATAAACGGGGTGAAAAAGTTAATGGCTCACGGAGAAAACACAGCAAAAAACCAAAGCATAAAGGTCGTCGCTCAAAATAAAAAGGCATTTCACGACTACTTTATAGAAGAAAAATTCGAATGCGGAATAGAACTTTTCGGCACTGAAGTTAAATCCATAAGACAGGGTAAAGTAAACCTAAAAGACTCCTTTGCCTCTGTTGAAAAGGGCGAAATGTTTATAACAGGGATGCATATAAGTCCTTATGAGCACGGTAATATATTTAACAAAGACCCCCTTAGAAAAAGAAAACTTTTAATGCATAAAAGGGAGATAATGAGACTGCTGGGGCTTGTAAAGCAACAGGGCTACTCTTTAATTCCTACTTCTGTTTATTTTAATGGTTCCAAAGTAAAAGTTGAGCTTGCACTTGCAAAGGGTAAAAAACTATACGATAAGCGTGAAGACGCCGCAAAACGAGATGCAAAACGAAATATCGACAGAAGCATAAAAGAGCATAATAAGTTCTAAAAAACTCTTGACATTCATGAAAAATACTCGTATAATATTTACTGCGTGGTGTTTATCTGGGTGTAGCGCAGTTTGGTAGCGTGCTTGAATGGGGTTCAAGAGGCCGGGAGTTCAAGTCTCCCCACTCAGACCAAACGCAAAAAGCCATATATATAGGCGAAATGCCTGGTATATATGGCTTTTCTTATGTTTTTCACTTTGTGATTTTTATTAAATTTTGCAAAAAACAGCGTTTTTATGGATGTCAAAATGATGTCAAAAAAAGGGGTTGATTTTCAACCCCTTTTTTCGTTTACTTCTTCTGTCGCAGATAATTTTAAAATATTTTTTGCCTCTGAACTGTTAGGTTCAATCGATTTAATAACACGCTCTGCAGTTTTTAATTAAAAACCAAACATTCCTTTGCTTTCTTACCGATTGTCAGAACCTTCAGGCAAAGTATCGGCAATTGTATTATATTAGTCGTCAATCGAATTGTTTGTGGCATTTTCAAATATTGCCTCAACCTCTGCTGACGGCTTTTTGTCAATAAGCGTAACAGCAATTGCCACAATTGCACCAATGATGAAACCGGGAATAATTTCATAAATTCCTGTCAGCGCTGTAAGCGTAACCCCACCTGCTACAGGCAACCAAAGCCATAACATATCAACCAATGCACCCGCTACAATACCAGCAACTGCACCTTTATATGTAAAGCGTTTCCAGAAAATAGATAACAATACCGCAGGACCAAATGCTGCTCCAAATATGCCCCAAGCATTTGAAACAAGGTTCATAATAGCCTGAGCCGCATCGCCCTCACTGCTTGCAATAAAGTATGCGATAACAGCAACAACCAAAACCACTATTCTGCTTACCCAAAGCATTTCTTTGTTTGATGCTTGTTTACGAATTATCGGCTTATAAAGGTCGCTGGCAAATGAAGATGCCGCAACCAACAACTGAGAGTCAGCCGTTGACATAGATGCCGCAATAATTGCCGCAAGTAAAAGTCCTGCGATAAACGCGGGGAATACATCTCTTGCCAATTCTACAAATATTAATGACTGCTGACCGTTTGCGAGCAATACTTTTGAAAGGTCAGTGCCGTTGGAATATACAAACATTCTTCCAAGGTATGCAATTACAATTGCAGCACCCAAAGATAGTACAACCCAGATTATCGCCACTGATGCTGATTTTTTTACCATTGACGGCTTTTCAATTGCCATAAATCTCACAATAATATGAGGCATACCAAAATAACCAAGTCCCCAGCCAAGTCCCGATAAAATATCTTTCCAACTTGCACTGAAGAAATTAGCAACAAACTCAAATTGTTCTCCATTAGGTCCCTGGTATACAGTTGAAAGCGCTGCCGGATCAAGTTCTTTTGTAAAACCTATAACAATAGGTATAATTAAAAGAGCACCAAGCATCAAAAGTCCCTGGAAAAAGTCCGTCCAGCAAACAGCCTTAAAACCGCCAAGGAAGGTATAAGTAACAACAATTATCGCAAAAATAATCATTGCAGCAGATTTTGAAAGTTCAGGAATAAGTGTTGTAAATACATCTGAGCCTGCAACAAAGGCAGATGCAACATAAATTGTAAAGCAAACAAGAAACACAACCGCACAAATAACGCTTAGTGTGTGATCTTTTGCAATAAAACGGTTTGAAAGATACTGGGGAAGTGTGATTGCATCCCCTGATGCTTTAGAAAACTTACGAAGTCTCTTTGCAACCAATATCCAGTTTGCTGCGGTACCAATAGCAAGACCGATACCAATCCATGCCTGACCAAAACCAAAAGCAAGTATACTTCCGGGAAGTCCCATCAATAGCCACGCACTCATATCAGAAGCCTGGGCACTCATTGCGGTTACCCACGGTCCCATTGATCTACCGCCTAAAAAATAATCTTTTTCTGTTGCACTTTTAGATTTAAAGAAAAATACAATGCCGATTGCCAACATTGCTACAAAGTACAAAGCAAATGCTAAAATATCCACTTTTTAATCAATCTCCTTTTACATATAAATTCTACATATTGATAATTGTAACACACATTTTAGCAAAAATCAATAGAGAACTAAGTATAGACTATGGTCTGTACTTAGTTCTCTTCAATCGCTGTTTTGTGCTTATTTTTATGATTTTTTCAAAAATACTATTTAAAGACGAATTACTGATAAAAAAACAGGCATTACGGTTTTTGCATAAGCGGTAAGTGAATATTCTCCGTTGCAAAGGCACCAGTCGTAAATTAAAGCCCTTTCACTCATTGCATAAAGTTTTACTATTTCATTAGCCGTCATCTTATCTGTTATTTCTTTATTCTTTTGCCCCTCAAGGACAATTTTTCTTAGAAGTTTATAATACAATCGCTTGTTATCGAGCAAATGCTTTTCGCCTTTTGTTATCAGTTGAGTAGAATAAAGCCTGGTTAACAAATCAATATCTATTCTCTCTTCTATCATAGAAAAAAGTGTATTGTTAAGATACAAAAGTTTGTCAAAACTGTTCATCTTGTCAGAAAATGTATCAGCCAGTCTTTCGTATTCTTCGTCAAAAATATATGATAAAGAACCTAAAAGAGCATCCTTCCCCTCAAAGTAATGATAGAACGAGCCCTTTGATGTGCCTGACTTTTCAATTATTTCTTCAACTGTTGTATCGTCGTACCCTTGCTCATAAAACAAGTCCCATGCTGCAGTTATAATTTTGCCCTTCGTATTTTTGGCATTTTTCTTTGGCATAACAATTCCTTCTTTTATTTGCAGAATTTTTCAATATAATTTTCGATTGCTTTTTTTATTATTTGAACAGATATTTCTTTATCACTCACTTCGTTTACAGCAGTTTCCTTGTTTTCAAGATTTTTATAAACCGTAAAGAAATGCCTCATCTCATCAAATATGTGCTCAGGCAACTCTCCAATATCCTTATAAACATTGTAATTGGGGTCATTAAAAGGGATTGCAATGATTTTTTCGTCATTGCGCCCGTTGTCTATCATAGATATTACGCCGATGGGATAAGCCCTGACCAATGTCATAGGCTCAATCTGTTCAGAGCAAAGCAACAAAACATCCAGCGGGTCATTGTCATCGCCGTAAGTGCGGGGGATAAAACCATAATTTGCCGGGTAATGAGTTGATGTATGTAAAATTCTATCCAGCATCAAATACCCGGTTTCCTTGTCAAGTTCGTACTTTTTCTTGCTTCCTTTTGAAATTTCGATTACGCAGATGAAATCCTCAGCCTGTATTCTTTTGGGTGAGATATCGTGCCATATATTAGACATAAAAAACTCCTTTACAACTTTTTTGTTTTATCAAATATATTAAATACAAGTGTGCCTGCTATAAGTCCTGCACCACCCTGAATAAAATTTGCAGGAAGATTTAATAGCGAACCACCGAAACCGTACAGTAACCCCTCAAACAGATAATAACCAAAAATCATAATCAGTTCAGCAACCGCTCCGCTTATTACACACGAAAGTATTTTTCCAAATTTTCTGTTGGCTATTTTAAATATGTAATATGCAACAATAGCCATAACACCTTTAATTGCAAATGTTGCTGGTATATATACGGTATATCCCGAAAAGGCATCAGCAAGGGCACTTCCTATTCCCGAAGCATAAAAAGCACAATACGGAGAAAGAAACCACGCTGACAGAAGAACCGCAACATCACCAAGATTTATATACCCGTTAAGTGGCGACGGTATTTTTATTACTATTGTTGTAATAAAACAAATTGATGCAAACATTGAAGTAATAATTATTTTGTGTATTTGTTTTTTCATATTGTAACTCTCCTGATTTTTATACAATCCAATTATACCACCCGAACAAAATTTTTACAATACTGTTGACAAAGAAAATTTTGTGGAGTATAATTCTGTTATTGATTTGGAGGTTATTATGGGTATTATAGAATTACTTGTTTTGGGCGTCGGGCTTAGTATGGACGCCTTTGCTGTTTCTGTATGCAAAGGGTTATCTTCGAAAAACGCAAGTTTTAATAACAGTATAAAATGCGGGATATGGTTTGGCAGTTTTCAGGCACTTATGCCGTTTATTGGTTTTTATCTCGGAAGTATGTTTGCTAACGCCATTATTGCAGTTGACCATTGGGTTGCATTTGTTCTGCTTTTGTTAATCGGTGCCAATATGTTAAAAGATGGTTTTTCTGATGAATGCGACTGTTGCAACGAAAAGAACGCGGATTTTTCAGCGAAAACAATGCTTACAATGGCCGTTGCAACATCCATCGACGCTTTAGCTGTAGGCATATCCCTTTCAATGGCAGGAAATGTCGATATATGGTGGGCAGTTTCAATAATCGGCATAACTACTTTTGTTCTTTCTGCCACAGGCGTTAAAATAGGCAGTATTTTCGGAAGCAAGTGCCAAAAGAAAGCACAAATTACCGGTGGCATTATACTTATTCTAATCGGTACAAAAATTATGCTCGAACACTTAAATATTATATAAAAAGCCAACTAGTCAAATAGTTGGCTTTTTATTATATTAATTTCTTGCTTTCAATACATCTCTTTCGTATTTTTCAATTTCTTCAAACCATTCTTCTTCATCAGACGCCACATTACATACCTCACAATATTTATCCCAAACATCTGAGAACGGCATGGTTTTAATTTTTTCCTGTAAAATCATAAGCCGTGAAAAATCCGATTTATTCTGCAGTTCTTTTAACTTTTCATTGGGTGTGCATAGTGCAAATAAAAGTGCTTTCTGCCAACTTCTGAAACCAGTAGTCCATGCAGAAATTCTGTTAATTGATGCATCAAAATAATCAAGTGCCATATATACTCTTCCAAGTGCATTGTTTCTGACAATTTCCTTTGCCATTTCCTTTGTTTCATCATCAAACAAAACAACATGGTCGCTGTCCCATCTTATAGGCCTTGTTATATGTAGTGCAATTTCAGGGAAGAATGCCAAAAGTGCGGGTATTTTATCTGACACAACTTCAGTCGGATGATAGTGTCCGTTATCCATAAGCGGTAAGCATCCTTCATGTGTCGCAGCAAACGAAAGCGTAAATTCAGCGCTTCCTGCTGTGTAAGCCTCAACACCTATACCAAAAACCTTCGATTCTACACAAGGCTTTACAAGATTTTTATCAAAAGGTTCTGACAAAATTGCCTCTATAGATTCCTTGTATCTTATTCTCGGCCCCATTCTGTCTGCAGGAATATCCTTAAATCCATCGCCTGTCCAAATATTCATAACGCACGGAACACCGGTTTCTTTTGCAAAATATTCAGAAATTCTGATGCACGCCTTACCGTGTTCTATCCAAAAATCTCTTGTTTCTTTGTCAGGACTTGAAAGGCTTAGCCCGTCTTTTACTTTCTCGTGAGAAAAAAATGTAGGATTAAAGTCTATTCCCATTCCTCTTTCTTTGGCAAAGTCTACCCACTTTTTAAAGTGCTTTGGCTCAATTTTATCTCGGTCAACAAATTCACCATCTTCAAAAATTGCATAACAAGCGTGAATATTTAATTTTGCTTTGCCGGGACAAAGAGAAATCACCTTGTCCATATCTTCCATAAGTTCTTTATAGTTTCTGGCTTTTCCGGGATAGTTTCCTGTCGCCTGTATTCCGCCTGTTAAAGGACCGTCGTGGTCAAAACCTGTTACATCATCACCCTGCCAGCAATGAAGTGATACAGGAAGTTCTTTTAGTATCTCCATTGCCTTGTCGGTATCTACCCCCAATCTAGCGTAAATCTCTCTGGCTTGTTCGTATCTGCTCATTTTTTCCCTCCTATTTGTAATCAATACAGATATGTATTAAATATATTCCATATTTCTATTATATAACAAATTTTCCGTTGCCGCAAGAGGTTAATTACAATAAAAAACAGAGCAAGCATTTTGAGATTTTCGTATAATAAGCAAAATGCATTTTCTATAGTATTAGTTTTTTAAACAATTTTCTGCTGACACACTGCAATTGCAGTCCTTCTTTCTGCATTGCTTTGCATATGGGCAACCAACACAGTGTTCACCACGCTTTTTGGCTTTGTATAAATACAGTCCTGCACCTCCTGCAATTAACAGTAGTATTGCAAACAAAATAATATCCGTCATAAAATCACTCTATCCTTTAGTTTCTTGCACATTCAAAAGCATACTCAGTTTTAAGATTTTTGTCTGTCTTGCTAACAAGACCTGTAACGATTCCTGCTATTCCGATAACAATTATTAAACCCACAATAGCCGCACCTATATCGAGAGAGGCAGGTTCAGTAACAAGTGTACCGATTGTGTAAACTAAATATGCAACTGTATAGCCTACACCAAGTTGGAGACCGATTCCACCCCAAAGCCATTTTGCACTTTTCATTTCTGAACTCATAGCACCAATAGCGGCAAAACAAGGTGGTGAATAGAGGTTAAACATTAAATAAGCAAGAGCAGCAACCTTTGTAATCGCAAAAGCGGTTGCCACTTGTGCTCCCGCACCTTCTATAAGAGCAAATTCCTCGGTATCAATAAGATTTCCAAGTCCTACAAAACAAACTGCAAGTGTGCCAACGACATTTTCTTTAGCAATAAAGCCTGTAATCGTCGCCGCCGCAAATTGCCAGCTAAGAACACCGACAATCGGAACAAGTATGTAAGCAAAAGGACTTGCAACAGATGCAAGAATTGAAACATCTGCTGTTTCGGCAACCTGAAAACTCCATGTGAATGTCTGCATAAGCTGAACCGCCATATTACAAAGAAGAATAATTGTAGTCGCTTTTACTATGTAAGCCCAACCACGACTGCACATAGATTTAAAAGCACCCCAAAGAGAAGGGGCTTTATATTCAGGTAACTCAATGATAAAAAATGATTTCTTTTTTTGGTGTCCGGTAATTCTATTCACAAGCAAAGCGCCGAAGAAAATCAATACGATACCCAAAAGGTACATAAGTGTACTAACCCAGCCCGCATCATCAAAGAAAACACCCGCGAAAAGTGCAATTACCGGAATTTTCGCACCGCAAGGCATAAATGGTGCAAGCATTGCCGTCGCTCTTCTTTCGCGTTCATTTTTAATAGTACGGCTTGCCATAATACCGGGAACCGCACAGCCGATTGTAATGACAAACGGAATAACAGATTTACCTGAAAGGCCAACCTTTTTAAAGATAGGATCAAGAACTACTGCTACCCTCGACATATAACCACAATCTTCCAAAATCGCAATAAGGAAGTACATAACCATAACAAGCGGTAAGAAACCCACAACGGCTACAACACCGCCTATAACACCATCAACAAGAATTGCTGAAAGCAAAGGATTAGCATCACCGAAAACTTCGCTAACAAAGCCTTGGAATGCTTCAAGCCATCCAACAAGAAGGTCAGCAATCGGTGCACCAACCCAAACCTGAGAAATCTGAAACATAAGATACATTACAACAGCAAAAAACGAAATACCAAGCCACTTGTTTGTAAGCACAGCATCAATCTTATCGCCAAAATTCTTGTCTCTTGTACGAACCTTACGGGTTTCAACATCTCTTACTATCTTATTTACAAAATCAAATCGTTTACGGTCTGCAACTTCAACTGCATGTTTGCTTTTAAGGTCTATATTGCCTTGCGAATAAACTGCCCGCTGTGCAGTTCCTGCCTGTGCTACTGCAGTTTCAATAACATCCTGTAAGCCGATTAAAGAAATGGAAACAGTTTCGATTACAGGACACGCAAGTTTTTTGCTTAACTTCCGAGCATCAATTTTTGTACCTTTCTTTTCGTTAATATCACTTTTGTTGAGAGCAACAACAACAGGCACCCCAAGTTCTAAAAGTTGAGTTGTGAAAAACAGGCTACGGCTAAGATTCGTAGCATCCACAATATTTATGATAACATCAGGCTTCTCTTTCTTCACATAGGAACTTGCGATGCTTTCTTCAGATGTAAACGGAGACATAGAATAAGCACCGGGCAAATCTACAGCGATTAGCTCATCAGCACCCTTATAGTAAGCTTTTTTAATCGGGTGTTCTTTCCTCTCAACGGTAACCCCTGCCCAGTTACCAACCTTTTCGTTACAGCCGGTCAGAGCATTATATATTGTGGTTTTGCCGGAGTTAGGATTGCCTGTCAAAGCAATTCTCATTATGTATTCCTCCTCATTAATCCATAGGATTATAATTTATAGATTATAGTTAGTGCCGGCTAACCGCTCGGCAAAAAAATATTAAAGTATTATAGCTTCCGCCAACTGATTGTCTATGCTATATCTTCCGTCTTTAATTGAAACAGTGCAACCGCCTTTTCTGAATGCAATAACAGTAATTGTCTCACCTGAATAGCACCCGAGTGAGAATAAAAAAGAATTTAATTCTTCATCATCTGTTTGTATACTTTTAATTATATATTCCCGTCCTTCGGACGCTTCGAGTAATGTCATATTTATCACCCTACCATATCTTTGTTATACAAAAAGCATTAGTTAGACACCACTAACTATATTGAATAGTTTAGCACTACCAAATTGTTTTGTCAATAGTTTTTGGAAATAATTTTAATATTCATAAACTATATTGTTGTCGAAAATCAACGCCCAAACAATGCTTAAATACGCACAAAACGACTTGAACACCTATATTCAAGCCGTTTAATATTATTTATGAAATTATTCCCACTCTAACATCACTTTTGTTTTTAGTATTTATTCCATGTATTTCCAGTGGTTTTGATGTTGTTATATGTACTTATATACACCCATTTTACACATTCAACAAGTAAAGTGTTGTCAAAAGTGTTGTCAGAATAATTATATGATAGCAAAGCGAAAAATCAAGAAATTAGATTTATTATTTAAACATTGGTTTGTAAACTTTTTTCTATTTGTTTATACCAGTTGTTCTTTTCATAATATATTCTTACTTTTTTGTTATCTTTAATTGTTTCAATAGCATAATATGTATTATTGGTAGAGAATTTAGATGGCGGAAATTTAACTACATCAACATCCCTCATCTCTTTCCTCAAAATTCCTGTTGCTACATCAAAAATACATACCTGCCACTTTTCACACGCATTGTTTTTCTTATCAATAACACAGATAACTTCTTTTCCACATTTATAACAAAATTTACTATCCGTAATCAGTTTTTCTCCGCACTCGCTACAAAACCTATTTTGTTGCGCCATTCCCGCCTCACAAGCTGGTTCTGTTGCTGGATAAATTGCCGCTTTATTTTCATTGTATGGTGTAAATAATAGTCTTCTTTTACTAAAATATACCCAAGTTGGTATCGCCCAAATCAAAATTCCAATTATACTACCTATGGTTTGCCCATAGGTACTAGCATCTGCTATACCATAAGAAATATATATGCCCAAGGAAATTAATACATCAAGTATATACCATAAATACATACAATAAAGAGCAACTACTCCATTCCATTGTTTTTTGTATAGTCCAATCGCAACAATTATATGAATTGTAAGAGTAATCAGCATTTCTATTATACCAAATGCATTTTCCTCTAACATAAAGGAAAAGAAACGACAAGTAGAAACTATTATCCAGATTATTACCAAGACTTTTAACACTTTATAGTAAGCAAGTGGAGTATTTTCTTCCGAAAAATATTTGCGCTTAATTGACATCTGTTTTTCTCCTTTGAATCATTTTGTAATATTATACCATACAATTGTAATTATGTAAAGAGTTATGACATTTATAGCAAAAACAAAAACTATTTATTGCAAAGTTCTTAACAAAAGTGTTGTCAAAGTGTTGTCAAAAACACTTTTAAATTTAAGCGTAAATATGCTAAAAGTGGCTTGAACACTGGGATTCAAGCCACTTTGTATTTTTTATGATATTATTCCCACTCCACTACGGCACGTTAATCTGGTGTTGTATCAGCTAATATTTAACGTGAAAAAAGTAGTGGTTTTTTTCGGTTTAGCTTGTCGTATATTTATTATAAAATATTCTGGTACCACAACCGTACCATTACACC
>JAFQJA010000013.1 GCA_017397315.1 Clostridia bacterium | reverse complement strand
TTAGGTATCATTATTAGTTATCCGGTGGTAATAGCGAGGAGGCTCCACCTGTTCCCATACCGAACACAGAAGTTAAGCTCCTTAGCGGTTATAATACTCGGCTGGTGACGGCCCGGAAAAACGACACATCGCCGGAACAAAGAGAGATTTTTAATATAAAAATCTCTCTAAATATTCCTCAATAGCTCAGTCGGTAGAGCACTCGGCTGTTAACCGAGTTGTCGTTGGTTCAAGTCCAACTTGGGGAGCCATTCGGCCCGTTGGTCAAGCGGTTAAGACACCGCCCTTTCACGGCGGTAACACGAGTTCAAATCTCGTACGGGTCACCACGGGTTGTAACAAAAACAAGTTACAACCCGTTTTTTCTCAATTTAATACGGGTCTTTAGCTCAGCTGGTTAGAGCATTCGGCTCATAACCGAACGGTCCCGGGTTCGAGTCCCTGAAGACCCACCAACATCAAAAGGATACCAATTTGGTATCCTTTCTGTGTTGGTGTTATTTAATAAAAGGGACTTGAACCCTGAGAGGGCACGAAGCGTTAAGCAAAATAGTATGGGATACTATTTTGTAGCGAAGTGGTGTGCAGACGGGTACCGAAATGCGAAGCATTTGGGTCGTCAAGCAATTTGGATGCGAAGCATACAAGTCCCTGAAGACCCACCAACGATAATACCACCCAATGGGTGTATTTTTCGTTGGTGGTCTTTTTTTGCTCCCGCAAAAACGGCTTCAAGCTTCGCTTAAAAAGCTCGCTTTCAGCTCGCAGGGACTCTCGTGCTGCAAAACAATTCACTGGATTGTTTTGCTACGCCCTCGTCTGAAGACCCAATAAAAATAACAAGCTATCTTTTTGATAGCTTGTTTACTTATTTGTTTTTGGATTGTCAGTTCTTTCGAGCAGGTAATCGACAGATACATTAAAATAGTTGGCAATTTTGATAAGTTCGTTTATTCCTGGCTCTCTTTCGCCTGTTTCATATCTGCTTATTGTATTTTGATTCATGTTTAAGTCCATTGCTAATTTCAGTTGGGATATCTTTTTCGACTTTCTTATTTCTTTTAATCTCATAAAAACACCTCTTGACAATATTATCCCACAATGGTATAATACAATTATCCCAATATGGTATATTTAAGGAGGAAAAATTATGATTTGCAAAAAATGTGGAAATGAAGTTGACAAAAAAGCAGTTGTATGTACTAGTTGCGGGTGCAAAATAAAAAAACCCATTTATAAAAAATGGTGGTTTTGGGGTGTAATTGTTGTTATTGCCATAGCTATAGGTGCTTCAAGCGGAGGTAATGAAACAACAGTTTCAAATAATGACAACGCACAAAATCAGGTTGAAGAAATTACTTATGAAGTTGTTGATTTACAGACAATGTTTGATGAGTTAGACAGCAATGCAATGAAAGCAGAGGCAAATTACCAGAAAAAGAATGTAGAGTTTGAGTGCAAGATTAAAAGTTTTGATAGTGACGGAAGTTACATATCTGTTGAACCTGTAGGTGCATCGGAATGGAATTTTGTATCTGCTATGTGCTACATTAAGAATGACACTCAGAAGGAATTTTTAATTCAGAAAAATGTTGGTGACATTATAACTATTAAAGGACAAGTTAAGTCTATTGGCGAAGTTGTGGGATATTCTATAGATATTAAAGAAGTACAATAAGCGAACAAAACAAGAAAGGACACCGATTGGTGTCCTTTAGTTATTGGTTTGTTTTTGGATTGTTTGTTCTGCCTAAAATATAATCAACAGATGTTTTATAAAAATCAGCAAGTTTTATTAACATTGAAACAGGAATTTCTCGCAAACCCCGTTCATATCTTGCATAAACCTGACGATTACACAACAGATAATCGGCTACCTGTTGTTGCGTTAAGTCGTTGTCAATTCGCAAATCGTATAATCTTTTAAAATACATCAAAAACACCTCTTAATTTTAATGTTACCATATGGTACTATAATAATGCTTGGTATGGTATCATACGGTACCGTGTTTTACTGGTGCTAAAAAGCTGTCCGTATTATAGTACAGCAAAAGCTATATTATTTATATGAGGTGATTTTAAATGAAAGAAAGCAAAAAGATTTTAGCAATTATTGGGTTGATTATTATTCTATTTATATGCCCAACTAATACGCTTGCTAAAGAAACATCAGATGTTATAGTCAGCTTGCAAATTGACGAACCTATAATGGAAGTAAATGGTGTAGAAACAGAAATTGATGCTGGCAGGGGGACAAAACCAATAGTTACAAATGGGCGCACATTAGTTCCCATTAGAGCGATAATAGAAGCTTTTGGTGGTGTTGTGGGCTGGGAAGAAAGCACGCAATCAGTTTTGCTAACTGTGGAAGATGATACGATAAAGTTAGTTATTAACAGTAATGTGGCATATTTAAACAACAATGCTGAAACACTTGATGTAGCGCCTACTGTTATAAATGGTCACACAATGCTTCCTATTCGCTTTATTGCCGAAGGATTTAATCTGGGGGTTGCGTGGGATAGCGGAACACAAACAGTTTATATAATTAAAAATTCATTTGACAATAACGAATATAATTTGTTAATGAGTATGCTTCCTGAATATTCAGGACAAGCATATACACAAATCAACAATAATATACCTTTCTTTAAGGAATATGAAATTATAAACGGCTCATTTGAATATTATAGCGAACTTGACGAACTTGGGCGGTGCGATGTGTGTTATGCGTCAATAGCATCAGACTTAATGCCAACAGAAAAAAGAGAAAGTATAAGCGAAGTAAACCCGACGGGGTGGAAGAATGAAGTTTATGATGTTGTTGAGGGCGGATATTTATATAATAGATGTCATTTAATCGGGTTTCAGCTTACAGGCGAGAACGCAAACGAAAAAACCTTATAACAGGAACAAGATATTTAAATGTTGATGGTATGCTTCCGTTTGAAAATAAGATAGCAGACTATATAGAAAAAACAGGAAACAGAGTTGTGTATCGCTCTACACCTGTATTTACGGGAAGCAACCTTGTTGCAGATGGTGTGCTTCTAGAGGCATATTCTGTTGAAGATAACGGACGGGGCATTTCGTTCTGTGTGTTCTGCTATAATGTTCAACCGTCAGTTAAAATAGATTACAAAACAGGAACAAACTATGCAATAGGAGAGACAGCGACAGAGAATCGAACCCCATCATCTACTAGCACGAATGTGTATCGAACTCCTTCGGGCAAAAAATATCATTATGATGCTGAATGTGGCGGAAAAAACAGTTTTAGTATATCATTGGATGGCGCAAAAGCACGGAAATAAAGCAAATAAGATGTGATGAAATTTTAAAACTTGAACTAAATGTAAAAAATCGCAGTTTTATTGCGATTTTTCTTTTTATGTATGTGCGTGCGCTTTTGCTACGAACAAACTTCGCCCTCGCAGTATCTACATACAGCGTCGGGTAACCCTAACCCGTGTTATAGCACGGGTTAGGCTCAGTTTGTCCATTCCAAACATTTTTTCCTATTCCCAAAAAAGGGACTGTAATTATTTTACAGTCCCTTTTGTTTTACCAAAGCTGTGTGTAAATCATTTCGATATCTTTTAGTGTCGGGAGTTTGGGGTTTGTTTTTGTGCAGGCATCTTTGAGCGCCGCTTCCGCCATAGTGGGAATTTGCGCGAAATACTCTTCCTGTGTGCACACATTAGCCTCTGATACAGAAAGAGGCATATCCATTTCCTTCATCATAAACTGACACCAGTTTGACAGTGCTCTTACTGTTGTTACGATGTTAAAGTTCTGGAGCCCCAAAGTTCTTGCAACTGTTGCGTATTTGCGGACATGCTTGGGGTAGTCGGTTTTAAGACGAGAATACTTATCTATATCGCTGTTATACTCAATAATATGAGGCAAAAGCATTGCGTTTGCTCTGCCGTGCGGAATATGGAATGCCGCACCCAACTGATGTGCCATACTGTGATTTATTCCAAGCGATGCAGTGTTAAACGCAAGTCCTGCAAGACATGATGCGATGTGCATTTTCTGTCTTGCGTGGGTGTCGTTATTATCAAGATACGATCGGAGCAGGAATGAGCCTGTAATTTCTATAGCTTTCTCTGCCAGCGCCGCTGAAAATTCGTTGTTGTTTGTGCTTACATAAGACTCAAGCGCGTGTGTGAATACATCCATACCTGTATCTGCTGTTACTGCGGGAGGAACAGTTTTTACAAGCTCGGCGTCCAAAATCGCTTCGTCGGGCAAAAGACAATCATCGGCAAGCGGAATTTTTGTATGGTTTTCGGGGTCTGAAATAACTGAGAAACAAGTAACCTCACTTCCTGTACCGCTTGTTGTCGGGATTGCTATAAGTGCAGGGTGCTTATATGTAGTATCAGCCTTTTCTGCAACTTCGCGGATAGCCTTTGCGGAGTCTATTGCAGAGCCACCGCCTATTGCGATAATTACATCTGCTTTAGACTTAAGCACGGCAGAAACACCCTCTGAAATCTTTTCAATAGGTGGGTCGGGAATGACCCTATCGAAAATTTCCCACTCTATTTTTGCGCTTTGCAGACGGGAGGTAACATGGTGCACCATTCCGCTCTTTACAACATAGGGGTCTGCAATAATGATTGCTTTTTTATATGGAAGTTCGGAGAGTCTGTCGAGAGAGTTTTCTCCAAAATATATTTGCGTTTTAATATCAAAATATTTCACAGCAGTAAATCCGCATCCTTTCTTTGAATTGTTGTGATACACAGAGTATATCACAAAAAAACAGAAAAAGCAACATTGTTGCAAAGTAAAAATAATAT
>JAFQJA010000012.1 GCA_017397315.1 Clostridia bacterium | reverse complement strand
ATTGGGTTTGTCAAGTTGTTTTTCATTCTTTTTCTCCTTCGTTTTTTAGGAAGTTATAACTATAATTTTATTATATCTAAACAAATGCAACAGCGCGCGACAACTTTTTCGCTCAAATGCGTGATTTAAAGCATTTGTTAATTTGGAGGTATGTTTGATTTTTTAAAGATATGACAAAATGGGACAAAAAAACCTCTCTTTCGAGAGGTTTTTAGTGAAAAGACAACGGTAGTTGTCAATTCATTCTCTTATATAATTCCCGCTTTCTTGTCCAGCCGATAATTTCTCACATAAAGCAAGATATCAATTCCAACCATTATAAAGTTAAGTACATAGAAAAACATTACATACCATTTAAAAGATACTGCAATAAGTTTTGATGTTATACCAAAAATGTAGCCAACAAATATGAGAAGCAAAAATGGTAAACTTTTTCCCTTGGTTGTTCGTGCTTTGTAAGATTTCATTGCGTTGATGGGCCATGATGCACCAAACATTACAATCATTAAAATTTCAAACAATTCCGACATTATAAATTCTCCTTTAAATATTTAAAACAATCTTCAACTGTAAAAGCAAGATAGTCGGGGTTGTGCCTTAATAGTTCTTCTGTGTCGGTGTTTAAATCCCAACCCGCAGAAATAACCCGTATATTTGCTTTTCTTGACGCTGTTATATCAGAAACAATGTCCCCTATATATACAGTTTCCTCAGGCAAGACGCCTAAAATTTCCATAGTTTTGATAATTCTCTGTGTTTTGTCTGGGCATTTATCATGTCCAGCAAAAACGCTTTTGAACAGTCCCTCAAAACCCAACGCTCTAAAGGTAATATCAAGAGCAGGCTTTCCTTTGCCTGAAACAACCGCTGTAATTATGCCGTTGTCATTTAGATATTTAATGAGTTTCTTAATACCGAAATATGTAACCTGGGGCGTTGTTAATAACAACTCTTCATAATATGTATAGTATTTTGAAAGCACTGCCTGTTGTTTTTCGGGGATAAGTTCCTTTGCCATGCCCTCTTCTGACAACCCTACGCTTTTGCGTAATTCCGCCAAAGTAAGAGGCTTGTCCGACACTTCGTTAAAAGCGCGCAGAAAAGACAACTCAAACAACGGCATAGTTTTTGTCATTGTGCCGTCTACATCAAATATAACACATTTTATCATTGCACTTCTCCTTTGTTAAACATAACAGTACAGGGGCATTTAAGAATACAACGCTTTTTAGCCACGCACAATTAAATTATTAATATGTAACTCAAATTATATAAACAGAAATACAAATTATATAATAGATACACAAATAAAACAAGCAAGACCGCCATGTCATCTCTTGAAATATTTACCGATACGATACATGCAGTATAAAAGACAAACAATGATGAATGTCAAAACAATGCTGTAAAATCAGGTTTTAACCTTGCAAAACAGCACACTTATCAACATTTTATTGACAAAATGTTGATAAGTGTGTGGATAATCTTTATTTTATAAGTCTTGTGCCCATATAAGGAACCAACGCCTCGGGAATTTTTACGCTACCGTCTGCCTGCTGATAGTTTTCAAGTATTGCCGCCACGGTTCTTCCTACTGCAACTCCGCTTCCGTTTAATGTATGAACAAATTCTGCTTTGCTGTTGGCGTCGCGTTTGAATTTTATTCCTGCACGGCGTGCCTGGAAGTCCTCGAAGTTACTGCAGGAACTGATTTCGACATATCTTCCGTAACTCGGCATCCACACTTCAATATCGTATGTCATTGCTGAACTGAAGCCCAAATCGCCTGAACATAGGCGTACAACTCTGTATGGCAGGCCCAATCCTTGCAACACCTTTTCAGCGTCGTTTGTAAGCGTTTCAAGTTCGTCGTATGATGTATCGGGGTTAGCGAATTTTACTAACTCTACCTTGTTGAATTGATGTTGTCTTATAAGACCTCTTGTGTCGCGTCCGGCCGAACCTGCTTCCGCTCTGAAACAAGCGGAGTATGCGCAATATTTTATAGGTAATTGTTCTGCAGTTAAAATTTCATCTTTGTGCAGATTTGTAACCGGAACCTCTGCTGTTGGAATTAAGAAATATTCAGTATTTGCAACTTTAAAGGCATCTTCTTCAAATTTCGGCAACTGACCTGTGCCAACCATTGAATTTCTGTGTACCATATATGGTGGAAATATTTCTGTATATCCGCTTTTTGTTGTATGTGTTGTAAGAAAGTAGTTGATTATTGCACGCTCAAGTGCAGCACCAAGTCCTTTATATACCGTAAATCTTGAGCCTGTGATTTTTGCTGCCCTGCCAAAGTCCAGTATATCAAGGTTTTCTCCTATATCCCAGTGCGCCTTCGCTTCAAAATCAAATTTTGTCGGCTCTCCCCATTTTCTTATTTCTAGGTTGTCGCCATCGTCATTTCCGTCAGGAACTTTTGCGTTAGGAATGTTGGGGATCGTTAAAACAATCTGTCTTAACGCCTCGTCTAAATCTCTTACTTTGTCGTCTAAAACTTTAACTTTATCTGACAATTCTTTCATTTCCGCAAAAATTGGAGCAACATCTTTGCCCTCTTTTTTAAGAGCCGGAATTTGTTTTGAAACAGTGTTTTGTTGATTTTTAAGTTGCTCAGCCTCGACAAGTAATGCTCTTCTTTCGGCATCAAGCTTTGTAAACTCTGTTAAATCAAGGTCGAAACTTCTTCGTTTTAATTGCTCTACTACCATTTCAGGCTGTGCTCTTAATAATTTAATGTCAAGCATTCTTTTCTATCTCCTTTGTAATTAGATTATAAATGTTAATTGTATTTAAGTTTAAATTTTCCTCGTCAATCTCTGACAACAATTCTTGGGCTTTTTCTAAATTTCCCTCGTTAATTAAGGAAATGATTTGTCCCAGTTTACTGTAAACATCAATTTCTTCTTTTGCATTTTTCAACTGTTCTGCCAGCGAATTAATTTCCGCTTTTTTGTCTGTAAGTTCGTCTGACAAAACTCCGATTTTGTCCGAAAGAGCGATTACACTTTCAGGGACAAACATCTCGTCGGTAATTTTAGGATTGTCAAAATCCTTTTTTACAGTTTCGTCTAAAGTTCCTGCAAATAAAATCAGTATAATGGTTGCAGAAAAAATTATTGCAAAGGCAATTAAAGTTTTTGGATTAAAGTTCTTCAAAATAATACCCCCGTAAAAATACGCCCAAAATTAGCCCGTAACGAGTTTTTGTTCTTCGTTTCAAAAACACACGGCTCGCACCGAGTTTGTGCAACACGGCGAATTTTAAAAGGCGACTTTTTGTCTACTTTTGCAAAATTTCCATTATTCTGTCAAATTCGTCGTTTGAATAGTATTCGATTTCAATTTTTCCTTTGCCTCCCGAGTGGCGAATTTTTACTCTGGTGCCCATAGATTTTGAAATGTTGTCCTCAAGTTCAGAAATGTAATGTATCAGGTCGGGATTAGGTTTGACAATTCTTCGTGCAGGTCTTAGTTTAAGCCTCACTAATGTCTCTGTTTCCCTTACGCTAAGGCGTTTTTTATAAACCGTCATAGCAACCTGAGATCTGTCCTCTTGTGTTTCTAATGATAGTATTACTTTTGCATGCCCTTCTGTGATTTTGCCTTCCTTTAATAAGTCGAGTGCGTCGTTGGGTAGGTTCAGCAAACGCAAAGAGTTTGCAACAGCACTTCTGCTTTTACCTATTCTTTCGCTTATTTGCTCCTGTGTCAAATCGAATGTTGTCATCAATGTTTTGTAACCTAACGCCTCGTCAACAGGGTTTAAGTCCTCTCTCTGCAGATTTTCAATTAACGCTACTTCCATAACTTTGTCATGTGTGTAGTCTTGAATAATCGCTGGTATTTCTTTGAGGCCTGCAATTTTTGCAGCACGCCACCTGCGTTCGCCGGCAACAATCATATATATATCGTTATTAGGTACTACGATTATAGGCTGAATAATACCGTTTGCTTTTATAGAGTCCGCCAATGCGTTCATTTTTTCTTCATCAAAGTACCGTCTTGGTTGCTCAGCGTTGGGTTGAACATCTATTATTTTTAAATTAACCACACTGTTTTTGGATTGTAAATTTTCTGTGATGTCAGAGAATAAAGCGGCAGTACCTTTGCCAAGGCCACCTTTTTTAGCCATTTGATCATCTCCGTTTCTTGTTATTTTTAATTATTTCTTTCGCAAGTTCTCTGTAGCATTTTGCTCCGGCAGAAGAACTGTCGTGATATATTACAGGCACACCAAAACTGGGTGCTTCTGACAGCCTAACATTTCTTGGAATTACTGTCTTAAAGACTTTTTTCGGCATAACGAGTTTAACCTGTTCAACAACATCAACAGACAAATTTGTTCTAATGTCAAACATAGTAAGCAAAGCACCCTCAATGTCTAGTTCGGGGTTTAGTCCCATTCGCACCGACTTGATGGTTTTTGTTAACTCAGCAAGACCTTCCAAAGCATAATACTCGCACTGTATAGGAATTAATACGGTGTTTGCAGCGGTAAATGCGTTTACAGTAAGCAAAGTCAATGACGGAGGGCAGTCAATTATAACAAAATCGTAACTATCTTCCAGTCCATTGATTGCTTCCTTTAATATATACTCGCGCTTGTCTTTGTCAACCAGTTCAATCTCTGCGCCCGACAAATCAATGTTTGAAGGACACAAATCAAGGTTTTTCCAGGCTGTCTTTATAATAACCTCTTGAAGCGTTTTGCCGTTTATTAAAACATCATATACCGAACTTTCAACATTGTTTTTGTCTACGCCCAAACCGCTGGTTGTGTTACCCTGCGGATCGCTGTCTATAACAAGCACTTTTTTGCCGGCTTCTGCAAGACATGCAGATAGGTTTACTGATGTTGTGGTTTTGCCGACACCGCCTTTTTGGTTCGCAATCGCAATAGTTTTCATAATTTCACCTGCCTTTATACTATTATACACTTAATGATCTATAATTTCAATAGTTTTTGTGCAATTTAAAAAAACAATGTTCCATGTGGAACATTGTTTTTTGTATTTTTCTAATGTTCCACATGGAACATTTAATAGTATCCGTAAAAGCCTCGCACAGAAACCTCTCCGGAGTTTACGGTAATTTCCCCGCCGTCTGTCGTTATAATCAACGCACCGTTTTCATCAACCCCTTTGCATCTGCCGTTAACTTTTTTGCTGTTTGCAATTGCAACAACATCTCTGCCAATGTTTACACACAATTCGGAAAAACTGTCCGGAATGGTGTATCCAATCGAAACTAGCGAATTAAAAGCGTTCGCAATTTTATAAATTATTTCGTTTCTGTCAAAAGTCTTGCCGGTTTCTTTTTTTAATGATGTTGCTATGCTTTCTATTTCTTTTGAAAACTCGGTGTCGTTTACATTGATGCCTGCTCCGCAGACGACTGAAACCACATTGCCATCTTCTGTTTTGGCTTCGCACAGTATACCGCATAGTTTCTTTCCGTTATATACTATGTCGTTTGGCCATTTTATCATTGCGTCAATTTGTGATATTTCTCGTATGACGCTACATACGGCAACGCCGAATATAAGAGGAACTGCTGGCAGTTTTGACGGAGGAATTTTTGGGTCGAGAGAAATGCTCATTGCAATAGAATTTGTGTTTGAAACCCACTGTTTTCCTGCTCTGCCCTTCCCTTTTGTCTGTGTTACGGCAACAACTATATCGCCAGCATCGGTCTTGTTTGATAACACATAAGTATTTGTTGAGGGGGTTTCGTCAAGTAAAACAACTTTTCCGTTGTAATTCAGCCCTTTTTCAATAATTTCTGCTTTCATTGTAACTATTCCTTAAAATGAGTTTTGGCAATTTCTGACGCTTCTTTTGCATCTTTTGCGTAGTAGTCAGCGCCTATTTCGTCGGCATATTGCTTGTTAAGAACTGCACCGCCAACCATTACTTTTGTGTCAGGACAATTTTCGCGGACAAAGGTGATTGTTTCCGCCATAGACTTAACAGTTGTTGTCATAAGAGCACTTAAACCGAGAAGAGTAGCGTTGTTTTGTTTTATTGCTTCTGCAATTGTTTCTTTGTCTATATCTCTGCCTAAATCTACAATTTTATAGCCGTAGTTTTCCAATATTACTTTTACTATGTTTTTGCCAATGTCGTGAATATCTCCTTTGACAGTTGCAATGATAATTGTACCTTTGTTAAGGTTGTTGCCGTTTTCCATTGTATATTTAATGCATTTAAATGCCTCCTGAACGGTTTCGGCACTTCTTATTAGTTGAGGCAGGAAAACCTCGCCCCTTTCGTACTTTTCGCCTACTGTGTCAAGGGCGGGAATTAAGTAATTATCAACGATTTCAATGCCGGTGTTGTCAACCAGCAGTTTTACGGTTTCAGAGTAGGCATAGTCTTTGTAACCTGCAACAACAATATCTTTTAATGACATATCATTTTGTGAGTTTTCCTCTTTGGTTTCTGAAGAAAAATGGTTTATAAACTGTTCGCAGTTATTGTCAATGTTTGCAATAACATTGTGTGCCAATATTCTGCCAACCATACCTTCGTGGTTGGGATTAATAATTGCAAAATCAAGACCTGCAAAAAGACTTTGTGATAAAAAGGTTTCGTTTATAAGGTCGCGTCTTGGCAAACCAAAAGAAATGTTTGAAACGCCAAGAACTGTTTTTACCCCAAGCGTTTCCTTAACCATAGCAATTGCCTTTAGCGTTTCTTTTGCTTCTTTTTGCTGAGCCGATACAGTAAGGGTTAAGCAATCAACAATTATGTCATTTTTGGGGATGCCTAAAGCCACTGCTTTTTTTACAACTTTTTTGGCAATTTCAACTCTTTTTTCGGCGGTGTCAGGAATTCCATTTTCGTCTAATGTAAGGATAACGACTGCCGCACCGTATTTCTTGACTAACGGCAAAATGCTTGACATTGATTTTTCCTCGCCGTTTACAGAGTTTACAATGGCTTTTCCGGTGTATGTCCGCAAGGCTGTTTCGATTGCTGCCGGGTTTGAACTGTCTATTTGTAAAGGTGTGTCGGTAACAGCGGTAATTTCTGTTATAACTTCTTTTAACGCTTTTTCCTCGTCAATTTCCGGCAAACCTGCATTGACATCTAAAATGTGTGCACCTGCATCAATCTGGGATACAGCCTGAGAAATAATATAGTTATAATCCCTGTTAATAAGAGCTTGTTTAAGTAGTTTTTTGCCCGTAGGATTAATTCGTTCGCCGATAATCAAAGGAGCGTCAGCCACCACTGTTTTTGAAGCGGTGCACACAGCAGTAATTTCGGGTTTGTTTGTTGGTTTTTTCTTTTTGGTTGCAACAACTTGTTTTACTTTTTCAATGTACTGTGGCGTGGTTCCGCAACATCCACCGACTAACGATACACCCATATCAAGTAGTTTTTCAATATGTTTTGCAAAGGTCGAACTGTCGGTATCGTAAACAGTCTGTCCGTTTACTGATTTGGGTATTCCGGCGTTAGGACTTATAGAAACGGGAACTGAAGAATATTTTAAAAATTCATCAACAATTAGTGTCAACTTGTCAGGGCCTATTGAGCAGTTTACACCGACAGCGTCGGCAAGAGGGGATAAAGTAAGAGCGGCAGATGAGGGGAGACATCCCGTAAAAGTGCGTCCGTTCTCTTCGAATGACATTGTACATATAACAGGGAGGCTACTGTTTTCTTTAACAGCAAGACAAGCCAGTTTTGCTTCTGCTAAATCTGTCATAGTTTCGACTATAACAAGGTCTGCACCGGCCTCAACACCGTATATGACTTGTTTTTTGAAATGTTCATAAGCGTCTTCGTGCGACAGAGTGCCCATGGGCTTCAGCATTTCGCCAAGAGGTCCAATGTCTAACGCAACATAAGCCTTATTTGCGGTAACGCCTTTTGCAAGCATAACACCTGAAGTTATTATTTGTCTGCAGGTGAAAAGAGAGCCCTTTAGTTTCAGCGGACTTGCTCCAAAAGTGTTTGCCGTTATAACATTTGCACCGGCTTTTAAATATTGCCTGTGAATATCGGTAATAATTTCAGGGTTTGTGATATTATAACTTTCGGGAATATCACCTAATTTTAATCCGGATTTCTGAAGCATGGTGCCCATCGCACCGTCAATTACAACAATATTGTTCTTCATAAAATCTAAAAAAGATTTCATTTTAATCACCCAGCTTTACGCAAAAATTTTCCTGATTATATTGTACCACAATATTTTGAGTTTTTCCACAAGTTTTTTAAAAAAACGGAGGAAGATGCTTGAGTGTTAAAATTTTAACAATCTTGCGAAGGGAATAAAAAGTGGTGAAAGCGGTGGGAATTAGGTTGCGGTGTAGAGTGGGAGCGAGAAATAGGGAGTGTAGCGGAGGAAGACGCAACCAGAGGAAACGAGGCAAGGAGTAGGAAAGACGGTGTGTAGTGGGAGAGGGATGAAACCAAAGGAAAAGAGGTAGCGTGGCGAGACGGAGTGGCGGTGCAGAGTGTAAGACGGGCGGTCTGTAACTTGCATTTGCTAATCACGGAGCCTTACCAACATAATAAAATCCCGCTTTTAGTGAAGGTTTACACGCAGAGAAAGTCGGCAAGCGAGTAGCAGAAATAAGTTGGGTAAGAGCGGTGTCGTCGGATGTGAAGAGAGCAGGTGGTACAGGCAGGAATAATCAGAGGCAGATAGCAATAAAAAAAGGGGAATACCCTCGTTAAAGGGTATTTCCCTGATTGTTACAACAAAACCATATTATTTTGAAGTTTTCTCCAATTCCTTTATAAATTTAGCATTTAATTCGGGATAAGCAGAAAGCATCGGCTCAACATTTTTTCCGTTCTTTCTTTCGTAGTAATTCTTTGTAATTTTTACAATTTGACCGCTTAACAGCACAACGGCTATTAAGTTTGGCAACGCCATTAGTCCGTTAAATGTATCGTCAATAGCCCAGATAAGTTCGCCCTCAATTACTGAAGCAAAAACAATTAATAAGACATAAATTACTTTGAAGCAAATAACTGCTGTCTGCTGACCTTTTTTAGGAAGCCACTGGAA
Organism: Clostridia bacterium; assembly: GCA_017397315.1. Classification (GTDB taxonomy): domain Bacteria; phylum Bacillota; class Clostridia; order Monoglobales; family Firm-18; genus RGIG1864. The sequence continues at coordinate 6,949 of JAFQJA010000012.1, read as the reverse complement.
GAAGAATTCTGTTGCTTTTTCGCCGTAATACGACCACGCAAGAATAGTTGTAAAAGCAAACAATGGCAAGAAAACACAGAATATTATTGAACCTACGGTTCCAAGGTTTTGTGAAAATGCAGACAATGCAGTTGCAGAGTCATTAGCAACATTAAAAGTTGCACCGTTAAATGTACCGAAGAATGTACCCGCCTGATATGCTCCGTTGGCAACATTTGTTGTTAAAATTACAAGTGCGGTTAAAGTACATATTATAAAAGTATCAAAGAATACTTCAAAAACACCCCACAGACCTTGTTTTACGGGTTCTTTTACTTCAGAAGCAGAGTGTGCAATAACAGATGAACCAAGACCTGCCTCGTTTGAAAATACACCTCTTGCAAGACCTTTTTGAATAATTTTGCCAAAAGCAAAACCGCCGACACCGCCTGCAACAGCTTTTGCTGAAAATACACTGGTGAAGATAAGTTTTAAGGTTTGGGGAACAGCGGTAATATTTATTGCTATAATAATAACTGCCATTATGATAAATATTAAAGACATAAAAGGAACAAGCATAGAAGCAACTTTGCCTATTCTTTTGATACCTCCGATAACAACTATGCCCGTAATAACCGCAACGATAATACCGATAATAATTTTTGATAAAGTTGAATCAAGACTTAAAACAGAGGTGAAAGTGCCTGATATTTTATTTGTCTGAACACCGCTCATACCAATTGCGGCAAATAAACAGAAAAATGCGGCTATGTAGCCAAGCCATTTTTGTTTCAAGCCGTACGCAATGTAATAAAAAGCACCACCTGAAAAATTACCGTTTTCATCTTTTTTTCTGTAATAAAGACCAAGCACATTTTCTGCATAGTTCGTAAGCATACCGAAGAAAGCGGAAATCCACATCCACACAACTGCTCCGGGACCGCCTGTCAATATAGCAGAAGTAACACCTATAATGTTTCCGGTGCCTACTGTGCCCGAGATAGCAGCGGAAAAAGCTTCAAACTGAGAAATAGAGTTTTCTTTTTTATCGGTTGAACTTTTCTTTTTGCCGATGCCTTTTATTGCAGGAACAATAGTTGAGGTGATTGACTCACCAAATTTTGTTATCTGCATAAACTTTAGTCTCAACGAGATTAAAAGCCCTGTGCCGAGAATCATAATAATCATAGGCCAACCCCACACAAAACCGTTGACAGCGTCATTAATCTCAGTGATTTTCGCAATAATGTTGTTCCACATTTTTTTCAAATCCTTTCGTTTTAGATACAAAAAAAGAGTTAAGAAACTTAACTCCGAACAAGACAAAACAGAGAAATTTTTTAAATTCCCCAAATTACCTCCGTCCTTTTGCCTGAGAGATTAGTACGATAACGCACCTTGCACCTTCGGCATCCTTTTTAGGACTTCTCCGGAGTGCTATCGAAATACAGTATCCGTGTTGTTACACACCTGAGAGTTTTACTCCGTCGGTTGCCTTTTAATAGACATCTCCTGCATTTGTCATATAGCAATCTTCTTTTTTCAACCATTATAACAGAAGAAAATACAAAAATCAAGTTTTTTTGATAAAAGGTTGGCTGTAGTGAAAAAACAAAGGACAAATTTTTCAAACATGTTGATATTTAACAGGGTTTGGTGTATAATGTTTTTAAAGAATTATTGATATGTCATTGATGCAACAGGAAATTGTTTAAATCAAAATAAACAAAAAGATTGGCGTAGTATGCGGAGGAGTTATATATGGATAAAAAATACACAATTCCCTTGTCAGATATTGTCAAGGAATTCAATTTAGAAACAGTTTGTGGCGGAGGCGATTATGATGGAATTATAATAAATACTCCCGACATAAACAGACCGGCTTTGCAGATGGCGGAATTTTACGATTATTTTGACGAAGAAAGAATACAGGTTCTTGGTATGGTAGAGCATACCTATTTATTAAAAAAGACCGCTGACGAAAGACGCCATATATTCGGGCTTTTATTTTCCAAAGGAATTCCTGCTCTTGTTTTCACAAGAGATATGGAGGTTTTTCCCGAGGCGGTTTCAGAGGCGGAAAAATATAACATTCCAATATTAAGAACATCTCTTTCGACATCAGATTTTGTAAGTGCACTGATTGCACATTTAAAAATTGTACTGGCTCCAAGAATTACAAGACACGGCGTGCTTATTGAAGTTTACGGCGAGGGAGTGCTTTTGCTCGGAGAAAGCGGAGTAGGTAAAAGCGAAACTGCTGTGGAATTGGTAAAAAGAGGACACCGTTTAGTTGCAGATGATGCTGTAGAAATTAAAAAAGTTTCTGCAATATCCTTGGTAGGTGCATCTCCCGAGAGAATACGCCACTTTATAGAACTTCGCGGAATAGGTATAATAGATGTTAAACAGATTTTTGGTATCGGAGCAGTTAAAGATTCTGAAAAAATAAATATGGTTATTAATTTAGAACCGTGGGTTGACGGAAAAATGTACGACAGACTGGGACTTGTTGATGAGTACACTGAAATACTGGGCATAAAAGTTCCGTCAATTCTTATCCCTGTAAAACCGGGACGAAATCTTGCGATAATAGTTGAGATTGCAGCAATGAATAACAGGGCAAAAAGAATGGGATATAACGCTGCAGAAGAGTTAAACAAGAGACTGATGGAAGAAATGCAAAAAAACCTTGGAGAACAAATATGAAAATAGAAATAGATTTGCATACTCATACGCTTGCCAGTTCCCACGCTTACAGCACATTGTATGAAAATCTGCAGGAAGCAAAGGCGAAAGGGTTAAAAGGCATTGCTGTAACCAATCACGGACCTGATATGGAGGACAGTCCCCATTTCTGGCATTTTAACTGTATAGGAGCAATACCGAAATCTGCTTACGGCATTACAATTTTAAAAGGTATTGAGGCAAATATAATAAATAAAAACGGTGAAATTGATGCACGCCCTCCTTTTGTAAAAAAACTTGACTTTGTGATTGCATCTTACCACCCGCCTGTTTATGCCTCTGGAACTGTAAAAGAGTTGGAAGAGGCGTACTTAAATGCTCTTGAAAATCCGTATGTAAAAATTATAGGGCATTTAGACAGAGGTCCTTTTGAAATAAACTACGAAAGAGTGATAAATAAAGCAAAAGAAAAGAAAATTGCGGTTGAACTTAACAGACATTCTCTTTCTTTAAGCGAACAATACAGAGGCAGAGTGATAAAAATTGCGGAGATTTGCAACAGGTTAAAAGTGCCTGTAACAATTAATTCCGATGCACATTTTTGTTCGTCGGTAGGAGATGTGGGAATAGTTTTCGACCTTTTGGAAGAAACTAATTTTGATGAAACTCTTATATTAAACAGTGATATTAATAAAACTTTGGAATTTTTGGATGTTAAGGAGTGATAGCATGTATTACATCGGAATAGATATTGGCGGAATGAGCATCGCTTGCGGAATAACAGACGAAAAATTCAATATAATTTATAAAGACAGTGTTCCTACGGAACCAAAAAGACCGGGAGAGGAAATAGTTGCCGACATTATTTGCCTTGTTAAAAAAGTAATGGATAAGGCAAACGCAAAAGAGCAGGAGGTAAAATCCATAGGAATAGGTGCTCCCGGAATGCTTGACAGAGAAAATGGTGTAATTGTACGCTCGTCAAACATTAATTTCAGAAATACAAATATACGGCAACTTATTAACCAACAGATAAATGTTCCTGTTTATGTAGATAATGACGCCAACTGCGCAGCATTAGGCGAAGCGGTATCCGGTTCTACAAAAAAAGTTGACAATTCTGTAATGATTACTTTAGGAACAGGTGTGGGCGGAGGAGTAATCCTTAACAAAAAAATATACAGCGGATTTAACGGCCACGCGGGAGAATTGGGACATACGGTAATTGTATACGGCGGGGAGCCTTGCGGTTGCGGGAGAAACGGTTGCTGGGAAACCTATGCATCTGTTACTGCACTTATAAGACAGACTAAAAAGGCGATAGAGGAAAATCCCGACAGCATTCTTGCAAAATCCGTTGACGGCGGGGTTAACGGAAAAACTGCATTTGATGCCATGAGAGCAAATTGTCCCGTAGCAAAAAAAGTTGTTGATCAGTATATTAAATATGTTGCGGTGGGGATTGTAGATATTATAAATATCCTTATGCCGGAAATGATTGCGATAGGGGGAGGTATCTCAAAAGAGGGAGATGCTATAATTAAACCCCTAACCGAGGAAGTAACAATAAATATGTATAAAAAAATGGCGGTGCCTTGTGAAATAGTAACCGCTACACTTGGTAATGACGCAGGAATTATAGGTGCGGCAGCCTTGGGGGTAGATTGATATATTTAATAAAGAGCAAGTTGTAAAAAATTAAATAGTGTTGTTCCACATTGTGCTTTGTTAATTGACGAACCAATGAGCAATCACACTTCTTTTAAAATCGGCGGACCTGCTTCCGTTGTAGTTGTGCCTGATACTATAGAGGATTTGTGCGAAATCATAAAAGCGTTAAAAGATACAAAATATACGGTGATGGGCAACGGAACCAACCTGTTGGTAAGCGACAAAGGTTTTGACGGTACGGTGGTAAAAATAAGCGGTGGATTAAACGAAATTTCTGTTTCCGATACCGTAATTACCGCAGGAGCAGGAGCACTTTTGTCAAAAGTAGGTGCGGTTGCGAAACAAAACTCTCTTTCCGGCTTTGAATTTGCATCAGGTATTCCCGGTACCGTGGGCGGAGCAGTATTTATGAATGCAGGCGCTTACGGCGGTGAAATGAAAGATATAGTTGTAAGTTCAACTTATGTTGACAGCCAAGGAAATACAGGGGAAATTACCGAGCATAATTTCGGTTACAGAACAAGTATTTACAAGGGCACAGACAAATATGTAGTAAGCGCAAAATTCAAGTTGGAAAAGGGCGACAGTAAAGAAATAGCAGACAAAATGCTGGACCTTGCTCACAGACGCGCTGAAAAACAACCGTTAGAGTACCCAAGTGCAGGAAGTGTGTTTAAAAGACCGGAAGGGTACTTTGCAGGAGCCCTTATTGAACAGGCAGGACTTAAGGGAAAACAAATAGGAGGAGCCTGTGTTTCGGAAAAACACAGCGGATTTATAATAAATAAAGGTGGCGCCACCTGCGACGATGTACTTAAACTTATTGATTTTGTAAGAGAAACTGTGGAAAAACAGTTTGGAGTAACTTTGGAACAGGAAATAAGATTGTTGTAATAGGCATTAAAAAAACCTCTCAAGAAATTTGAGAGGTTTTTCTTATTCGTTATTTTCTTTGAAAAAATCTTCAATAATGCTTATTACAATATTGTTGAAACTTGTGTTGTGCTTCTCTGCAAGTTTGTTGATTTTTTCGGCAAGGTTGTCTTTTATATAAAGTGTTTTGTATCCTGCCTTGATTTTCTTTTTTGTCTCTCTTGGAGTAAAAGCCATTTAAATCACCCTTACATTGTATTATATATACAGTATAAGTTAAAATTGATTTTTAAAACATATTAGAAATTTCTGATGCTATAAATACTGCCATACAGTATGTTGATGTTGATACAGAAACTATTAATTCAAGACCAAATAACATATTGAAAGAAATTGTCTCTGTAATACAAAATGAAGATATCGTAGATGATTTCTATGTAGTTGAAAAAATAGTTTGTATTTTTGAAAAATATAATATTGATGCAGGCGGGCGACACGATTTTTAACAAATCTGCACAAAAGGCATTTAACAAGAAGTACAGAAAACAAAAAGATATTCTCTTATCGAATATTTCGTTTTCCCATCTTCATAAACAATTTTTATGCCCTCATATTCTGTCTCGTTTTTAAAAGTATCGTCATCATAAGTAACAATTAACAAAGTGTTGTTATCTAACCACTTGTAAGTAAAATTGTTGTATGAACTATATACATTTCCTGTATCTTCGGGCGTTTCTCCTGTTTTGTTTATAGAAAGACAAAAGCCGTTTTTTGGTCTTGTGCCTAACGATGCAGTATATTTAACTGCACAGTATTCTCCGCTTTCATTGTATTCTTTTGAAATGGCATTGTATCCAATATATTCTCTGCGGACATCTTCGAATTTTTTAAAAACATACCCACGCACACAACCGAAAACAAAACAGCAACAAGCAATGTTATAGCAGACATAGTTATAATAATTTTTTTCATAAACAACCTCTCCTTATTTAATGAAAAATTCAGGAACATGTTTTATATCTATCTGTCTTGTAATCTTTTCAAACATTGGTGTATATTTTTCTTCAAATTCTGCATAGGGGTTTGTCCGTTCTCCCTTTAAATAAACTGTTTTTATTTCATCGCCGTTATTGTTAAGGGTAGTTTCTTTGTCATAGTATAACGGACCGCTCCATTTGCCTTTTCCAAGATACAAATAACAATATTTCCCCGATTCGTCAGAGTCAAAAAACAAATCGTATGAATCTATTCCCCAGCACATACTTTTAATGTCTTTTTCCCGCATAGGAGTATCAGATACAATAAAAGTACTTGTTCCCATAATAACACAAACAACTGACATATTGTTTTTGTCAGATTTAAGTCGCAAAAAAACCGCCTCTCCATCGTCGCTGTATGTAAGTTCTTCCCCCAACACAACATAGTCAAAAGCATAGTTAAGAATTGCATTAAAGGCGAGTTTCCCCAAGCGGTCGGTAATACCGTTTTTGTTAAGTTGCTTTTGCATATTAATAACATCGTGTTTTGTAATACCGCTCTGGAAATACTTTTAGGCGGCAACTTTGGTTTTATCGCCAAGCACCGAGTCCTCTTAAAGTTTTTCCCTTGCAAATCGGTATAACCTGCCGTGTTTAAGAGCCGCTGTGTGTTTAATGTGTCATCGCTGCTCATTTTAAGATTTCTGTTTTTTGCGTCTTTTTCAATTCTTGAGTAAACATCAGAAATAGATTTTGTCAAT
>JAFQJA010000011.1 GCA_017397315.1 Clostridia bacterium | reverse complement strand
TAAAAAGGCATCATGTCATTATTGACCGTTCCCATTGATATATAAATTAGTTTATCCCTCTTTTTTTCTATTTCTTCGTTTGCAGAACGAATGGAAGGACCGACAAATGCGTATTTTTCTGAAAAAGTTTCAGAGCAAGGCTGAAACTCAGGAGAGGTATAGACAATCGTATGGGTGTTATCATCACTTGCGATAATATCAAGAATATTATTAACAGGATAGCCCTTATCTTTTAGCCGTTTAACTTGTTTAGTTGTTTTTGGCATAGCGTAAAGCATCTTAATCAAATCTCCAAGACTTTGTTTCATAATTTTAGCCGAGTGTTGATTAAAGGCAAAAGTTGTTGTTGAAGAAACAAAAGGAATACCAAGTTTTAATGCAACTGCTTTTCCCCATAGTGCCATAGAATCTGCAACAATACAATCAGGCTTAAGATCTGTCATCTCCTTGCAAACCTTATCATCAAGGGCTAATGTTATATCCACAAGTATTTTTGTAGAGAATGCCAGGTCTATTCCCATACGGGTAGAATCTTTGGCACTCAAATTCTGTTCCGTATCATAATCATCGCATGATATAAATGTCGCACCTGCCGACTCTATTTTTTCACGCATTATGTTATACGAATAGTACCAGACCTGATGTCCACGAGAGACTAATTCCCTAACAACGCCCAAAGTGGGGTTAGTGTGTCCGTGTGCAGGAATACAAAAGAAAACAATTTTGCTCATATTTTCATTCCTCTATTTCACTAAAAATTTGTTTGATAACCTCTTGTTGCATTTTTTTTGGAGCGATTGCAATTCCTCTTTCTTTATCACCAAGAACTAAAATTTCATCTCCGGGTTGTAAATCAAATACCTCTCTTGCTTCTTTTGGAATAACAAACTGCCCCTTTTCTCCAATTTTGACCATCCATGCATATTTTCCGTTGTGTATATTCATAAAAAATCCCCTTTGTATGATTAGTATGAATAATCATACCATACCTTTATATAAATGTCAATAAAAAATGCGTGGCCGAAGTCACGCATTAGGAATTGTCCGTTTGCACCAGGATTTTTCTTCGCATTTTGGGCATTTTAAGTGTCTTGTCGTCAATGTGTGTGCACCCCAAAAATACGCCTTGAATGTTGGTTTAAAGATATTACCGCACTTTCTACATTCGTAAACACCTGTTTCATAGTCAACCTTTGCCGCAAAGGAAATTGCGGCAAAGACCGGGATAACCGAAATAGTTGAAAGTAGAGTTGCAGATGTGGGGCTTATAACCGTCTCTTCTGCAAGAATGCTACTAACAACAAGCAAAGCCAAGCTAATCACAACACCGAAAACGGATAATATTATTTTCGCTTTATTACTCATTTCTCCACCTCATATGGCCAATCAATGATACCGCCGAACTCTTTTACATTGGTGTAGCCGAGTTTTGCAAGACTTTCGGACGCAATCTTACTTCGTCTGCCGCTGCGACAATACACAAGAATTTGTGCATCTTTGTCGGGTAACATCTCTTCTGCTTTATTTTCAATTTTGGTATATGGAATCAGGAGTGCACCTGCGATATGGCCCTCGTCATATTCATCTTGTTCTCTTACATCTAAAATGATATGCTCCTCGCCTGAGTCCATTATTTTCTTCGCCTCATGGGGCGTAATCTGCTGATACATCGCTTTTTCTCCTTTTTCTGCAACTATTATCGATGTCGGTCCATCCGCTCCGCCGATAATTCCTATACTTCTATCATTTCCGCAGGCTGTGAGGAAAATGCAGAGAATAGCCAGTATAATACATAGTATTTTATTCATAATCATTACCACACTTTTTATTTACATACAATATTTTTCTAAATCTATCCTGCCGTCCGGCTCAAAAACAATGCCTTCAGCTTCAAGCAGTTGTCTTTGAACTTCCCTGCCACCAAATGCAAATGCCGGGGCAACTTTGCCTTCACGATTTACCACTCTATGACATGGAATGGAAGATGCGTCGGGGTTTACATGCAGAGCATATCCTACAACTCTTGCCCAGCGTGGATTTCCTGCCAAAAGAGCAACTTGTCCGTAGGTCGCAACCTTGCCCTTTGGGATGTTTTTAACAACCTCATAAATTTTTTCAAATGTGTTCATAGATAGCCCTCGTTTCTGTGTTTCAAAAAAATATCTATGTTTACTTTTTAATATTCTTAACGGTGTAGAAGGTCTAATATATCTTGTTTGGGCATATAGCCTACGGCGGAGTTTTTAACTTTGCCGTTTTCCATAACAACTATTGTCGGGATGCTTGCTATCTGAAAAGCATTTGCAAGTTCAGGTTGTTCGTCTATGTTTATTTTACCAACCTTATATTCGCCGTTTGCCTCTTTTGCAATCTCCTCAATGATGGGCGAAAGCATTTTGCAGGGTCCGCACCAGGTTGCCCAGAAGTCGATAATAACAGGGATGTCCGATTGCAACACCTCTTTATCAAAGTTTTCGTTTGTAATTATAATTTCGTTCATAATTATTCCTCCTTGGTTTTATAATATAGCATACAATGGCAGTAACCCTCGAAATCGGGGTCTTTTAATTGTTCTTTAAACTGTTTGCACATACATTTTGTATCTTCGGAACGCTCTTTAACGCAAGGGCAATATCCACCTGTTCTTTTAAGGCCCTCTTTGACGGTATTTACAATTTCCTTGTTGGGATTTAGTTTTATGCCCATAATATCTCTCCTTTTACCTATATTATATACCATATTTTTTGCAAATAAAAGTACTTTTTTGAAAAATCACCAAAAAAATAAACACAATATATTGTGTTTTCTATTGACAAAAACAACAAGATATATTATAATCATGTACAAAGGGGATGATTGTATGCTTATTTCAGGCTTACAAAAACTGACATTGCTTGATTTTCCGGGGACGGTCTCATGCATAGTATTTACCCACGGATGCAATTTCCGTTGTCCCTTTTGCCACAATTCACCCTTGGTAAGTGGCCCTTTAGATACAGAAATCAGCGAAGGTGAAGTAGTTGATTTTTTAAAAAACAGAAAAAACATATTAGACGGCGTGGTAGTGTCGGGGGGAGAACCGCTTTTGCACTCTGACATTGCTGATTTTCTTGAAAAAGTAAAGCAACTTGGTTACAAAGTTAAAATTGATACCAACGGAACAAACCCCGATATGCTAAAAAAACTTGTAAATGACGGCTTGGTTGATTATGTTGCGATGGACATAAAAAACTGTCCGGATTATTACGAGGATGCAACCGGAGCAGAGGGGTATTTACAGGCTGTTGCAAAGTCCAAAGATTTTTTGCTTGAGGGAAGAGTCGACTATGAGTTTCGGACAACTGTGGTAAAGGGGATACACACCAAAGAACAACTGATTTCGCTGGCAAAATGGATAAAGGGAGCAAAGAGGTATTACCTGCAAAAATACAAATGCTCGGAAAACATCTTAAATCCCAACGGACTTGATTCCTTTGGCGATGAAGAAATGGAAAGTTTTTTGGCAGATATTTCTCCGATAATCGAAATGTCTTATATAAGATAAAATTATTAAAAAGAGGTGCTAAATATGTATCAAATTGTAAAAAGAGATGGGAAAATTGTAGAATTTGACATTAACAAAATCGCCGGTGCGATGAGAAAGGCATTTGATGCCACAAACACCGATTACACCGATAATATAATTGATTTTCTTGCACTAAAGGTTACATCAGATTTCTTGGGAAAAATCAAAGACGGTCTTGTAGCGGTGGAAGATGTTCAGGACAGCGTTGAATCAGTTTTAATTCAGGGTGGATATGACGGCGTAGCAAAGGCATACATTTTATACAGAAAACAAAGAGAAAAACTTCGTAATTTAAAGAACACATATCTGGACTATAAAGAGACAGTTAACAATTATGTTAATGTACTTGACTGGCGTGTAAAAGAGAACTCAACAGTTACTTATTCTGTAGGCGGACTTATTTTATCAAATTCAGGTGCTATTACCGCAAACTACTGGTTGTCGGAGGTATATGATGAAGAAATAAGCAACGCACACAGAAATTGCGACATTCACATACACGACTTGTCAATGCTTACAGGTTACTGTGCAGGATGGAGTTTAAAACAGTTAATTAAAGAAGGTCTTGGCGGTGTACCCGGGAAAATTACTTCTGCACCGGCAAGTCATTTGTCAACACTATGTAACCAGATGGTTAACTTCCTTGGAATTATGCAAAATGAATGGGCGGGAGCACAGGCTTTTTCATCATTCGACACCTACCTTGCACCATTCGTTAAAGTGGACAAACTTACTTATAAAGAAGTAAAACAGGCTATCCAGTCATTTGTTTATGGTGTTAACACTCCGTCAAGATGGGGAACACAGGCACCATTTTCAAACATTACTCTTGACTGGACAGTGCCGAACGACTTAAAAGATTTACCTGCTATTGTGGGCGGAAAAGATATGGACTTCACTTATGGCGATTGTCAGGAAGAAATGAATCTTGTTAACAAAGCCTTTATCGAAATTATGATTGAAGGCGACGCTAACGGACGAGGCTTCCAGTATCCTATTCCGACATATTCAATTACAAGCAACTTTGACTGGTCAGAGACAGAAAACAACAAGTTGTTGTTTGAAATGACTGCAAAATATGGTACTCCGTATTTCTCAAACTATATAAACAGCGATATGGAGCCAAGCGATGTAAGAAGTATGTGTTGTCGTTTGCGTCTTGACTTGAGAGAACTTCGCAAAAAGTCAGGCGGTTTCTTTGGAAGCGGTGAAAGCACAGGTTCTGTAGGTGTTGTAACAATCAACATTCCAAGGATTGCATATCTTGCGACTGATGAAGCAGACTTCTACGCAAGACTTGACAAAATGATGGACATTTCTGCCCGTTCATTAAAAATAAAGAGAACAGTTATTACAAGGCTTCTTGAAGAGGGGTTGTATCCATATACAAAGAGATATTTAGGAACATTTGCCAACCACTTCTCAACAATTGGTCTTGTAGGTATGAATGAAGCAGGTCTTAATGCAAAATGGGTAAGAAAAGATATGACTGACAAAGCATGTCAGGAATTTACAAAGAATGTGCTTAACCATATGCGTGAACGCTTGTCTGACTATCAGGAAGAATACGGCGACCTTTATAACTTAGAGGCAACTCCTGCAGAGTCAACATCATACAGACTTGCAAAACATGATGTTGAAAAATATCCCGACATTATTACAGCATCAGAAGACGAGGATGTTCCATACTACACCAACAGCAGTCATTTGCCCGTTGGTTACACAGACGATATATTCTCTGCTCTTGACATTCAGGATGAATTACAGACACTTTATACTTCGGGTACAGTGTTCCACGCATTCTTGGGCGAAAAACTGCCTGACTGGAAAGCAGCGGCAGATCTTGTAAGAAAGATTGCGGAAAACTACAAACTTCCATACTACACCATGTCGCCTACTTATTCGGTATGTAAAAACCATGGTTATATTATAGGCGAGCACTTCACCTGCCCTGTTTGCGGAGAAGACGCAGAGGTTTACAGCAGAATTACAGGTTATTATAGACCTGTAAGAAACTGGAACGCAGGTAAAACTCAGGAATACAAAGAAAGAAAAGAATATGTAATTGATGTTGACGGGCTTAAAAATGTAGAAAAAGCCTGCACAAAAGAAGAAGTAAAAGCGGATAACGGTAACGGCGGACTTAAAGACGGCAACTACCTGTTTGCATCACCCACCTGCCCTAACTGTAAAATTGCATACTCACTTCTTGAAAAAGCACAGTATCCTTACACTAAAATAATGGCAACTGACAATGTTGAACTTTCAAATGCTCTTGGTATTAAACAGGCACCCACGCTTGTAGTTGTTAAAAACGGTGTTGCAGAGAAGTTCGCAGGTGTTGGAGAAATCAAGAAGGCAATAGAATAGAGGGTGTAAGGCGTGTATGATATTGTAATTATAGGAGGCGGACCCGCAGGGCTAACTGCGGGTATATACGCAAGGCGTGCGAATAAAACTGTTTTAGTTGTAGAAAAAGCCTCTTTTGGCGGACAAATAACATATTCACCAAAAGTAGAAAATATTCCGGGATTTGCAGAGGTAACAGGCAACGAATTTGCAGAACACCTTGTGGAACAGGCAATTTCACAAGGGGTGGATTTCGAATCCGCAGAAGCACTAAAAATTATCGACGGAGATGTTAAAAAAGTAGTAACAGACACAGACACTTTTGAGGCGAAAGCTGTTATTATTGCGACAGGTGCAAAACATCGCCGTTTAGGTCTTCCTAACGAAGACAAATTTGTCGGCGATGGCATTTCATTTTGTGCAGTGTGCGACGGTGCATTTTTTGCGGGCAAAACAGTTGCGGTAATAGGAGGAGGAAACTCTGCATTGCAGGAGGCGTTACAACTTTCTCAACTGTCTAAAGAGGTGTATGTAGTTCAGAATATGCCTTACTTGACGGGTGAAGCAAGTCTTTCAAAACAGGTGGAAGAAAAGGACAATATTACCGTAATACTTAATCATACTGTTTGTGAGATACCTGATGGTGATACATTCTCGGGAATAGTTATAAAGGACGAAACCGACGGCAGTACAAAAAATCTTACTTTAGACGGCATGTTTATTGCGATAGGACTTATTCCGCAAAATGAGTATTTTAAAGATGTAATTAGCCTTGACAGTTACGGCTATGCAGATTATAGCGAGACGCTTAATTGTGAAACAAGAGGAATATTTGTTGCTGGGGATTGTCGTAAAAAGCAGGTAAGACAGGTGGTAACGGCGGCATCTGACGGTGCTGTTGCAGCACTTGGTGCTTGTGATTATATTGATAAGAAATAAAACAAAAGGGTTGTTAAGATGTCCTCTTAACAACCCTTATTTATATAGTTCTTTTACTTCTTGGGCAAGGTCAGAAAGTTGTTTTTGCACAGAGGTCGGCGAAATAACTTCCGCCTTGTTCCCGAAACTCATAACCCAAGACAAAAATTGTGGGCTTACCGCAACCTTTAATTTGCATATAAAATGATTTCCGTCTGTTTTCCTGATGTGGATGTCTGTTCCGAATCTGTCAAAAACAACGCTTGCAAGGTGGCTTTCAAACTGTATGGTAACATCTGTTTCTTCACCACCGAACATCTGAAACATTGTCTTTGAATAATCCGACAAATCAAAAGGCTTTTCTCCAAGCACTCTGTTTTGTTCGGTTATCGTGATGGCTTCCATTTTGTCAACTCTGTAATGGGTATAACTGTTGTATTTTTCTTTGTATGTAATCAAGTAGTAGTTTTCGTCATCCCAACTGAGAGCGACAGGGGATTCGGTATAAAAATTTCCGTCTTTTCTGTATATTTTCTCTCTATTAACATCTAATTTAAAATATCTGAAAGTTATTTGCTTGTTGTCGGCTATTGCCTCGTGAATTTTATCTACATTATAGTATATTTTTTCATTAACAGTTTTAACTCTGTTTGTTACAAACACCTGCCGTTGTAATTTTTTCGCGTTTTCATGGCTTGTAAGTTTTTCTATTTTTGCAATTAATTCCATGCTTTTTTTATGGGTAATAAACTTTGATGCCTGTACGCTGTCAACCAGTAGTTTGAGTTCAGGAAGTTCGAAATCACGGCTTGCTACAAAATATCCTGTGTTTTTTGTTTTTTTCATACAAATGTCCATGCCGAACAGCCTAAGATATTCCAAATCATCATAAATGCTCTTTCTTTCTGCTGAAATTCCCGCCTTTGCAAGTTGCGAAATGATTTGCGGAACAGTAAGGCAATGTTCTTCGTCTGTTTGCTCCGTAAGTATTTTCATTAAGTATAAGAGTTTTAGTTTCTGGAAAGAAGATTTCATAAAAATCCACCTCTTTAACAATTGGTTGTTTTTAGTATATCATCATTTAAATAATAATTCAATATGTTGACATAACCCTTATATGATATTTATCTTAATTTGCAAGTCCTTTGGCTGATTGTATTCATTCTGCAGGACCACTCATAAAGCCTATAATGCAAGCATAAGTAACGGTTGTGCATTTGGCATACTAAAAAGATGTTGCAAATATGAACTGATAAAAAAGATAGGAGAAAAGCAAAAAAGCGTGGTTTTGTTGTTGACTTAAAAAGTATACTGTGTTATAATTGTTCTGTAATCTAATACATACAGATGGGAGAAAAAATTATGAAAAAACTAGTTTCACTGTTTCTTGTTGCAACCTTATGTATTATGTCTTTAAGCGTATTTGCGGCAGAAACAAAAAGTCCTATGGAAGACGGAGACGCACCGCTTGTTTCAAATCTTGAAACATATAAAGTTGATGGAAAATCAGGTCTTGGTTTGAAGTTCAAATTTGACATGACAATGCAAACAATGTTTACATGTATGGAATATCCTGATGAAAGAGTTTATCTTGCAGGCCGAGTATCAGTAAACGGCGGAGAATGGCAGGAAGTTGTACTTTTGGCAGATGTCAACACTAATGCTTCAACACTAACACCTCTTAATGGCAAAGTTATAGCAACAGACGCTCTTAACATTAAAGAGAGCGATAAGATTGAGTTCTATGCTTACTTCCACGGTGAAGATGTCAGTAACTGGACATGGGAAGGTAAACATTCAGAAGTGATTTCTTTAGGTGCAAAAGAAGAGGCTCCCGCACAGCAGGAAACACCTGTAGTGAACACCCCTGTAAAAGCAGAACTAATCTGCTCAGACTGGGCGAAAGAAGAACTTGCTAAAGCAGAAGCAGTAATTCCCGAAAGCCTTAAAACAGCAGATTTGACAAAAAATATTACCCGTGCAGAATTTGCTGCAGTTGCAGTAAAAGCATACGAGGCATTGAAAGGAACAAAAGCACAGCCTGTAGCAACAAATCCTTTTAAAGATACAAATGATGCCGAAGTATTAAAAGCATTTAATATTGGTATTACAACAGGCACAAGCGAAACAACATTCGAGCCAAGTGCACTTTTAAACAGAGAACAGGCAGCAACAATGCTGACAAGAGCATACAGTAAAGATAAAGTAAATTACGAAAAACCTGCTACATTTGCAGATGATGCACAAATTGACGACTGGGCAAAAGACAGCGTTTACTTTATGGCATCAAAAGGTATCATCAACGGTGTAGGCGAAAATAAATTTGCACCGGATGAAAGTTGTTCAAGAGAACAGGCAATAATCATTGCAGCAAGAATGGTTGCTAACTTGAAATAAAATAATAAAAAGCCGAGTTTTACTCGGCTTTTTTTAAAAGGTGAGAGAAAATGACGGATAAACTTTGTGAAAGACGCAGTGTAAAAGCATATAAAGAAACGCCGGTGCCAAAAGAAGTGCTCGAACGGATTATAAAGGCAGGAACATACGCTCCAACAGGGAGAAATCTGCAGTCTCCAATTATAATAGCAGTAACGGACAAACAAATGCGTGATAAATTATCTTGTATGAACAAAGAAATTCTCGGGACAGACACCGACCCCTTTTACGGTGCTCCCGCAGTGCTGGTGGTGCTTGCGAAAAAAGATGTAAATACATATCTGTATGACGGAAGTCTTGTTATGGGTAATCTTTTAAATGCCGCACATTTTGAGGGGTTTGGAGCATGTTGGATACACAGAGCAAAAGAAATGTTTGAAACGAAAGAGGGGAAAGATATTCTTTTGTCTCTCGGTATAACAGAAGAATACGAGGGGATAGGTAACTGTATAATTGGTTATCCCAAAGGAGAAGTAATAAGCAAGCCAAGAAAAGACAAATATGTATATTATATTTAATAATTAGAATTACAAATTATTAATCCAAATGTAATAATTCAAAAACATCTAATGATGCTTGAATAAAACAGGCGTAATTGTTGTATACAGCTGTTTGGGTGGTTTAACAAACAAAAATAAAGCGTTCAACATTGTTGAACGCTTTATTTTATTACAATTTAATAATGTTGCTCCATGCTTTGTTCCCGTGTTCGTCAGTAACTTCTGCTCTTATAAATTTTTCATCAGGGGCAATGCGATGCCTCATTTGTGTTACGCCCTTTTCTCTTATGCAGTAGTCTTCTCCCCAGACCAAATTGGAAAATAATGAAATTCTGCTTGACGGGGTGCAGTTTATCACAATGTCATTTCTGTCTCGGATAATATGTATCTCGGGGCCTTGCGAGGAATAAAATTTTCCTGCTTTTATTGCAGACAGAATTTGGTCATCTGTCGCGTCCTTATCACATTCCAGCATAATGAAGGATTTTGTGCAGTCTCCCTCGTCATAGTAGTGGGTATCGTCTGCCGCGATCAAAGGGAAAATCATATTACTGTTGGCACAGGTGTCAACGAAATGTCCTGCATAAGGTCTTGAAGACTGATGGCTGTCTGATACGGAATTGTATATTTCGACTGCACTGATGCCACGCAGTTTCTTCATTTGTTCCACTGTGTTAAGACACCAGGCGGGGTGAGCAAGAACAGCTATTCCTCCGCATCTGTTTATTTCGTCAATAACAGGTTGTGCCTGAGGATAATCCGCAATACTCGGCTGGCGTTTTTGACCTATTCCGAGTATGTGATACACACCCACAGAACTGTCGCTCTTGTTTATATTGTATTCAACGCCAGATAGAATGCGGAGTCCGTTTATTGTTCCACTGTTGCTTACTTTCCAGTGGTCTGTAATTGCAACAGCATCGTATCCTGCATTTTTATATATTTCTGCTGCTTCCTCAGGAAATTTCCAACCGTCGCTCTCGCTGGTGTGAAGATGCAGATTTATTTTCATTCGTGTTTTACCAAACATATCGGTATACATATAAAAACACTCCCTTAAATTAAGTATACCATACCTTTCTTCATATAACAAGAAAATTCTGTTGAAATAATTGGGAATTTATGTTATAATTAAATGTAATGGAACTATTCCGGCGAAACAACCGTCTAAAAAACATAAGAAAAAAATAATTGGAGGTATTACTAATGAACAAAAAACTTTTGACACTTGTTGCGGGTGTTCTGGTACTATGCTCATTATTGGCATTTTCGGGTTGCGGTAAAAAACAGGTAATTGATGAAGAAGTCGAAACAGATGTAGAGGAAACAATAGAGTCTGTTGAAGAAGAGGAAGAGGTTGCAGAGAAACCTGCAGAGAAACCTGTAGAAAAACCTGCAGAAAAACCTGCAGAGAAACCTGTAGAGAAACCTGTAGAAAAACCTGCAGAGAAACCTGCAGAAAAGCCTGCAGACGAGCCAAAAACTGTTGGGCAAACATTACTTGCTGACTTTTATGAAAAAGCATCAAGCGGAGATGTGCTGACAGTTGCTAAAGCAATAGTAACAAATGCTATTATTCCGTTTTCCGGCGATGCAATAACTGTAGAACCGGGATTTTTAAGCGGTTTTGACAATTACGAAGTACACGGTTTTAAAAATGGTGCAATGTTTGGTCCTGTTATGGGTACAATACCTTTTGTAGGCTATGTATTTGAAC
This sequence comes from Clostridia bacterium, assembly GCA_017397315.1. GTDB lineage: Bacteria > Bacillota > Clostridia > Monoglobales > Firm-18 > RGIG1864. The sequence continues at coordinate 13,087 of JAFQJA010000011.1, read as the reverse complement.
TTGAAGACGGGGTTTCGGCAAACGCTTTTGTTGATGGTTTAAAAGCCAATGCAAACTTAAGATGGAACATTTGCACACAAGCAGACGAAATGGTAACAGGAATTTCAGGAAACAAAGTGTTTTTCCTGATGTGCTGTGAACAGTTTGAAACAGAAGAATAAAAAGTAAAGGCTTGTGCATTTATCGCAAGCCTTTTTTATGAGGTGAAATAATGGTATTTTCAAGTATTCCCTTTTTGTATTACTTTTTGCCTGTGGTAATATTATTTTACCTTGTGGTTCCTAAAAAACTGAAAAATGCAGTACTATTGCTGTCAAGCATTGTGTTTTATGCATGGGGCGAGCCAAAATATGTTTTTTTAATGCTTGGAACAGTACTTGCAAACTATATTTTGGGTATTTTGATTGAAAAACACCGCGGTAATTCTTTGGCTAAAGTGTATATGACAATGTCTTTGATGTTTTCTTTAGGCGCATTGGGATATTTCAAATATGCAGATTTCTTTATTGAGAACTTTAACAGAGCGACGGGGTTGTCGGTGCAACTTTTAAATATTGCATTGCCCATAGGAATAAGTTTTTATACTTTTCAGATTTTGAGTTATACAATAGATGTGTATCGGGGAAATGTGAGTGCACAGAAAAACTTTATTACTCTTGCGACCTATGTTGCTTTGTTTCCGCAACTTATTGCGGGACCGATAGTTAGGTATATTGATATTGAAAAGGAACTTAAACACCGCACACACAGTTTTGAAAAAATATCTGCAGGCATAAGTAGGTTTGTTACTGGACTGTCAAAAAAAGTGCTTCTTGCAAATACTTTAGGGGAACTTTGTGCATTTTTTCAAGGAACAACTGATAAGTCGGTGCTGTTTTACTGGCTTTATGTTGTTGCCTATATGTTACAGGTATATTTTGATTTTTCGGGCTACAGCGATATGGCAATAGGACTTGGTAAAATATTAGGCTTTGAGTTTTTGGAAAACTTTAATTATCCCTTTATCTCAAAAAGCATAACGGAATTTTGGAGAAGATGGCATATTTCTCTTGGCTCCTGGTTCCGTGATTATGTGTATATCCCTATGGGTGGAAATCGCGTAAACAAAGTGAGAATGCTTGTAAATATTTTTGTTGTGTGGTTTTTAACTGGTTTCTGGCATGGCGCAGAATGGAACTTTATTGTGTGGGGGCTGTATTTTGGCGTTCTTCTTACGCTTGAGAAGTTCTTTTATAGGAGTTATGTTGAAAAGTCGAAAGTTTTCGGACACATTTATGTTTTGTTCTTAACTGCAGTCAGTTTTGCAATTTTCGGTGCAGGTTCAATGAAAGAGGCGGTTTCTTATGTGGGTGGAATGTTTGGCGTAAATGGCTTACCGCTTGTTTCACAGAGTTTTATATATACTGTTAAAAACTACTGGCTTGTACTGGTTATAGGTATAATTGCATCTACGCCTGTATGGAAGTTGGCATTAACACCTAAAACTGAAAAAGTGTGGGCGGTGGTAAAAATTCCCGTTTTGGTTGTTTTGTTGCTTCTGACTACTGGATTTTTGGCAGATGGTGCGTTTAATCCGTTTTTGTATTTCAGATTTTAGGAGGTGTAAAGATGAAAAAGAATATAATAACAACTGTTGTGTTTGCACTTTTGGTATTTGGAATATCTGTTCTTTGCGTCTTTTGCCCTTCACCCGGATTTTCCGAAAGCGAAAGGCGTGAACTTGCCTCGTTTCCTGAAATTTCCGTACAGTCAATTTCAGACGGGTCTTTTATGTCGCAATTTGAAACTTATGCAACGGAGAGGTTCCCGTTTCGTGATTTGTTCCGCAGTATCAAAGCAAACTTTGCCACTAAAGTGTTTATGAAAAAGGACAACAATGGCTTGTTTGCTGCTGACGGACATATTTCAAAAATAGACAACGAAAAAAATCCCGCTATGATGAAGCACGCCGAAGAAAGATTTTTATATCTTTACGAAACTTATATAAAGGGAAAAACAGACAGTGTTTATTTTTCCGTAATTCCTGATAAGAATTTTCTGTTGGCAAGGGAAAACGGTTATCCGTCCCTTAATTACGAGGAATTTATTGACGAAATGAAACAAAAGGTTAGTTATATGAAGTATATTGATGTAACAAGCCTTTTGGATATTGATGATTTTTACACAACAGACACTCATTGGCGCCAGGAAAAGATTACTGATATTGCCGTTAAAATAGGTAACGAAATGGGTACTGATGTTATGGCGACTTATAAAGAAAATGTACTTGACAAACCTTTTTACGGTGTCTATTCAGGGCAAATTGCTATGAATTTCCCTCCTGATGAAATTGTGTATCTTACAAACGAAACCCTTGATAATGCAACTGTAACTTATTACGGTAACGGTATCCCCGAAAAGGGAGAAATGTATAATATGAAAAAGGCGTCGGGAAAAGACCCTTACGAAATGTTTTTGTCAGGCACAATGCCTGTTTTGACAATTGAAAATGACAATGCAAAAACAGACAAGGAATTAATAATGTTCAGAGATTCTTACGGTAGTTCCCTGGCACCTCTTTTGGTTTCGGGATATAGTAAAATAACTGTTCTGGACACAAGATATATAAAAAGCGAAGCAGTAGGAAGTTTTGCAGACTTTAACAATGCAGATGTGCTTTTTATATACAGCACGACATTATTAAATAACAGTCTGGCAATAAGATAAAAAAACACTCGGCGTATGCCGAGTGTTTTTGTTTGTCTATTCAATGACAGTACCGTCTTTATGAAATACAGGGAGTTTTGCAAGGAAAGTCAAATCGTTTCGGGTGGCGGCATCACCTTCGGCCAAAACAGCCATTCGACCCACAATATTACCGCCTACTGTATTTACCAGTTTTTCAAGCGCTGCTAAAGATTCGCCTGTACTTATTACATCATCAACTATTAAAACTCTTTTACCACGCATCGCATCTGCTTCTGTTTTACCTATACACAGTTTTTGGGTGTGCTGGGTGGTGATTGAGTCAACTTCTGTGGTAATCATATCCTGCATATAAACTTTAGGACCTTTTCTTGCTATTATGTAATAATTGTGTCCCGCTTGTCTTGCCATTTCATATGCAAGCGGAATGCTTTTTGCCTCGGCAGTAATTAAAACATCATATTCGGGCGCTCTTTTCAAAAGCTCTGTCGCACAGTGCTTTGTTACTTCCACATCGCCAAATATAATAAATGCGGCTATATAAAAATCGTCAGCTACCTTGCAAAGAGGCAAATCTCTTTTTAAACCTGCAATATCTATTGTATAAAATTTACTCATTTTATGAACGCTCCTTCCAACAAACATTTTACAACATAAATTTTGTTTTTTCAAGTATTTTATAAAACAAAAAATATTTTAAAAAAACTATTGCATTATAAGTAAAATTTGGGTATAATTATAATATCATTTTATGGAGGTAATTATAAATGTTTTCTGATTTTGTAGTATATGCAACAGGAACTGCAACAGATGCGTCAGGTTCACCTACGGCTGCGTTGATTGCTAATTTTTTACCATTTATTGTACTTATTTTATTTTTTTGGCTTATTATTATAAGACCTCAAAAGAAAAGAGAAAAACAGGTACGAGAAATGCTTGCTGCTCTGAAGGTGGGCGACGAGGTAAATACAATCGGCGGAATTGTTGGTAAAGTTGCAAAAATTAAAGATGATCAGGTTACTGTTGAAACGGGTGCAGACAAAGTAAAGATTGTGTTTGAACGCCGTGCGATAGCAACGGTTGTATCAAAGAAAATCGAGGAATAATTGTCAGGCTTTCCGAATATAGTTTACCACAACATATTCGGAGGGTTTGATTATGAATTTAAATACTGCAGTTAAGGAGAGAACGGGTAATTTCCCCGGTTTTTTGTCAGTTATAAAAAATGTAGCGGTTACTTACGGCATTATGCTTGTTGCATTGTTGCTGTTTACACTGATTGTTACATATACTGACTTTCCTGAAGAATATATTTCTCCGATAGTACTTGTGCTTACAGTAGTAAGCGTGATGCTTTCAGGAGTGCTTACTGCTTTGGGAAACAGAACTATGGGATGGCTTTGCGGTGCGGTGTCAGGTTTTTTCTATATGGTTACGCTGTACTGTTTAAGCACGCTGGTTTTTGATTACCCGGGATTTAGTGCTAATGTTATTGCAATGTTTGCTTTGGGAATATTTGCAGGAACATTGGGAGGCATTGTCGGTATTAATATGAAAGGGGTAAAACGCAAATGAAAAACATTAAAACATTATGTGGTGCAACATTAAAACAAAGTGCAGCAAAAGGCGGTTGCGGTGAGTGTCAGACATCTTGCCAGTCTGCTTGCAAAACTTCTTGCACAGTTGCAAATCAAAAATGCGAAAATAAAAAAAGATGATAGTGTAAAGGGCGGCCAAATAGTCGCCCGTTCTTTTTGAAAGGGATAAAAAAATGGTACATAAGTTCAGTATAGATGGTGTAAATATTGTGGTAGATATAAACAGCGGTGCTGTGCATGTTGTATCACCTCTTGTTTATGCCTTGATAGAAAGCGCAGACAAAGATGCTGATATTTTAAATCAATACACAAAAGAAGAGATAGAAGAAGCAAAAGCAGAGATCGACGAATTGATTAATAACGGGACTTTGTTCAGCAAAGATACATATACAGAAGTGGCAGAAAAAATCAAAAGACGCCCTGTGGTAAAGGCACTCTGTTTGCATATCGCCCACGATTGCAACTTAAGATGCAAATACTGTTTTGCAGGAACGGGAAGTTTCTGCGGGGAGCGTTTGATGATGCCTTTGGAGGTTGGCAAAAAGGCTATAGATTTTGTAATTGAAAAATCAGGGGACAGAAAAAATATTGAAGTCGACTTTTTCGGCGGAGAACCTCTTATGAACTTTGAAGTGGTAAAGGAACTGACCGCTTACGCCAAAGAACAAGGGAAAAAGAACGGCAAGGTTTTCAGACTTACCATTACAACCAACGGTGTTCTTTTAGATGACGAAAAACTGGCATTTATAAACGAAAATATGTCCAACCTTGTTTTAAGCGTTGATGGCAGAAAAGAAGTTCACGACCTTATGCGTCCAACAATAAACGGCGGAGGAAGTTATGATGTAATTATGCCTAAAATTACAAAGGCCGCCGAAAGCAGAAATCAGGATAATTACTATGTGAGAGGAACTTTTACACGCCATAATCTTGATTTTTCTAATGATGTTTTGGACCTTGCAGATTTGGGCTTTAAGCAGATTTCCGTTGAGCCTGTTGTGGGAGGAAAGGAAACTGATTATGCACTAAAAGAAGAAGATTTGCCGGTGATTTTTGACCAGTACGAAAAACTTGCTGTAGAGTACGCCAAACGGCAAAAAGGCGAGAATTGGTTTAACTTCTTCCACTTTATGATTGATTTGGATCAGGGACCCTGCGTAATTAAAAGGATGTCGGGATGCGGTGCGGGATGTGAGTATGTTGCGGTTACTCCTGACGGAGACATTTACCCATGCCATCAGTTCGTAGGCAATACTGATTTTTGCATAGGCAATGTTATGAACGGCACCTATGACAACGAAAAAACTACAGCATTTGCAAATACTAATGTTTATACAAAAGAAAAATGCAAAAAATGCTGGGCAAAATTCTATTGCAGTGGCGGTTGCCATGCAAACGCATACCAGTTTGGCGGAGATATTAACAACCCCTATGAAATCGGTTGCGAACTGGAAAGAAAACGAGTAGAATGTGCGCTTTATATTAAAGCTAAAGAAATGATGCAGTAAACTTTAATATCAAATATTTAAGTGATTTTTTGCTTGCAGGAATTTTGAAATTTACTTTTCATTTATTCCTGCTTTTTTTATATTCACATTTTATTGTTCAAGTCTTGATTTTATAGTTCTAATGTATTCTGACGGAGATATTCTTTCCTGTTTTTTAAATAATCGTGAAAAATAGTGCACCGAAGAAAATCCCAAAACAGACGATATTTCGGTAAGATTATAGTCTTTTTCACGCATCAGTTTTTTTGCCTCTTTTATTTTCATCTTGTTTATGTAACCTACTATTGTATCGCCGTATGCTTTTTTAAAACTGCTGCAAAGCGTGGTTTTGTTTGTGCCAAACAGAAAGCAAAGTTCGTTCAAGGTGATTTTACCTTTGTAGTTTTTATTAATATAACTGTATATTTCGTGAGTTTTGGTATCGGATATTTTCTGTTCGCCTGTTGTAAGTGCAGTTTCTTTCCCTCTTATCAGTTCTATAAAAAGTATTTCCATTTTAAGTTTAATCATCTGGTCTGCACCAAAAGGGTAGTCTTTTCTCTTTTTCATATCCTTAAGGTTTGGAATGTCGTAAGGGGCTTTAAATACGGTTCTGCCCTCTTTGATAATTTCCGTAAGTATCTTTTGCTGTTCGGTGTCAAGAGTTGTGGGCTCGTTTGCAAAATCGTCAAGGTGGGGCGATTTACATTCAAAACCGATTATAATAACATTGGGGGCGTTACCCTCGGTGCAGGTAAGAGAATGTGTTTCTCCCGAACGATGGATAATCAGTTGGTTTGTGATAAGTTTACCGTTAAAGTTGTCCGACTGCACAATTATTTCGCCGTTATCTACATAAACCATCTCACGAAAGGCGTGGTTGTCCTTGAATGTGTGGTATTTTTTTGTAAATTCAAAATAGTGGATATTGGCAATTCTTGACACTTCTATTTTTTTTTCGAATCGCTTTAATTTAAACTCCATAAAACATCACCATATAAATTTTACCACATATAATTCTTTTGGTCAATGTTAAAATAATTTAATATTGTGCAAAAAAAATTTAATATAGACTAAATACAAAAAACTGCTGATGATATAATATAATTACAAATATATTTAAAAAGGAGAATTGTGTTATGTCTAGAATTTGTATTCCGGATTATGAGTATAAGGAGAGAGTAGCAAGAGCGGCTGAACTTGTTCGCAAAAAAGGTCTTGATGTTATGGTGGTATCAAGTACTGAATCAGACTATGCAAACGCTCGTTACTTCAGTGGCTTCTGGCCGTTGTTTGAAAGAGCCGGTGTTGCTATTTCTGCAACAGGAGAAGCAGCATTAATGGTTGGCCCCGAATGTATTATTTTTGCTCAGGATGTTGCAAAAATTGACAAAATTTTCTGTTTGAGAGAATTCAGAGAATCAGCTGACCCGTCATATCCAGAATTACACGCTGATACATTTAAAGATGTATTCAAAGCAATCGGTGTAACTGGTGAGAACATTAAAATCGGTCTTGGCAGTTATGTAGAATGCACATTGCCTATCTTTGAAGGACTAAAAGAAAGTTTCCCAAAAGCAGAAATTTCAAAATGCAACGACATTATGGTTGAACTTAGAAAAATCAAGAGCAAAAACGAACTTGCTTGCATTCAGGAAGGTTTCAGAATTGTTGACCTTGCTACAGATGAAGTTATCCGTAATTTGAAACCGGGCGTAACAGAACTTCAGATGGTTGGTATTGCTCAGAAAGTTATATACGAAGAAGGTGCAGAATACGAGGGTCTGCCAATGTATGTATTTAGCGAAAAATCAACAAGACATGCTATTTCGCGTTCGGGCTACAGAACAATCAATAAAGGTGATATTGTTCAACTTAATCTTTCAGCAAAAATTGACGGTTATTCACCCGCAATCGGTTTGCCTGTAGTAATGGGTAAATTAGAAGGCGAAAGAAGAAGAGTGGTTGAATTCTGTAAGCAGGCACACGACTGGACATGCGACCAGTTGAAAGCAGGCGTTATGGCAAGCAGTATTGCAAAAGATTTTTACAAAATGTATGTTGACAACGGCTTTAAAGACAGCTTTGTATACGGACCTTGCCACGGCACAGGTATGATAGAAGTTGAAGCACCTTGGATGGAAACAATTTCTGACTATCCGTTGGAAGAAAATATGACATTCCAGGTTGATACATTTATTATGGGCGACGGTTTCGGTTGCAGATGGGAAATCGGTGCTGCTATTACTAAAGATGGTTGCCACAAAATGACAGACTATCTGAAGAAAGGAATTATAGAAATCGATGGCTAAGAAGGGTTTAGGTAAAAAAGAATGGATAATTCCTGATTGCGAACTTCCGTTACCCGGCGAGGGTGAGGCTCAGGGACACGAATCAGTAATTATCGTAAATGATAATAACAAAGACGCGGAGATTGATGTAAAATTATTCTTTACAGACAAAGACTGTTACGAAGGTATCAAGTGGCATGTCGGAGCAAACAGAGTAAGATGCTTCAGAATGAACAGACTGGAAGATATGTGCGGTTTTGAAGTTCCTCTTTGCACACAGTATGCTATGAAAATTTCAAGTAATGTAAATGTTGTTATACAGTACGGCAGACTTGATAATACTCAAGCAAACCTTGCTTTTTATACAACACTTGGTTATCACGAATAAGAGGTGTAGATAATGGAATTTAATATGAGTTTTCCAAAGGAACTAAACAGAGTAAAAGAGAACAGAATTCCTTTTGTAATGGTTGGCGGTACTGTTGAATACCATGGTCCCCACTGTTCTTACGGCTGTGATACTTTGGTTGCAGAAGGTTTAATTAAAAAACTTGCAGAAACAAAAGAAATTATGATTGCTCCGTCAATTTACTACAGCCCTTCAAGTTATGCGGTTGCAGACGAAACAAGCGGAACAGTACATATTGAAGAAGATATATTTGAGGCTTATCTTATGAATATTTTTACAAATATGCTGGATGCAGGACTCAGAAATATCTATGTAGTTATTCACCATCAGTTTGAACAGGAAAACTTAAAGCCCATGACACTTTCATATATGAAAGCTTCACAAAGAGCTATTATGAGATATCTTGAGAAAACTCAGGGCAAAGGCTGGTGGGGCAGCGAAAACTACGCCAACTACTATGATGATGTAGGAAGCGGAGACGACCCGTTTAGCTGGATTAAAGTAATTCCTACAATGAGCACAGAAGTACAAAATGCTACAGGCTACGACCACGCCGGCAAGTATGAATGTTCAATTCTTATGGCTCTTTATCCCGAGGCGGTAAAACTTGAAAGACTTGGGGACATTAATCACTGGTTTACAAAGAGTGCCGCAGAAGCGAACAAAGAACTTGGCAACGAAATGGTTAAACAATCACTTGCATATCTTGAAAACGCAATAAAGTGAGGTTAGATTACCGTGAAAATTAATTTGAAGAAAGAATTTTTCGGAGACAGAGAGTTTGAACTTTTAACTCACGGCGATATGAAAGTTACTGCTTTTAAATATTCCACTGGAATTGAAGCAGTAAAAGTGGAAAACAACAGAGGATATTTCATCATCCTTCCTTTTAAGGGACAGCAAATATGGCGTGCAGAGTTTGACAATCAGCCCCTTGTAATGAAAACATCTTTTGAAGAACCTGTTCCTACGCTTGAGTACTTAAAAACTTACGGTGCATTTGTTGTACATTGCGGAATTTGTGCATTCGGCGCACCCAGTTCTCCTGAAGATACCCATCCGCAACATGGTGAAATTCCAAATGTGGAATATCAAAAAGCGTATATCGTGGCAGATGAAGACGAAAACGGAAAATTTGTCTCTGTTTGCGGAGAGTATGATTATAATGTTTCATTTGTAAAACATTATGTTTTTAATCCTCAATGCAAATTGTACGAAAACGGAACAGTGCTTTACATTGATTCTGAACTTTCCAATATGCGTAGTACCCCCATGGAATATATGTATCTTTGTCATATTAACTTTCGCCCTGTTGACGGCAGTAAACTGGTGTACTCATCCAAGTACGACAAAGAGCATATAAAAGTGTTTAAAATCATTGGCGACAATGTGCCCGAAGAACAGGCAAAAAAACTTGCTGATTATATGGATAAGGTGCAGGAAAACCCCGCTATTCATCATGATGTGGGGGCACCTGAACAGTACTATGACCCCGAAATCTGCTTTGCCGTGAAGTATATGGGTGATGAAAACGGCTTTGCTCATACAATGCAGAAACTTCCTGACGGAAGAGCATTTTATGTAGCTCATGATGTAAACACGATGCCTTTAAGCATCAGGTGGATTTCGAGAGGTCCGGACGAAGATTCGATGGGAATGGTACTCCCTGCTACTGCTGAACATCTGGGATATACCAAAGCAAAAAAAGCGGGAATGGTTAAAACTATTGATGCAAAAGGTAAAATTACTTTCAGTGTAGTTGCAGGACTTATTGAAAAAGAACAGGCTGTAGCAGTAGAAAACAAAATTAATGAAATAACAAAATAATAAAACAACAAAAAGCGGAGATGTTTTCTAAAACGAAACTTCTCCGCTTTGTTTTTTATCGACAAATTCGGAAACTTGCATTGTTATGTAAAATATAAACAAGATGGTATGATAAATTATTCACAATGACTAAAAAATATGTTGAAAAATTAATAAAACAGTAATATACAGCACTAAAATCGTAATATTGTTTATTGTTTTTATACGGTTTGTGGTTTATAATTAAAATAGTAATTTATGATACGATATCTGTATAGTACGCAGATGTGTGTTTTTACTTGTTTTTGGGGTTATTCCCCCTTGGTATTTACATAAAATCTATGGAAAGAAGGAACGAAATGAAAACGGAAATGACAATGGAAACTGCTGTGCAGCAAAACATTGAATTAACTCCCAAGAAAAAGAGGATGAACAAAAATACTTGGCAGTTATATTCGTTGGCTGCAATACCGATTTTGCTTGTATTTGTGTTTAGTTACTTGCCGATGTTTGGTATAATAATTGCATTTAAAAACTACAAGTATAATTTGGGTATTATGGGAAGTAAATGGGTAGGATTTGATAACTTCAAGTTTTTCACACATTCAACAGACTTTATAAGACTTGTCAGAAACACGCTTGGTATGAATGCCTTGTTTATCATATTTGGCACAATGGCGGCGGTGTTGGTTGCTGTATTCTTGTATGATTTAAAAAGCAGAAACGCAACAAAAGTCTATCAAACAATTCTTATTACACCGCATTTTATGTCGTGGGTTATTGTCGCATATATTGTTTATGCTTTCTTAAATCCGCAGTATGGGCTTATTAATTCTATTATACAATCTTTTGGTGTTTCGCCGAAAGACTGGTATGCAGAGCCTAAATACTGGCCTGGTATATTAACGGTATGCTATATTTGGAAGCATGTCGGCATGGACTGCGTAGTTTACTATGCTGCACTAATGGGTATGGATAACTCGTTGATTGAAGCTGCAAAAATTGATGGTGCTAACAAGAAAGATATAATTTTACATATTATAATCCCTACATTGTTACCGCTTATTACAATTTTAACAATACTAAAAATTGGTAACATTTTCAGAGCGGACTTCGGTTTATTCTATCAGGTGCCTCGTAACATCGGTAAACTTTATGCAACAACAGATGTTGTTGATACCTATGTATTCCGTGCAATGCGTGTTATCGGTGATATGGGAATGTCTTCCGCGGTTGGTTTCTTACAGTCTATAGTTGGTATGATACTTGTTGTAGCAACGAATAAGGCAAGTAAGTTAATTGACCCAGAGACTGGATTGTTCTAAGGGGAGGTAACTGAGATATGAATAAAAGAGAATTTGGCGGTCAGGTATTACTAAATGTTGTGTTCATAATCTTGTGTGCATTGATTATTGTTCCGTTCTTATTGTTGTTGGCTGTTTCAATCACGGCTGAATCAGACATTACAAAGTACGGATATCAGTTAATCCCACACAACATTGATTTTTCTGCTTATCAGTACATTTTCAAATCTCCGAAGATGATACTTGATGCTTATAAAATTACAGCGACATTTTCATTTACAAGAATGTTTTTTTCGGTGTTGCTTATGTCTATGATAGCATACCCCTTGACAAAACGAGAATTCAAAGGAAAAAGCATTATTTCTTTCTATCTGTACTTTACGATGTTGTTTAATGGCGGATTAGTTCCTACATATATATTAATAACACAATACTTGCATCTTAAAAATTCATTTTGGGTGTATATATTTCCCGGCTTGATCAGTCCGTGGTATGTATTTATGATAAGAACCTTCTTTCAGGGGTTGCCTTACGAAATTTCTGAAGCGGCACTTATCGACGGTGCAGATGAATACCAGATATTCACAAGAATCATACTACCGCTTTCAAAACCGGTATTGGCAACAGTTGCACTGTTTATGTTTCTTTCGTCATGGAACGACTGGAACACATCAATGCTATATATAACTGAAGATCATCTTTACAGTTTGCAGTATTTGTTGCAGAGAATTATGGAAAACATAAAACTGCTACAGGAAATTCAGCAACAAGGCATTATATTATCCGGTGCGGAAGATATACCGTCAGAAACAATGAGAATGGCGATGGCGGTTGTGGTTGCGGGACCAGCATTAATAGTGTTCCCGTTCTTCCAGAAATACTTTGTAAAAGGTTTAACAGTAGGTTCTGTTAAAGGTTAATTTTTATAAATCCAGTATTTAAATCATATCTTCGTCAGATGGTATTTTTGCCATCTGTTGAAGTGGGCTTTTAATAAAAACGAAATGCTGGCAAAAATACTGAATTGCTAATTTTGATATACATTTTTGTATTTATAAAAATTTATATAAAAAAATAAAAAGGAGTAATTGTATGGTAAAAACAAGTAGTAAACTATCAAAAATCTTGTCAATGCTAATAGTGGTTTCTATGGTATTGTCAAGCATGGCATTTACTTTACCGGTAAGTGCAGACCCTGCCATTGAAGATGGCACGGTATTGTGGTCAGAAAACTTTGACGGATTAACAGAAGGAAGAGACGGCTGGGATTTGTCAATCGGAAACACCTTAACATCATCCGACACCTTGGCAACTTATACATTGGGCGCTGAGACCAATGGTCTGACATGGGCAACAGCTGCTGATGGAAGTTATACCAGCGGTACGGATAGCTGGATTAACAAATTCTCATTTACTGGTGGCAAAGCGGTTCTTACAAAATCAAGACTGCAGCAAAAGAATACCGAGCATGTAACATTCACTATGCCTGTATCCGATGTTGCAGTGC
>JAFQJA010000010.1 GCA_017397315.1 Clostridia bacterium | reverse complement strand
ATTGGGTTTGTCAAGTTGTTTTTCATTCTTTTTCTCCTTCGTTTTTTAGGAAGTTATAACTATAATTTTATTATATCTAAACAAATGCAACAGCGCGCGACAACTTTTTCGCTCAAATGCGTGATTTAAAGCATTTGTTAACTGGTGTTAAAATTAATCCTCTTAAGGGTATCAGTAAAACGCGACATAATAAACTCCTCGCGATAAACAAAATTTATTGTTGTTGCATAGTATATATTGCAGTAAATAATTATTTGGGAGGTAATATATATGTGTAAAAGCGGTTGTAATTCAGATGTATTGTTTTTCATTATAATATTCTTGTTACTTTTCTACAATTAGTGTAATAATTTGCTGAAAAAGGCAATACATTATACGGGAGGCAAAAGTGATGAATTTTGAACAGATGGTAAACCAAATAAAAGACCCCAACCTCAAGCGAAAAATACAGGAACTTGCCAAAAGCCCAAAAGGGAAAGATGCGGTAAAAAAACTTGAGAACCTTGATAAAAACACAATAGACCAATATATAAATAATATTAATAGAAACAAAATATCGCAAGAGGTTATGGAAAAAATAAGTAAACTGCTTAAGTAAGGAAAAAAGGACTTGAATTTCAAGTCCTTTTTCCAACATAAAGGAGGGATTTAGAGTGGCAGACATAAACGAGGCAATGGATATGTTAAAAGGATTGCTGTCGGACGGTGAGGGCAAAGAAAATCTGGAAAACATTATGAGTTCCTTTACTGACGAAAAAAGCGGAACATTTGCAAACCTTGATTCTATGATGAAAATTAAAAATGTTATGGACAGCGTGCAAAACTCAACAGATCATAGAACAAATCTTCTTTTGGCATTAAAGCCGTTTTTAAACAGCACAAGGCTTAGAAGAATGGACGAAACAATAAATGTTTTAAAACTTGCCAAACTTCCGAATATTATAAAAGAAATAAAAAGGTAGGTGAAAAAGGTGGTATATAAAAGATACGCAAGTCCTTTTCAGCAACAGTCAAATACGCCTGTGCCGTGCGAGCCTCCCCAACCGTCGTGTTCTCCGCTTGCCTGCGAGAACGAGAGGAAAAACACGATTATAGGCGGTTTGGGCTGTGATGATATAATTTTACTTGGGTTGATACTTATATTGCTTTTTGATGATAACGACCAAAAAGACCTGCCCCTTATAATCGCTCTTGGCTTTCTGCTTATAACAGGGTGGAAAAATTAACATTATTTAATAAAATACATATTATGTATTGAAGTCTTAAAATCAAGCCGAGGTGTTTGTTAAGGCGATTAATAATATAGGAGGATAGTTTTATGAGTGAATGCTTTGACGGAAATGTTCGTCCAAACTGCGACTTTAAAGATGGCGTATGTATTCACACAGACCAGGTGTATGATTCCTGCAAAGAAAAAGATTGTTTGGAAGATTTAGAGGTAATTCTGACAACGAGAGGTCAGGCAATTATTGACCAGGCAATTAATGTTAAAATAAAGAAAGCGGAAGTAATATGGGTGTTTACAGACATTGAGCCTGTACCTTTTAACAGAGGCTTTTTCACAGTAGATGTTAGGTACTTTTTCCGTGTAACATTAGATGCGTTTAGAGGAGTAGGCAATCCTACAGAGGTAGAAGGTCTTGCTACTTTTGACAAAAAAGTAATTTTGTTCGGTTCTGAAGGCAATTCAAAAACCTTTGCATCTGATTACAATCCCGGCGGACAGATGCCGGTTATGTGGAGAAAGAACAATCTGCCAAAAGCGATTGTTGAAGTAGTTGACCCCATTGCTCTTGCTGCCAAAGTGGTTGATAAAGCACATTGCAACTGCGGTTGCGGATGCTGTGATATTTCAACCGTACCCGATTACATTTGCAGTTGCTTTAGCGACGAACTTTGTGTATCAAATACAGACAAACGAGTGTTTGTATCACTGGGATTGTTTACAATAATTAAAATTGAACGAAATGTTCAACTTTTAATCCCAGCAATTGATTTCTGTATTCCTGAAAAAGAATGTCTTGCGGCAACAGAGGAAAACCCCTGCGAATTGTTTAACTCGCTTCGTTTCCCCATAGATGAGTTTTTCCCTCCGCAAAGAAGCGACTTTGACTGCGACTGCAGTAAATAAACATAAAAACCTCTCAAGTATTTGAGAGGTTTTTGTTATACTTGCCGATGGACAACAAAATTTAAGGAATTTTACGGGAAAATACTTAAATTAATTGTTGAAAACGACGCGGTTTTGATATATAATTGTTGTAAAGGAGTGGTGGTGCTTGAATTATAAAACATTTTCGCTAAACGGAATATGGGAAATGAAATACCAAAAAGAACAGTACAACGATACAGTTGTGCCGGAGTTTGATGGTATTTGTGTGAAAGATGCAGTCCCGGGCCTTTGGGAGGATATGACAGGAGAGGTGGTTTCGGACGCAACGATACATCCGGAATATCAGGACCTGCACTACCCCATAAAAGATACAGCCCCCGATATGACATTGCCAAACTATGTAGGAAATTTCTTTTACAAAAAGGAAATATCCTTACAAAATGATATAAATAATGCAAAAATCTTTTTCGGCGGTGTGCAAAACACAGTAAATCTCTGGATAAATAATAAATACATAGGAAATCACAGCGGTTACAGTACGCCTTTTAATATGAATATACCCGACGGAACGCTGAAAAAAGGAATAAACCAAGTAGTTATGTCTGTTTCGAACTACACTCTTTCGGGCTTTGATGAACAGCCTGTTTTAGGTCTTTCCACCCGTGCGGTAAACAGATACACCGGCGGAATTACAGGGGATATTGAGTTAAGACAATATGTGTGTCCGTTATATGACCTTGATTTGACCGTTTCTGCAGATACAAAAACCGTATCAGTACGCTATAACGAAAAAGTACAGGCAGTCTGGGCAGTATATGACGGAAAAAAGCAACTGAAATCAGGTACGGCAAGCGGAGAATTCTCTTTTGACACAAACGGACTTGAACTGTGGAGCCCGGAAAATCCGAAACAATATATATTGGAAATAAAGTGTAACGAAGGAAGCATTAAAAGAAAATTTGGTGTAAGACGCCTGACTGTTGATGGGCACAAACTGCTTCTTAACGGAAAACCGTACTATTTAAGAGGCGTGTGTGAGCATTGTTACTATCCGAAAACCATACACCCGGTACACGACAAAAAAGAATACGAAAAAATGATAAAGTCCTTTAAGAAACTCGGCTTTAACTTTATAAGATTTCATACCTATACGCCATACATAGAGTATCTTGAAGCGGCAGACGAACTTGGAATTCTTGTGCAGGTAGAATGTCCCAACAATACAACAGTTGAAAACTGGGCAGAAATAGTTGATTTTGCAAAGGGACACCCCAGCGTAGTTATCTTTTGTTGCGGAAATGAACTTTTAATGGATGAGCCGTTTTTAGAGCATCTGAAAAAATGCAGTGAAATTGTGCACAACAGCACCGACAGTCTGTTTTCGCCGCTGTCTGCATTAAGGGGGCTTGAATACTATCTGATTGAGCCGGAAATTCAGGATAAGTTAGAGGAACAACCGTTTCAGCACTATGCACCAAGATTTAAAGTTGCAGGAGAGTTTTCCGACCTTTATAACAGTTATGCAAGGGGGCTTTTGAGTTACCATTCTCAAAAAGGCGACCCAAAAACGCTGGATGACTGGCAAAAGGTGTATAACAAACCTCGTTTAAGCCACGAAATTTGCATAGACGGAACATATACAGATTTATCTTTGCAAAAGAAATACAAAGGAACACGAATTGGAAAAACAGATATGTTTGACTCTATAAAGAGACATTTAGAGGAAAACGGACTTTTAAAAAATGCACCGCTTTATTTCAAAAATTCGTGTAAGTGGCAAAGCATGTTACGAAAATACTGCTTTGAAAATGTAAGGCGTTGCAATACTATTTATGGCTACGATTTTTTAGGACCTATTGACACTCATTGGCATACCTTCGGCTATGATGTGGGAATGATGAACGAGTTTTATAAGTTAAAACCGGGCGAAACGGTAAAGAATGTGCTTACATACAACAGCCCGACCGTTGTTTTAACAGACATTATGAAAAACACTAATTATAACAGCAAAGATACATTTAACTGTAATTTTTATGTATCTGCTTTCAGCGATGGATTTGAAAAAGCAGAACTTGATGTTTTTGTTTCTTGTAAAGGAAGGGTAATTTATAAGGAAAAGACACAGATTTCAGATGTTGTTTTTGGCGAAGTGTCAAAAGTGCACAGTTTTTCTTACAAAATGCCTGAAACCGACAAATATACGGAACTAAAACTTACTGCTGTTTTAAAAGGTCAAAAAGAAACAGTTAAAAACAGTTGGGACCTTTATGTGTTGCCTGACAACTGTTGCGAGCCGAAAGACATATTAATTACCAACGACAAACAACAAATGACAGATGCACTAAATCAGGGCAAAAAGGTAGTTGTCTTGGGAGATGCGCCTTTTGAAATGATGTCAACTTTATGGAGAATAGGACTTGCAGGTCGCACCTCGGGAAATCTTGCGACAGTAATAAACAAGCACCCTCTTACCAAGGAGATACCAACCGCCTATTGCGGATGGCAGTTTAATAAAATGCTGGAGGGCGGAAATGCAGTTTGTTTTAACACAGATGCCGTGCCCTTTAATCCCATTATTGAGGTGGTTTCTACACATAAGTACATTGTAAAACAGTCAGCACTTTTTGAATTTAATGTGGGAAAAGGAAAACTTCTTGTGTGTTCGTTTAATTTTGACGAAACAGACCCATTTTCCAACTGGTTTAAAAATAAGATTATTGCGTATGCAAACAGCGATAAATTCAAACCCAAAGACAGCATAACAATTAAGCAGTTAAATGAATTTTTAGAAACAAAAATAGAAAAAGCACAAGGTAACACTAATTTTGCTTTTAATCCTAACGATAAAACAGCAACAAGAAAAAAATGATAGGAGTTAATATTATGGAAAAGGTAATACAGTTTGGCGAGGGCGGTTTTCTTCGCGGATTTGCAGACTGGATGTTGCAGATTGTAAACGAAGAAACCGATTTTAACGGACAGGTTGCGGTAGTTCAGCCGATAAAAACAGGGATGTGCGAACAACTTGCAAAACAGAACAACAAATACATTCATATCTGCAAAGGCAAGGAAGGCGTTTTCCCTAAAGAAGTGTCTGTAATTTCAAGATGTATAAACCCATATACAGACTACGACGCATATTTAAGTCTGGCAGACAACAGCGATTTCAGATTTATTATTTCAAACACTACAGAGTCAGGGATTGTGTTTGATGAAAATGATAAAGAGGGTACAGCGGAGTGCTCTTTCCCTGCAAAAGTTACTGCCCTTTTAAAAAGAAGATATGACAAAGCAGGGAAAGGATTTGTGTTTTTGCCCTGTGAACTGATTGACAAAAACGGCGACAACCTCAAAAAGTGCATTTTAAAATATGCTAACCTTTGGGGATACGAGAAAGGCTTTGCAGACTTTGTAGAAAACGAAAACATATTCTGCAACACTTTGGTTGACAGAATAAACACGGGATTTAACAAAGAGGACAGCGAAAAATACAACGACAATATGGTTAACACATCAGAATATTTTCATTTGTGGGTAATAGAGGGATATAAAGATTTGTTTTCTGAAATCCCCTTTAACAAGTGTGGACTAAATGTTATTCTTACTGACAATCTTGAAAAATACCGCACAAGAAAAGTGAGAATATTAAACGGAGCACATACATCAATCACCCCCTACGGAATTCTTTCCGGATTTGAAACGGTTAAGTCTGTAGTAGATGACGAAAAAATGAACGAATTTTTAAAGGGTTGCATTTTTGACGAGATAATTCCCACCCTTGATTTGCCTGAAGAAGAACTTGTAAGTTATGCCCAAGATGTTTTGGTGCGTTTTGCAAATCCCCACATTAAGCACCTTTTGTCAAGCATTTCATTAAATTCCGTAAGCAAATATAAGGTGCGTGTACTGCCCTCTGTTTTAGAATACATAAAACGCTTCGGGAAAACACCAAAGAAACTTGTGTTTGCCTTTGCAAAACTGATAGAATTCTATAAAGAAGGAACGCCAACAGACGACCAAAAGGTGATAGACTTTATAAAAAACAGTACAGTCGCGGAAATACTTAAAAACATTACCCTTTGGGGAGAAGATATATCATTCCTGGAAAGCGAGATAGAAAAATATGTTAATAAATGAAAAGGATAATGTGGAAATTAACCTTGCTGACGGACACAAATATGCACGCAATGATATTAAATGCGGTGAATTCGTTATTAAATACGGCGAAATAATAGGTGTTGCACAAAAAGATATAGAAAAAGGGCAACATGTTCATTCCCATAACCTTAAAACAAACTTAAAAGGGAAAGTTGAGTACGCATATTCTCCCGTGCCAAAACCTTATGAAATACAAAACAGCGATATGACATTTATGGGCTATCCCCGCAAAAACGGAGATGTGGGTATAAGAAATGATG
The DNA here is from genome assembly GCA_017397315.1 of Clostridia bacterium. Classification (GTDB taxonomy): domain Bacteria; phylum Bacillota; class Clostridia; order Monoglobales; family Firm-18; genus RGIG1864. The sequence goes on along the minus strand of JAFQJA010000010.1, from coordinate 12,082 downwards.
TGTGGATAATAAACACGGTAGGTTGCGTAAATAAAACGGCTGAAAAACTTGCGTCATTGACAGGTGCAAAGTGTTTTCCGCACCCCTTTGGTTGCTCTCAACTGGGAGACGACCAACTTGTTACGCAAAAAATACTGTCAAATTTAGCAATGCACCCCAACTGCGGAGGTGTTTTAATCCTTGGCCTTGGCTGTGAAAACAACAACATTGAAGTTTTTAAAAAGCATCTTGGCGACAGAGAAAACATTGAGTTTCTAAATGTTCAGGACTGTGCAGACGAAATAAAACAAGGCGTTAAAGTGATTAAAAAACTGCAAAAGAACGCAAAGAAAGTCAAAAGAGTAAAAACACCCATATCAAAATTGAAAATCGGGTTAAAATGTGGCGGAAGCGACGGTTATTCCGGAATTACTGCAAACCCGCTTGTGGGCGAACTTTGCGACAAACTTATTAGCATTGGCGGTACTGCTGTTTTAACAGAAGTGCCCGAAATGTTTGGTGCAGAGCATATTTTAATGAACAGAGCGGAAAACGAAGAGGTTTACGAAAAAATTGTTTCATTAATCAACAATTTCAAGGATTATTTTGAAAGACACGGTCAGGAAATATACGAAAATCCATCACCCGGAAACAAAGCGGGCGGTATTACTACTTTGGAAGAAAAGTCTCTCGGCTGTATTCAAAAAGGCGGGACTTCAACAGTTACAGATGTTCTTGATTACGGTGATGTTGTTACAAAAAACGGACTGTCTTTGCTAAACGGCCCGGGAAACGATATGGTGGCAGTAACAAATCTTGCGTCAAGCGGTGTTCATTTGATACTGTTTACTACAGGAAGGGGCACACCTCTCGGAAGCGTTGTGCCTACAATAAAAATTTCCACCAACAAAGTTCTTGCTGACAAAAAATCAAATTGGATAGATTTTGACGGAAGCAGTTACGGAGAGGATAAAACTCTTTGCGACAAGTTGTTTGAGTTTATTCTGGATACCGCAAATGGTAAAAAGGCAAAAAATGAAATAAACGGATATGAAGAAATTTCAATATTTAAAGACGGAGTAACTCTGTAAGAATTCTTTGTAAGGGATAGGAAAATTTGTTCAGAACGAAAAAACCGAACAAGCAAGCCAATGGCTTGCGGTGGTAAGCCGAAGGCGTACAAGAGAGTACATTTGGCGGTGAGGTTTTTTAGAGAAAAACAAAAAAGGAAAACATCAAACGATGTTTTCCTTTTATTTTTACATCCCTATATTATTCTTCGAATAATTTGCCGTATTTTGTCCAGTGGTCATATTTCTCTTTTGCCTGTTTTTCTGCTTCCTCAAACAACATTTCTGCTTTGTCAGGGAATTTGCGAGCAAGCGAACTGTATCTTACTTCGTTCATAATGAAATCTCTGTAAGAAGCATCAGGTGCTTTTGAATCCATCTGGAACGGATTTTTGCCTTGTGCAGATAATGCAGGGTCAAATCTGAATGTATGCCAGTATCCTGCCATAACTGCATTTTTGATAATCTTTTGAGTATCTGTCATACCACCTTTGATACCGTGGTTGATACAAGGAGCATAACCGATAATGATTGAAGGACCGTTATAAGCAACCGCTTCTTTAATAGCCTTAACTGTTTGTGCCATATCGTAGCCAAGAGCAACTTGTGCAACATAAACATATCCATAAGACATAGCGATTTCTGCAAGGTTCTTTTTCTTGATTGGCTTACCGCCTGCAGCAAACTGTGCAACAGCACCTGTAGGAGTTGATTTAGAAGCCTGTCCGCCTGTGTTTGAGTAAACTTCTGTATCAAATACCATAATGTTTACATCTTCGCCTGAAGCAATAACATGGTCTAAACCGCCAAAGCCAATATCGTAAGCCCAACCGTCGCCACCAAAAATCCAAACTGCTTTTTTAGCAAGGAATTCTTTATAATCAAGAATTTCTTTTGCTTCGTCGCATCCGCATGCAACAAGAGCGTCAACTAATTCTTTTGTAGCAACCGCGTTAGCGTCGCCGTCTTCGTAAGTTTCTAACCATTTAGCACGAGCGTCTTTAACTTCGTCGCAATCAAGTGCTTCGATTTGTTCTTTAAGTCTTGTTCTTAACTGTTTAGCAGCAACTGCCATACCCAAACCGTGTTCAGCATTGTCTTCGAACAATGAGTTAGCCCATGCAGGACCGTGGCCTTCGTGGTTAACTGTGTATGGTGTTGAAGGAGCAGAACCACCCCAGATTGAAGAACAACCTGTAGCGTTTGAAATGTATGCTCTGTCACCGCAAATTTGAGTAATCAATTTAGCGTAAGGTGTTTCACCACAACCGGCACAAGCGCCTGAGAACTCAAGTAACGGCTGACGGAACTGAGAATTCTTAACATTTAATGGCTGAGCAAGAACATCTGCTTTAGGAGCAATTTTAACACCGTAGTTGAAGCATGCCTGCTGGTCAAGTTGTGAGTCGATAGGCTTCATAACTAATGCTTTTTCTTTTGCAGGACAAACTTTAGCACAGTTACCGCAACCTGAGCAGTCCATAACTGTTACAGCGATACCGAATTCGTATTCGCCCATATCTTTACCAATCATTTTCTTGTGTTTCATATTAGCAGGAGCGTTTTTAACTTCTTCTGCGTTCATAACAACAGGTCTGATTGCAGCGTGAGGACAAACAAGAGCACACTGGTTACACTGGATACAGTTTTCAGGAATCCATTCGGGAACATCAACTGCAATACCTCTCTTTTCAAAAGCAGCCATACCCTGTGGCAAGTGGCCGTCAACCATATTCATAAATGTTGAAACAGGAATTGTATCACCTTTTTGTGCGTTACAAGGACCAAGAATGTTTTTAACATACGCAGGAACATCCATAACTTTTGCTTCTTCGTCTTTTGCGTCTGCCCAATCTTTGGGGACATCAATTTTTGTGATGTTTGCTTCACCTTTTGAGATTGCTTCGTGGTTCATATTAACAATTTTTTCGCCTTTTGCACCAAAAGATTTAACAACTGCGTCTTTCATATATATAACTGCTTTGTCAAAAGGAATAACATCAGCAATTTTGAAGAATGCAGACTGCAACACGATTGATGTTTTGTTGCCAAGACCGATTTCTTTAGCAATACCGATAGCATCGATTGTGTAAAGAGAAATGTTGTTCTGTGCAATATATCTCTTCATCTTTGCAGGTAATCTTTCTGAAAGTTCTTTTGTATCCCAAGCACAGTTTAGTAAGAATTTACCGCCCGGAACCAAATCTTCAACCATATCATATTTATCAACATAAGATGGATTGTGGCAAGCAACAAAGTTTGCTTTGTTGATAAGGTATGTTGATTTGATTGGTTTTTTACCAAATCTTAAATGGGAAACGGTAATACCGCCAGATTTTTTACTGTCGTAAGCAAAATATGCCTGAGCGTAAAGGTCAGTGTGGTCGCCGATAATTTTGATTGAGTTTTTGTTAGCACCAACTGTACCGTCTGAGCCAAGACCCCAGAACTTACAAGCGGTGTTGCCTTCTGCAGAAGTTTCTGGATTTTCAACTCTCGGAAGAGAAAGATTTGTAACATCATCTTCGATTGCAAGTGTAAAACCTTTGACAGGTTCTTTTGCATCAAGGTTTTTGTATGTTGCAATAACATCTGCAGGGATTGTGTCTTTTGAACCAAGACCGTATCTACCGCCAACAATTTGCGGAGCGTTTGCATTACCTGCATAACAAGCACATACATCAAGATATAATGGCTCGCCGATTGAACCGGGCTCTTTTGTTCTGTCTAAAACTGCGATTTTCTTACAAGTAGCAGGAACTGCTTTTAAGAACGCTTCAACAGGGAAAGGTCTGTAAAGACGGATTTTAATTAAGCCTACTTTTTCGCCTTTTGTTGTTAAATAATCGATTGTTTCTTCAATTGTGTCGCAGATTGAACCCATTGCAACAATAACTTTTTCGGCATCCGGAGCACCGTAGTAGTTAACAAGACCGTAGTTAGTACCGATTTTTGCGTTAACTTTGTTCATATATTCTTCAACTACCGCAGGGATTTCGTTGTAATATTTGTTACAAGCCTCTCTGTTTTGGAAGAAAATATCAGGGTTTTGAGCACTACCGCGTAAAACGGGGTGTTCAGGATTAAGTGCGTTGTTTCTGAACTCTTTAACAGCGTCCATATCAACCATTTCTTTTAAATCGTCGTAATCCCAAACTTCGATTTTGTCAATTTCGTGAGAAGTTCTGAAACCGTCAAAGAAGTGAAGGAAAGGAACTTTACCTTTAATGGTAGAAAGGTGAGCAATAGCACCCAAGTCCATAACTTCCTGAGGGTTGTTAGAGCAAAGCATTGCATATCCTGTCTGACGGCAAGCCATTACATCTGAATGGTCGCCAAAAATGTTAAGTGCGTGTGAAGCAACACAACGAGCACTGACATGGATTACTGACGGTAATAACTCACCTGCCATTTTATACATATTAGGAATCATTAACAACAAACCTTGTGAAGCAGTGTAGGTTGTAGTTAATGCACCTGCAGCCAATGAGCCGTGAACTGCACCTGCAGCACCTGCTTCTGACTGCATTTCAACAACCTTTACAGGTTGTCCGAAAATGTTTTTTCTGTTGTCTACCGCCCATTCGTCAGTAACTTCAGCCATTACTGATGAAGGAGTGATAGGATAAATTGCAGCAACATCTGTAAACGCATAGGAAGCCCATGCGGCAGCGTTGTTGCCGTCCATAGTTTTCATTTTTCTTGCCATGAACAATTTGCCTCCTTAAATATATTTAATTATTACATAATTAGCCAACTATCATTATACCAACAATAGTTATCAATGTCAATAAAAAACGCACAGAATTTTAACAATTCTGTGCGTATACTTAAGCCTTTTCAGTGCTTTCCTTTGGTTTTAATTTTTGCTCCACCCATCTTGCTCCCAAAGTAAGAAGTGAAACAATAATTACATAGTAAATTGCAACTATAATCCACATCTGGAAAGACAGATAATTGTAAGCAATAATTTCTTTACCTTTTTTAACAATTTCCGAAAGACCGATAACTGATAAAATGGAAGTATCTTTAAAACTTATAATAAACTGGTTTACAACTGACGGAATTACTACTCTTATCGCCTGGGGAAGAATAATGTAAAACATTGACATTGAAACTCCCATACCCAAAGAGCGTGCAGCCTCCATCTGTCCTTTGTCTATTGACTGAATACCGCTTCTGAAAATTTCTGACAGGTATGCACCTGCGTTTACCATAATAACAATTACACTGGCAACTGTTACATCAATTTTTCCCCCTGTCAACTGGGGAAGACCAAGATATAGGAAGAACGCCTGAACTATCATTGGTGTTGAACGAATAATCCACACAAAACAGTCAGATACAACTTCTAATATTTTTATTTTGGAAATTTTCATAAAACAGGAAATTAAGCCTAAAGGCATAGCCAGCAAAAGACCCAAAACCGTTATTTTAACTGTAACCCATACCGCAGGAACAAACCGAGGAAATGTTTCTGCCAGTAATTTAAGAAATTCCATTTACCAATACCACCTTGTATTACTTCTGAATGTATTTGTCAAGTATCTCCTGATATTTTCCGCTTTCGCGTAAGTTTTTAAGACCCTCGTTGAACATAGCAACAAGTTCTGCATTCTGACCTTTTTTAACGCCTAAACCGTAAGATGAACCTCTTTCCATTTCTGTAACCATTTTCAGACCAACGCCCTGTGCGATTGAGTAACCAAGAACAGGATAGTCGTCAAAACATGCAGCAGAGTTGCCTGCTTTTACATCTTCGTACATTGTTGGAGAATCGTCAAACAATGCAACTGTAAAGCCGATTTCGTCTTTAAGACCGCCAACGCCGTTTTCGCCGTTTATAAATGTTGCGCTTTCTGTACCTGTTTTAGCACAAACAACTTTACCCTTTAAATCTTCGTAACTCTTGATGTTGCTGTCTTTTGCGATACCCATTGCGATACCTGAATCAAAGTATGGGTCTGAGAAATCCATAACTTCTTTTCTCTTTTCTGTAATTGAGCATCCTGCCATAATAGCATCAGCCTGACCTGACTGAACCGCTGCCAAAGCACCGTCAAAACCAATAGCATCAAGTTGTAATTCTATGTTTTGGTCTTCTGCAATTGCGTAAAGCAATTCAATATCAATACCAACTCTGTTGCCCTCAGCATCTTCCATTTCAAAGGGAGCAAAAGTTGTGTCCATGGCAATAGTGTATTTGGCTTTTGGAGCACCTTCACCCTGTTCGTCAACTTTTTCACCGCAAGCAACCAAGGTTAAAGCAACTACAGTTGCAAGTAAAAATGCAATAATTTTTTTTGCGTTTTTCATTTTAAATACCTCATTTCTAAACAAATATATCTTATTGTACCAAAAAAATGAAATAAAGTCAAGGTAAATGAGAGGAGGTTGGTAAAAATTAATAATAAATTTGATAAAAATTACATATATTTGAAGATTTTTTAACCAATTGGTCTTGAAATTTACAGTTTTATGTGGTAAAATATAGGGTACGAATTAGGGAGGAGATATAAAAATGGCTTCAACTTTAGTCAAAAAAGAGAACAATACAGTAGAATTTAAGTTTGAAATTGATGTGGAATCATTTGAAATTGCTATGGACAAGGCATTCAAAAAAAATGCAAAATATTTTAACATTCCCGGTTTCAGAAAAGGCAAAGCCCCCAGAAAAATGGTGGAAAAAATGTACGGCGAAGGCGTACTTTACGAAGACGCTATTAACTTTGCATTCCCAGAAGCGTATGACAGTGCAATCGACGAATTACAGTTAGAGCCTGTTTCAAATCCGGAATTGGACATAGACAAATTGGAAAAAGGACAACCCGTTGTACTTATCGCAAAGGTAACAGTTAAACCTGAAGTAACTTTAGGACAATACAAAGGTATAGAAATCAAAAAACCTGAGTATAATGTAACCGCAAAGGATGTTGATGCAGAAATTTCCAAAATGGCAGAAAAAAATGCCAGAATGGTAACCGTAGAAGACAGAGCCGTTAAGAAAGGAGATATTGCAAATATTGACTTTGAAGGTTTTAAGGATGGTATTGCATTTGACGGTGGCAAAGGCGAGAAATTTGACTTGACAATAGGTTCAGGTCAGTTTATTCCCGGTTTTGAAGACCAGTTAATAGGTGCGGTAATCGGCGAAGAAAAAGAAATCGAAGTAACTTTCCCCGAAGATTATCAGGCTGAAGAACTAAAAGGTGCAAAAGCAACATTTAAAGTGAAAATCAACGGAATTACCGTAAAAGAACTTCCTGCTTTGGACGACGAGTTCGCTAAAGATAACGATTTTGATACTTTTGATTTGTTAAAAGCAGATGTTAAAGCAAAATTAAAGAAAAACGCTGATGACAGAGCAAAAGCAGAAATCGAAAACGAAGTTATTACAATCGCTGCAAAAAACATAACAGCAGATATTCCCGACTGTATGGTAGATACACAACTTGACGCAATCGTAAGAGATTACGATATGAGACTTGCTCAGCAAGGTCTTAATGTAGAAAAATACCTGCAGATTATGGGAATGACAATGGAACAGTTTAAGGAAGGCTTTAAAGACAGAGCGAAAGAACAGGTGAGAGTAAGCCTTATGCTTGAAGCGGTTGCAAAAGCGGAGAAAATAGAAGTAACCGAAGAAGAAAAAGAAGAAGAAATCGCAAAAATCGCTGAAATGTATAAAATGCCTGCAGAGGATGTTAAAAAGTACATTCCTGAAAGCGAACTGAAAGCAGAATTAACAAACAAAAAAGTAGTTGCTGTTTTGGTTGACAACTGTAAAGCGGTTAAAGCAGAAAAGAAAACAACTGCAAAGAAAGAACCTGCTAAAAAAGAAACTGCAGAAAAGAAAGAACCTGCTAAAAAAACCGCAACCAAAAAAACAACAGCAACAACAGCAAAAAAGACAACAAAGACAACAAAGACAACAAAGACAACAAAGACAACTAAGAAAGATGCAGAATAACTCATGGGGTGACAGAAGTTATCCGAACCACGCCTTAAACCGCGTAATTTCGGTGTATTTCGGCTTGTCATCTTTGCAAGGCGTCAGCCTTGCTGCATCTTCCGCACCAAAATCCCCTCGAAATTCCATCGATTTAAGGTCAAAGAATTTTCAAAGAGGGAATTTTATGACTATGCAAGGCAAAAACGCAGGTAATCCTGACGGATTGCCGAGTATTTTAACATGGCAGAGGCCAAAATTAACCTTTGAAAATCGAGGTTCGGATAGCTTCTGTCACCCTAAACGAAAGGAATGATAAATATGAGTTTAGTTCCCGTAGTAGTAGAACAGACCAACAGAGGTGAACGGTCTTACGACATTTATTCAAGACTGTTAAAAGACAGAATTATCATTTTAAGCGATGAGGTAAATGATGTAACAGCAAGTTTAGTTGTTGCACAACTTCTGTTTTTGGAAGCCGAGGACCCCGAAAAAGATATAAGTCTTTACATTAACAGTCCTGGCGGTTCAATAACAGCAGGTATGGCTATTTATGACACAATGCAGTACATTAAGTGCGATGTATCCACAATTTGTATAGGTATGGCTGCAAGTATGGGTGCGTTTTTGCTTTCAAGCGGAGCCAAAGGCAAACGCTTTGCACTGCCCCACAGCGAAATTATGATTCACCAGCCTTTGGGCGGTATGCAGGGTCAGGCATCAGATATAAAAATTCACGCTGACAGAATTATTAAAATCCGTCAGACATTAAATGAGATACTGGCACAAAACACAGGAAAGCCTTTGGAAACAATAGAAAAAGATACCGACAGAGATAATTTTCTTACTGCCAATGAGGCTCTTTCGTACGGTATCATTGATAAAGTTATTGATAAAAGACTTTGAAAGGACACAATAAATGCCTAAAAATGATGATGTAAAGCAGTTAAGATGTTCATTTTGCGGACGAAGCGAAAATCAGGTGGAACGATTGATTGCAGGCCCCGATGTTTATATATGTAACGAATGCGTTGCTCTTTGCGGTGATATATTAAACGACAGCAAAAGAGGAGTATATAACGGCGGGAGAGGAATGGTAGTTCCAAAACCCAAAGAAATCAAAGAGATTTTAGATGGTTATGTAATCGGTCAGGATAACGCAAAAAAACAACTGGCGGTAGCGGTGTATAACCACTACAAGCGAGTAACAATGCCAATTAAAGACAACGATGTTGAGATACAAAAGAGCAACATATTGATGATAGGGCCAACGGGAAGCGGTAAAACTTTGCTTGCACAGACCCTTGCAAAAATATTAAATGTGCCTTTTGCAATAGCAGATGCTACATCACTGACAGAAGCAGGATATGTGGGCGAAGATGTTGAAAACATTCTTTTAAAACTTATTCAGGCAGCAGACGGAGATGTAGAGGCGGCACAGCACGGTATTATATATGTTGACGAAATAGATAAAATAACAAGGAAAACTGAAAATCCGTCGATAACAAGAGATGTAAGCGGTGAAGGCGTGCAACAGGCACTTCTTAAAATACTGGAAGGTACTGTTGCTTCAGTTCCTCCTCAGGGCGGAAGAAAACATCCTCATCAGGAGTTTATTCAACTTGATACTACCAATATTTTATTTATATGCGGTGGTGCTTTTGACGGACTGGAAAAAATAATAGAAAGCAGAGTGGGGAAAAAGACTTTAGGTTTTGGTGCAGAGGTTAAGTCGAAGTCAGAAAAACAAATCGGTGAGATTTTGACAGAACTAACGCCCGGGGACTTATTAAAGTTTGGTCTTATTCCCGAATTTATAGGAAGACTTCCTGTTGTGGCGTGTCTTGATAACTTAGATGAAAAGGCACTTGTGGAAATTCTGGTTAAACCCAAAAATTCCATAGTGAAGCAGTATAAAACTTTGTTTTCTTATGATAAAGTTGATCTTGATTTTAAAGAGGACGCACTGATTGCGATAGCACAAAAGGCGGTAAAAAGAAAAACAGGGGCGAGAGGACTTCGTGCAATACTTGAAGAAATAATGACAGAAATTATGTACGACATACCGTCTGACCCCAACATTTCAAAAGTTGTTGTAACAAAAGAATGTATTTTGGACAATGCACAACCCAAAATAATATATAAGGAAGAAATTGGTGCAAACAACAATGTTACAAAAAGCGCAACGGCGTAGATTGTAATTTATAATATTATAAAACACTAAAGAATTAGGGGGAAAAGAAATGAGCAAAAAATATGTGTACCTTTTTACAGAAGGTAACGCAACAATGAGAGAACTTTTAGGAGGTAAAGGCGCTAATCTTGCAGAAATGACAAGTTTGGGATTGCCCGTTCCTCAAGGTTTCACAATTTCAACAGAAGCATGTACCAAGTACTATGATGACGGCAGAAAAATTAACGACGACATTCAGGCAGAAATTATGGAGTACATCGAAAAGATGGAAAATATCTGCGGTAAAAAATTCGGTGATAAAGAAAATCCGCTTTTAGTATCAGTTCGTTCAGGTGCAAGAGCATCAATGCCTGGTATGATGGATACAATTCTAAATCTTGGTCTTAACGAAGATGTTGTTGAAGTTATGGCTACAAAAGCAAACAATCCAAGATGGGCTTGGGACTGCTACAGAAGATTTATCCAGATGTATTCTGATGTAGTTATGGAAGTTGGTAAAAAATACTTTGAACAACTTATTGACGAAATGAAAGAAAAGAAAGGCGTTACACAGGACATCGACCTTGACGCTAACGATTTAAAAGAACTTGCTTCACAGTTTAAAGCAGAATATAAGAGCAAAATCGGCAAAGACTTCCCTAATGACCCGAAAGAACAATTAATGGGTGCTGTTGAAGCCGTATTCCGTTCATGGGATAACCCCCGTGCTAATGTTTACCGCCGTGATAACGATATTCCTTATTCATGGGGTACAGCAGTTAATGTTCAGATGATGGCATTTGGTAATATGGGTGATGATTGCGGTACAGGTGTTGCGTTCACTCGCGACCCCGCTACAGGTGAACCCGGATTAATGGGTGAATTCCTTGTAAACGCTCAGGGCGAAGATGTTGTTGCCGGTGTTAGAACTCCTATGCCTATCGCTGAAATGAAAGATAAATTCCCCGAAGCATTCGCAGAATTTAATAAAGTTTGTGCAATCTTGGAAGACCATTACAGAGATATGCAGGATATGGAATTCACAATTGAAAACAGAAAACTTTATATGTTGCAGACAAGAAACGGTAAGAGAACAGCAAAAGCCGCTTTGAAAATTGCTTGCGACTTGGTTGATGAAGGTATGATTGACAAGAAAAAAGCGGTTGCTATGATTGACCCAAGAAATCTTGACACATTACTTCATCCTCAGTTTGATGCAAAAGCACTAAAAGCCGCAACACCTGCAGGTAAAGGTCTTGGCGCATCACCCGGTGCTGCTTGCGGTCAGATAGTATTCACAGCAGAAGATGCTGAAAACTGGAACAACCAGGGTAAAAAAGTTGTTCTTGTTCGTCTTGAAACATCACCTGAAGATATTACAGGTATGAAAGCATCACAAGGTATTTTGACAGTTCGTGGCGGTATGACATCACACGCTGCCGTTGTTGCTCGTGGTATGGGTACATGCTGTGTATCAGGTTGCGGCGACATCAACATGGACGAAGAAAACAAGAAATTCACTCTTGGCGGTAAAACTTATGTTGAAGGCGATTACATTTCAATCGACGGTTCAACAGGTAACATCTATGATGGTATCATCCCAACAGTTGACGCTGAAATCGCAGGCGAATTCGGCAGAATCATGGCTTGGGCTGACAAATACAGAACTCTTAAAGTTCGTACAAATGCTGACACTCCTGCTGACGCTAAGAAAGCTCGCGAACTCGGTGCTGAAGGTATCGGTCTTTGCCGTACAGAGCACATGTTCTTCGAAGCAGACAGAATTGCTGCATTCCGCGAAATGATTTGTTCAGACACAGTAGAAGAAAGAGAAGCTGCTCTTGCTAAGATTCTTCCATATCAGCAGGGCGACTTTGAAGCTCTTTATGAAGCATTAGAGGGTAACCCTGT
>JAFQJA010000009.1 GCA_017397315.1 Clostridia bacterium | reverse complement strand
TGCTTGTAAAAAAACGAGAACCTTTGCTGGTTATGCTATATAATTTTCAATGTTCGATTGTTGCGTTCAGCAACTTTTATATATTACCACATTTTTTGTGGCTTGTCAAGGAATTTTTTCAAAATTTTTAAATATTTTTTCAACTTCCTTGAACCCCCGCCTTTTTTAGCGAGCTTTATTAGATTACCACAATTTAAACCCCTTGTCAAGGGTTTTTTTGAAGAAATTTTGTTTATTTCACAATTTTTTAAAAAATACTTGATTTTTTCTTATTATTAAGGTATAATAATGCTCGTAAGTACAAGGCTCCATCGTCTAATGGTTAGGACATCGCCCTCTCAAGGCGGCAATAGGGGTTCAAATCCCCTTGGAGTCACCATCTACACCGCAACAGCTATTTCTTCGTTGCGGTTTTTTATTAACTTATTAAAAGGTGTGATACATATGAACAAACCTATGCACTTGGGACACAGAGAACGAGTTAGAGAGCGTATTGAAGTTGGCGGCATCGCATGTCTTTCCGACATTGAGCTGCTTGAATACATATTATTTTTCTCTATACCCCGTGGAGATACCAATCATTTAGCACACCATTTGTTGGACAAATTCGTTACTCTCGAAAAAGTTTTCGAGGCTTCCAAAGACGAGCTTATGACTGTTGAAGGTATAGGCGAAAAATCTGCACTTTTACTTTCAACTTTTCTTCCTGCATTCAGAAGATATCAGATGAATTGTCTAAAACCTAAAAAGTTAGAATTCAACTCAACCGACAAAGTTTTAACATTTATAAAAAATGAATGTCTTGGAAATCAGGTTGAACATTCTTACGCGATGTATTTAAACCAAAGCCGTAGACTTATTAAATTGGTACCATTTTCAAAGGGTACATACAACAAAACACAGATATTTGTTGACCAGGTTGTAAAGGAGGCAATTACACTTAACGCAAGATATGTTGTGGTTGCACATAATCACACTGCGGGTACTACTTACCCGTCTGAAGCTGATGCTGAAACTGCTGTTTGCATTTACAATGCTTTGCAACTTATCAAAAAAGATTTGATGGACTTTGTGATAGTTGACCATTTTGACGGTTTTTCTTTTGTACAGAATGGAATAATAACAGCAAATGGAATTATTGATATTTACAAAAACCCTAACAGCTCAAAGAAATCTTCACCGGAAGTTCATACAATAGTTCAGGACGACGATGAATTTTAAAATTTAAAAAGCCGTTGCGGCATACCGCAACGGCTTTTTTACTAAAGTTTTTTTAATATCCTTAATGTATTAAGCTGATTTATAAGCATTCCTAAATTTACTATAAATCCCGCGCCCAGCACTGCGTACATATTGCTTAAAAGTAAACCAAGCAAACCGCCCAATGCCGCTACATAAAGCAAAATGTTTTGGAGCACCAGCCTTCTCGTATCTTTAATTATATTAAAATATTTCAAAATACAGCCAAAACTATCTGATAAAAGCAGTCCGTCAGTTCTTTCGGTATCATAACAGAAACCACCATACATAAGTTTAACACATTCTTTGTTGAAGTCATACGAATCGCCCTTACCAAAACCTACATAAACAGTATTCTTTCCAAACTTGTTTACAGTATCTTCAATACCTTTAGAATCAAGCTCGCATATATATCCCTTAATTCCTGTCTTTGCAGCAATCTGTTTCGCAACGCGCTCGGAATCTCTTGTAATTACATAAAGATTTTTCGCACCTGCGTATTTTAAACTTTCAACGCTTTGTTTTATATCATCTTTAAGCTCATATTTGAAAACAATATGCCCTACAAAAGTGTTGTTTACTGCAACACATAAAACCGAATCTTCGCTTATTATACCGCTTATTATATCATATTTTTCGAGAACACCAGAAGTGCCTGTAATGATTTCAAGGCCACTGCTTAACTGTACCATAGCACCATTTTCTTCTGTTTCTATGAAATATGTAATATCTTCACGCTTAATTTTTCTTTTATAGCGTTCAACTACCTCTCTTGATATAGTATGTGTGGCATTGCATTGTGCATACGCAGCATATCTTATAAGGTCTGTTTTGGATACGCCCTCAACAGGAACTATTTTAGACACAACAGGCTTTCTTGTTGTCAAAACGCCCTGTTTTCTGAACAATAGATTTTTTATAAACATACTTTTTTCAGGCAGTTCTTTATTTTTAACCACAATACCATTGTTACAGCACCGCATTGACGCATTTACATAAGCATTGTGCAAAAGACTTCTTATTAAATCGGTGCAGGAAACGAACGAAATCCATACCAAGCCATATAATAAAATTTGTACATCTTTTTTTATTATCGAAACAACTCCAAAAATTATAAAAGCTATCAATGCTACAGCTAACGATATTATGTTTATAAGGCTTAAAACCATTTTCTCGTGAGCTGTGATACTGTTATACACTTTGTTCTTATAGGAAACTGTTTGAGATGTTGTGCTGTTTTCAAAATCTGATTCGGCGCGAATAATAAAATTACCTGACAGCACAGTTGTTCCCGATAAAACGAAATCTCCCTCTCGCACCTGATAAGCATTTGTCATGCCGTCTATTGTACGGGATGTGACAGTTGCGTCGCCTGAAAGCACTGTTCCGTCAACAGGAACAATTTCTCCGGAGAGCATTTCCACAATATCTTTTTTGTATATGTCTTTGGCATCAATCTGATGACGGACTCCCATACTATCCAAATGATATTTCTTTTTCTTCATTTGTGAAATAATGTGTTCGGCGCGAATTTTAGTTCTGCACACAAATTCTTTAGCTATAACCCCAAGACAGTATAACAGCAAAAGCAAAAGTCCCTGGTAATAGCTTACAAATATAAAAGTTATCAAAGACGCAACAGCATACATGGCGGGATTTATGCGTATATATGCTTCTTTATTTTTAAGAAAGTCAACGATTGGAATAAGCAATCCAAACACGAAGGAAACAGAAATAAATATGACATTTACAGCGCCGTCAAACAAAAACGAAAATACAAAGAATAGCAATGACATAAATGCTAAAAAACCAAAAAATACGCCTGTATTCATTTTGCGTTTCAATACTGTTACCTCCTTTTTAAGAATAAAAAAGCCCGCAAATTGCGGGTTTTATATTGGAGCGGGCGACGAGGCTCGAACTCGCTACCTCCACCTTGGCAAGGTGGCGCTCTACCAGATGAGCTACGCCCGCGTGTCTTTAACAAAACAGATTATACCACATAAATTTCAGTTTGTAAAGACCTTTTTTAAATTTTTTATAAAAGAATGACAAATAGATAGTACATAACAGGGATTGTGATGATTGAAAGGACATGAGATATCATTGTCATTGATGCGCCTGTTTTTGTATCTCCACCATAGGCTGCAGGATATACTATAGTGTTCATCCCGAGAGGTGTAGCAAAAGCTATAAGTGTAAATGTGATTATTTCTTTACTCACGCCAAATATATGCAAAGCAATCACAAAAACTGCAGGTATTACAAACATTCTTAATGTTGAAACAACATACACTTTTTTGTTTTTAAGAAGTTCTTTAAAATCATAGCCACCGATGATAATTCCCGCAAGAAGCATAGCTGCAGGGCCCATGCATTTTGACGCATTATCAAGTGCAGTCATAACAAATGCGGGCATATACGCATTTGCATTTGACAATCCGCCTATTATACCAATAACAAGGGCAATAATCGGTGGTGCTGTCAATCCCTTTTTAAGATTTTGCCACATCGTTCCGTTTCCTTTTGGGATAAGTATATATATTCCCCATGAATAGCAAACTACAGAAACAAAAAATGTAAACATTAAATATTTAAATAAAGCCTCGCTTCCCCAGATTCCTAACACGAGAAAGTTTCCCATGTAACCAAAGTTCCCAAAAGTTAAGGCGTATCTATAAATATTTCTTTGATAATCTAACTCAAAATCTTTGTTGGGATTTTTGACAAAAAGCTTTGATAACGGAGATGCAATTCCTACTGAAATTATTACGAGAATAAGCCCATAAATAATTAAATTTGAATTGTTCATAAAATTTTCTATCGAACAATTGTTAAACTGAGTAACAAGAGTGAGTGCAGGCGCGAAAACAAAGTTTTCAAGCTTTGAAACAACTGTGCCTGAATTTTCAGGGATAATCTTTTTCTTACTTAAGATAAAGCCCACAGCCATTAAAATAAGCATCATCAAAAGTTGTTCGGATACAAGCAAAAACATTTCCATTATATCTACCTCTTTTACCATTTTCACAAAAAACTAAAGTCATTCTACCACAGCAAATTTAAAAAGTCAATAAAAAAAGGCAACTCTTAAAAGAATTGCCTTTTAGATTTTAAATTAGCCTTCGTAAACGAGATTGTTAGCAATCATTTCGTCAACATTTGTGATATCCCACCATGCACCGGAGATATCAACTTTTTCAGAAATTTCTTTGCCTTCGATTGCCATAACAGCCTGTTCTACAGCCTGATAGCCAATCTGGAATGAATCCTGAGCAACTGAACCGATGAGCTTCGGACCTGTTGTTTTCTTCATCCATTCAATCTGTTTTGTACCTGCATCATAGCCGCAGAATTTGATTGCATCATATTTTGCACCTGCAGCACCGATTGCATCATAAACCTGTTTAACAACACCTTCATTTGTCATGAAGATTGCATCTGCACCTTTTTCAGAAAGAGCTTCTAAAGCTGCTTTGTATGCATTGTCAGCATCGCCTGGTTTAATTTCATGTTCAACAGTATATTTGCCTTTTGTTGCTGCATCAGCATCAGCTAATTCTTTGAACTTGTCGATAAAGCCTGCTGCTCTGTCAATACCTGTCTGTGTTTCGTCATGCTGGATAACACCAACAACATATTTGTCAGCTGCTGCGATATCTTCTTTGATTGCTGCAAAGAAGTTTTCAGCCGCAAGATTTGCTGCAAGATAGTTGCTTGTAGCTACTGAAGATACGATTGGGTTTTTGCCTGCTGCATCTAATGCTTCAATATCTTTTGCCCAGATACCGCTGTCGAACTGAACAACAGGGATACCAGAATCTTTAGCCTGTGAAAGCATATCCACAAAGCCTTCGCCGATTGTGCCTAAAACGATTGCAGATGCGTTGTTTGAAAGAGCTGTCTGAACCATTTCCATCTGTGACGGAAGGTCTTTTGCTGATTCACTTGCAGGGCCTCTGAATGTGATGTTATAGCCATACTTTTCGCCTGCTGCTTCTGCGCCAGCTTTTACTGACTGCCAGAAAGCATGAGATTCGCCTTTTGCAACAACTGCGATAGTTTTGCCTGATGTAGCGGCATTACCACAACCTGCAAGAGCTGCCACAACAAAGATTGTTGCCAACATGAGTGCTAAGATTTTTTTCATTTTTCTTTCCTCCTAAATCTTTTTTTAATAATTATATGTTAAAATAATTATTATCCCTTTTTAATTTGCTTTTTTTCTTTTTTATCTACTTTGATTTTTGCAGCATTTTTATTTTTAATTACATCCATTAAAACTGCAACTACTACAATGATACCTGTTAAAACATAAGTAACATAGGTAGAGTTTAAGTTTAGGTTAAATCTTGCAAGCACGAAGTTAAGACCGCTTCTTATAACAACAAGCATAATTGCACCGATTACAGAACCTGCGATTGATGCTACACCACCCGCTGCACTTGTACCGCCGATATATACACCTGCGATTGCGTCAAGTTCCATGCCGTTACCTGTTGCAGTTGCAACTGTAGCAAAGGATGCTGCCCAGAAGATTGCTGCAACACCTGTCATAAAGCCTGCAATTGTGTATGCAATAATGTTGTATTTATCTGTGTTGATACCTGAAAGTCTTGTTGCTTCTTCGTTACTGCCAATTGAAAGTATGTATCTGCCGATTTTGCATTTGTACATTAAATACATACAAATTACCGCAAATAAAATTACCCAGATTAAGCCTACGGGAATACCGTCATAGTTTGAGAAAACTCTGTTAAACCATGTTCCGTTCGGGAAGAAGATGTTCGGGATTGATACAATAATTGCACTTAAACCCCTACCAAACATCATTGTACCAAGTGTTGCGATAAATGCAGGGATTTTTAGTTTTGCGACCAAAACACCGTTTATCACACCAATAAGTGTACCAATTGCAATCATAACAGGAATTGTAAAACCTAAGGGCATGCCCTGCATATAAAGCTTACCTGCGATAACAGCTGCTGCGATACATGTAGTACCGATTGAAAGGTCAATTCCGCCTGTTGCGATAACGAATGTTACACCAAGCCCCATAATTGCATAAGGTGCAAGAGACTGTGCCATACTTACAATATTAAATTTACTTAAAAAGTTTGGATTTAATGCCGCAAAGATTAAAATCAACACAGCAAGAGCCATTATAATAATGAAATTTTGTTTACCCTTTGTAGTCATAAACTCTGCAAATTTCTTTCCTATATTAGAAAAGCTTCTTTTATTTTCCACCTTTCTATTCCTCCCTCATCGTAGCATATTTCATAATTGTTTCTTGAGTTGCGTCTTTAATGTCAAGTTCTGCAGTTATCCTTCCCTCGCACATAACAACAACTCTGTCACTCATTCTCTGAATTTCAGAAAGCTCTGACGATATCATAATGATAGATTTACCTTTTTCTGCAAGCTGTTCCATAAGTGTATACATTTCGCTTTTTGCACCTATGTCAATACCCCTTGTAGGCTCGTCAAAAATAAAGATATCAGAATCTTTGAGCAACCATCTTGCTATAATTACTTTTTGCTGGTTACCACCTGATAAGTTTCTTGCGAGCTGTCTTATAGACGGTGTTTTTGTTTTCAGTTTGTCATTTTCTCTTACAGCATCTTTTTCGATTTTCGAATCGTTAATCCAGCCTGCTTTAATGTAATCATCAAGAGATGCCAAAACAGAGTTTTCTGCTATTGACTTGTCAAGTAAAAGTCCGTATTGCTTTCTGTCTTCTGACAGATAGCAAATTCCGTTTTTAACCGCTTCATTAGGAGTTTTGATATTTACTTTTTTGCCATTTATAAATATTTCTCCGTTGTCAAAAGCGTCTGCGCCGTATATAGCACGCGCAACTTCTGTTCTGCCTGAACCCATAAGTCCCGAAAAGCCAAGGATTTCTCCTCTTCTTAAAGAAAAACTTACATCTTTTATCTCTTTGCCTCTGTTTAAGTTTTTAACTTCAAGTACAGTTTCAGCATCAGGGCTTACATTACTCTGCTCTTTTTTATCGCCGTATATAACCCTGCCAACCATCATTTTTACGATTTCGTCTTTTGTGGTTTCTTTGGTTATTAAGGTGCCTATGTATTCGCCGTCACGCATTACTGTTATTCTGTCTGAAATTCTGTTGATTTCGTCCATACGATGCGAAATATAAATCATTCCGATGCCCTTGCTCTTTAAGTCAGCCATTATCTTGAAAAGTTCTTCAACTTCAGGCTGAGTAAGTGCAGCTGTAGGTTCGTCAAGAATGAGTATTTTCGAGTTTCTTGAAATAGCCTTTGCAATTTCCACCATCTGCTGTTTACCTACTGTCAATGTTCCGAGTATTGCTGATGGTTTGATTTTGACGCCTATTCTTTCAAACAGCTTTTCTGCGTCCTCTTCCATTTTTTTGTCATCTATATACACTCCGCCTTTCATTGGCTCTCTTCCTATATAGATGTTTTGTGCAACTGTTAAGTGGTTCATCATATTAAGTTCCTGATGAATAATACTTATACCTGCATTTTGAGAGTCTTTAATGTTTGCAAAATCAACCTTTTCGCCGAACAATGTGATTTCTCCACCGTCACGCTTATGTATTCCGCACAACACTTTCATAAGGGTCGATTTGCCCGCGCCGTTTTCGCCCATTAAGGCGTGCACTTCGCCTTCTTTGAGGTCTAAATTGACTGATTTTAAAGCATGAACGCCTGAAAATCTTTTGTCAATTTCCTTCATTTCAAGAATTGTTTTGCTCACCACTCATCCTCCTTTTTTCTTTATTTCAATTGCTAAATATCTTTACACTTTTATGTTATCATAAGCATAATAAATTGTCAATAACAAAACATAAGTATAATAATTTTACATTATTTTTCGCATGAATTTTTATGTCTTATCAACGCTATAATCGAAGAAATAATGTTTATAATCTCGCAAACAAGTCCACCCAATGAAAAATTAAATATATTATGTATTATCCACGAAGGAGACATATAAATAATTTGTGAATACCTTATACGCTTTCCGTTACCCTTCCACATACAAATACTCATAAAGAATAGAGCAATATACGGCAAGAATGATAAGAAAATCTGAAAATAATCTACTTTCGCTACAATTACAGAAAACAAAAAGCAGGCTGTGTAAAGTGTATTAACAACCAAAAGTTTCCATAATTTCTGTCTGTTTTTCATAAAAAACATTCCCCTAATGAAGTTTGTCAAGTTATAAAGTGCACCGCCTACTGCACCTATCATTATAAAATTTAAAAAGAAAAACAGACTTCCAAGTCCCTGAAAAGTAAAAAATCTCTTATTGTCCTTAAACTGAAATGAAGATACTATAACTATAAGACCTAATATTCCAAATGCTTGAGCAATAATTTCTACTTTATCCATAACACTTGCCTCTCCCCTGCTTATTTTAAAAGCTTAAGAATTTCGTCTTTTGGCATAAAGCCTACTGCAGAATTTATAACTTCTCCGTTTTTTATAACTGCTAAAGTCGGTATGCTTGCAACACCAAAAGATGCAGCAAGTTCAGGTTCTTCGTCAACATTCACTTTTCCAACCTTAAACTCGTCGTTTGTCTCACTTGCAATCTCTTCGATAACGGGCGCAATCATTTTGCATGGTCCGCACCATGATGCCCAGAAATCAATAAGCACAGGTTTTTCAGAATTTAATACCTCCTGCTCAAAGTTATTACTTGTAATTTTAATTTCACTCATTTTCATTTTCTCCTTCTTGTTTACTTACTATATATTATATCCAAATTTAAAAACTTTATTTTATTTAAAGCTAAAAATCAATCTTGTTACTTGCTCTAATGTTTTGGTCATGTTATTTCTTGCGGTGTTGTTATCCATTGCTTCTTCCAATGTGCATGCGCCTTGTACAATCGGGAACAAAGCATCTATTCCGTGCTCATTGCAAAGCACCGCATCGTCTGTAACACATCCTGCAAACGCAAGAACAGGTTTTTGATGTTTCTTTGCGAGTTCAGCAATCCCCGCAGGCGCTTTGCCCATAAAGGTTTGTGCATCAAGTCTGCCCTCTCCTGTGATTACAAAATCTGCCCATTTTATGCTTTCTTCTAAATTTATCTGTTCTAATATAAGTTTAATCCCAGACTTTAATTTTCCATTGAGATATGCCATAAATGCAAACCCAAGTCCACCCGCAGCTCCTGCTCCGGGGAAATTTTCATCAATAAAGCTGATTTTTTGTTTGGTTATTTTAGCATAATTTTTCATGCCGATATCAAGTCTTATTATATCATCAGGAGTTGCACCTTTTTGTGGTCCGAAAATTGCACTGCAGCCATTTTCTCCGCACAACGGATTTGTTACATCACAAGCAACATTAAATGTACATTCTGCTAATTCAGGCAGCACTTTTTCTGTCTTTATATCCATTATGTTTTCAAGTCCGCCACCTGATAGTTCTACCTTATTTCCGTCTTTATCCAAAAATTCATAACCTAATGCTGAAAGCATGCCTATTCCGCCGTCATTTGTTGCACTTCCACCGATACCAATAATAAAATTTCTGCAACCATATTTAATAGCGTCTAAAATCATTTCTCCAACACCAAGAGTAGTAGTAACCAACGGGTTAAGTTCGCTTTTTTCAATAAGCGCTATACCGCTTGCAGCTGACATTTCTATGACAGCGGTATCGCCTATAATTCCGTATTCAGTTTTAATCTTTCTTCCTAAAGGGTTTGACACAAAAACATCTCTTTTTGTACCATTAAGACCTGAAATTAAAGCATCTACAGTCCCTTCTCCGCCGTCTGCAATAGGTTTTACAATAACTTCAGCAGTTGGACAAGCCTTTAAAATTCCGTCACGAGCTGCATTCCCTGCCTCAACAGATGTCATACTCCCTTTAAACGAATCTATAGCAATTACAAATTTCATAATATTCTCTCCTTAAATTTATAATATATTTTACCATTTACAAATAAAAAAGTCAATCTATTCTGCTTCCCATAACAGCCTCCAAATAAAAAACACCCCTGTGGGTGTTTTTATGGGGCGAAATGCGACTCTGCGCTTCTCAAATTTTCGAGTGTCCCCGACACTTGCGAAAATTTTGCTCGCTCGAGACTTCACAGCTCAAAAAGTTCTCTCAAACTTTTTGACTGCTTCGACGAACCCCTAGGCTTCGCCTTTTCCCTATAATCGCCCCAAATAAAAAACACCCCTGTGGGTGTTTTTATGGGGCGAAATGCGACTCTGCGCTTCTCAAATTTTCGAGTGTCCCCGACACT
>JAFQJA010000008.1 GCA_017397315.1 Clostridia bacterium | reverse complement strand
GTTTTTATTGTTTTAACCACGAATGTATGGATGTAGGCTGTCACAATCGAAGGGCGAATGATTTTTGTATTTATTGTGTTAATCACAAATGTGCAGTATCAAACTGTAATTCTTCACAAGCTTTCAATAGCGTATATTGTTACAGACACAAATGATTTTTTGAACTGTCTCAAAATTTAATATAATAGTTTGCCGATAATAGATATTTACATATCGGGCAGGAAAATCTATTATTTCTGCAGGTTCTAATGAAAAATGTTAGAGTGAAAATAGTAGGTCCATATTATGCTTTAGCATAACAAGGTTCTCGGGTACCCAACAGAAATCTGTGATTTCGTGTTGGGTGATGGTTCTTATTATTCACTGTTCTCCTGTCTTGACACGAGTGAGAATTGTGTCTAGAAAATATTGAAAGGAGATTATAATAATGAAAAAGAAATCAGTTATAATTTTTATTTTACTTTTAGCGATTTTTATATTTAACGGATGTAATTCTGCATTAGAAAAGAATGATGTTAGCGAAATAGATGTTGTTAATAAACTGTTTAAGTTAAAAGATGCGTATATAGGAGATGCATCAAAAGTACGTGCAATTATAGATTTAGCCAATAATACTGAATATAAGGTTGAAAATATTGAGTTAAAGACGGATACAAAGCCATTTCGCCTGACTGTTAATTTTGCAGTAGATGATCGTGCTAATTATAGATACATAGATAATAATGGGTTAAATAGAATGTCAGGTTTTATTTTTGCTTTAGTAAAAAATGCGGATGAAATATCATATTATTTTTATGACGATTTTGCAGATAGAGGTAATCCGGAGAATGCTTTTTCAGGCTCTTATTATACAAAGGAAAATCTGTGCGAAAGAATATCGTCAGATAAAATAACTACTGATTACATTGAAAAATCAACTGATACAATTCAAATATTTGAAGAATATTATAAAACAATTATGGCTACTAAGGTTGCAGAGCCTGATAGAGGCTTTTTAAATAAAGTCTATGAATTCATTGGTGATGATTGTGAAATCGTGGTAAACAGCAGTATAGGTGCAGAAATAGAATTAGATAATTATAATGAATCAGATTTTGCTATAATTAGTGAACAACTTCCAAATGATATTGGGAAATATCAGGGAGTAGGAATAAAGGCTCACTTTATGTTATATGATATCAGAAACTTTAAAACAGGGGAAATAAAGCAATGTGTGTTTTTGTATTATGTGCATTCCAATGAAGGAATTGTTATGATTGAGTCAGATTTTGTTGATCGTGAGAGATATAATAAAATACTGAGATTAATTATGAATGCTCAAAGTGAATAAAAAATTTAAACACAGGGTACGCTTTAAGACTGTGTCAAGTCCATACAATTTAAAAGATTAGTTTGCCGATTTATAATATTTACATATACTATCGGATGCGAGAAAATCCAGTATTCTCGCGGGTTCTAAGGAAAAGTGTTTAAGAAAAACACAGTGAAAAAACAGGGCAAAAATAGTAGGTCCTAATACGAGTTTGATTATGTTAAAATTGATGAATGATACGAAAACAGTCCGTTTTAATGTGCAGTCTGTATGGTAAAGTATAAGCAAGAGGTGAATATTATGAACAAAACTGAATATCTTTTGTCTATGCTTATGGAATTACCACGAAAGGTTCAAATGATAGAAAAAGAGTTACAAACTAATGAGCAAAAGACAAGGGGACGGTTCTATTGTCTTTAAGCGATTTATAAAAGCAACCTAATCGATATGAATTCTTGCGAATTCTCGATATGTTGCCTTGCGGCAACGAGATTAAAATAAGGCGGTGGAAAAATGAAACATATAAGGATACTGCATACGGCAGATTTGCACATAGACACAACATTTTTTTCTGTTTCACAAAAAGCAGAACTTTTAAAGCACGAACTGTTAGAAACTTTCGGCAAAATAGTTAATATAGCGAAAGAGAAAAATGTTGATGCAATACTTATTTCAGGGGACATTACAGACAACGGCACAATGTCTCAGGCGTCATACAAATATATGTGCGATGCTTTTGATAAAATCTGCCATATTCCCGTGTTTGCCATTTTAGGCAATCACGACTTCGGATTTAATTACACTTTCCCCGAGAATGTGCACTTGTTTGGCACGGATCTTAACTTTGTATCTTTAAAAGATGCAGACATTTACGGTGCAGGGTTTAATTTCGAAAAAGATGTTTCACCACTTAAAGATTTAGTGATAAAAGACAACGGCAAAATCAACATAATGCTTTGCCACGGAACTTTAAACGGCACTACAGACAATCCATTTTTGTCAAGCGACATTGAAAAATCGGAACTTAATTATCTTGCGTTAGGTCATAATCACAGCCACGATGGAGTAGATAAAAAAGGAAATACATATTACTGTTACAGCGGTGTTCCGATGGGCAGAGGCTTTGACGAACTTGGAGAAAAAGGCGTAATCATAGCAGACATATATGAAAACACCGTTGAAACGGAATTTGTGCCTTTGGGCTCAAGAAAATTCGTAGAACTTTCCGTTGACTGCGACGGACTATCCAACTACATAGAAGTTGCGGACAAGGTTATGGAGAGCGTCAACGACAAAGATTTATACAAAATAGTGTTAACAGGCACACCATCAGGGCACATAAATCCCGAAACATTAAGTGCAGTTTTACAGGAAAAACTGTTTTACGCAAAAGTTGTTGACAAGACAAAAGTGCAGGTTGACATTGAAGAATTGGCAAAAGGACAAAATCTTGTAGGGTACTTTGTGAAAAATGCTATGAACAACCAACAGGCCCTTGACTACGGACTTAAGGCCCTAAACGGAGAAAGGATATATACAGATGAAGATTAAAAGTATATATGTTAAACAATTTGGTTGCTTAAAAGAATACCGAATGGAATTCCGAGAAGGTTTTAATATTGTAAACAAACAAAACGAGTATGGAAAAACTACCATTGCTGAATTCATTTTTGCAATGCTTTACGGTATGAAGAAAAATGCCAGAAATATAAGGGAAAACACAAGAAAACGCTATTTGCCGTGGGGCGAAAAGAGTATGGATGGGGAAATAACTGTTTCCCACGACGGCAAAAGTTATATTATCACAAGAAAATTCGGTGCAAAAAAGGGAGACGACACCGTATCTGTTATTGACGAAATTACCGGTGAAAGAATATCCGCGTATGAAACAGACGAACCTATGTTTGCAATGACGGGCGTCGGTGCAGATGCTTTTTTAAAAGTACTTTACATTAATCATTTTTATATTGATATGGCTCAGGGTTCTGACGAAATTATGGACAGACTTATAAACCTGACGCAAACGGGTGAAGAGAATATTTCTTACAACCGTGCCACAGAAATTCTTGACAAGTCTATTAAAGAACTGAACGGAAGAACGGGAAAAATTAAACAGTTAAAGGACAAGCTGGATTTGCTGTATATAAAAATAAATAATGTGCAAAAAGACTATGCGACGGCACAGGAATTAAAGAAAACTGTGCAGGAATTAAAAGCACAGCAAAAATTATTAACTTCAAATGAAAACAAAAAGGAAAACAGGTATTTATCCCCAAAATTAATCATAATTTATTGTTTGCTTGTTGCGTGTGCTGTCGTTTTTGCCTTTATCCACCCTGCACTTGTAGGTTTGCCTGTAGTTTTTTTGGGTATGCTGATAGTGTCTATATCCCGTCAGAAAGAGGATAATACACATATAGAACGCCTTATGGCAATTACGGAGCATATTGCCCGTTACGAAGAAAAGATAAAGATGCTTGAAAGTGCTGAGTTTGGAAATACAAAAGGCGAAATAGATTATGTCAATTCAGAAATTGAAAAATATAACGGAAAACTAAATGATTTGCTGTATGCAAAAAAGTGTCTTGACGATGCTTTTACGCAGTTACAACAAGGTTTCGGCGTCGAGCTTAACAACAATGTTTCGGAAATTTTGTCAGTGATTACGGACGACAAATATGACGGCGTAAAGGTGTCGGGACAGTACGAGATGATGGCACACAACACAGTCGACGGCTGGCAGTCAGCAGAGTATTTAAGCGATGGTGCTTTTGACCAGATTTATTTTTCTCTTAAAATGGCACTTGTTAAAATGTTATTCCCCGATATGCCTTTGATTTTGGACGATGCCTTTGTAAGATATGACAAAACCCGTCTTAAAAGAGCATTGGAATATCTTATAAATACGGACAATCAGATAATTCTGTTTTCATGTAATGAGGTGGGTCAGTGAAAAAGTTATTATTTATAGTTTTGGTTGCAATTATGCTTTGTTCTTGCGGAAACAACAATGAAGCGGTTACTGTTAAAATAGCGGAGGGAGAAAGCGTAAGCATTATTGCACAAACACTAAAAGACAACGGACTGATAAACAGTAAATTACTGTTTAAATTAAAAGTTGACGATACCGACGGGTATTTAAAACCGGGACAATACACCATTAAAAAAGGCACTTCTCAAAAAGAAATAATTGCAATTTTAAAAGCAGGTGTGAGTGAAAATGTACCAGTTACAATTCCTGAGGGGTATTCGGTGGAAATGATTGCAAAAACTCTTGAGGACGCAGGTGTTTGCAGTCAAAATGAATTTTTGGATGCGTGCAATAAAACTGACTATGATTTTGATTTCTTAAAAGGGATTAATCCTAAGGGCAATTACAAACTTCAGGGTTTTTTGTATCCCAACACATATTATTTCACTCTGAATATGCAGGCTGAACAAGTCGTAAAAATTATGCTTTCTGAATTCCAAAAGCAAATTACTTATAACGGAGTTACTACTGAGAATTTGTATAAAAAAGTTACGGTTGCTTCGCTTTTGCAAAGAGAAGCCAAGGTGCAAAGTGAAAAGCCTACAATTGCAGGGGTAATATATAACCGCTTAAAAATTGATATGCTTTTGCAGATAGACGCTTCTGTTGTTTACGGGGTAACAGATGGTATGTATGATATAACTGCCGTTTATAACAGCCACTTAAAAAGCAACTCGCCCTATAATCTTTATAAATTTAAAGGCTTGCCACCCGGACCTATAAGCAATCCTGACATACAGTCAATTGTGGCGGCACAAAATCCCCAGAGCCACGACTATCTTTATTACAGAACTGACGAAAACAAAAAAGACGGCACACATATTTTTACAAAAACATTTAATGAACACTTAAATGCAAACAATTGATTAAATCTTGACATTTTGCAAGAAAAATAATAAAATATAATTTGTATATTTATGAGAATTGGGAAGTGAATTAATTGGAAAAATTAGGATTAAATGAAATTCGTGAAAAGTTCTTGAGTTTTTTTGAAACAAAAGGATGTCTTAGATTAGACAGTTTTTCTCTTGTGCCCAAAAATGACGCAAGTTTGCTTTTGATAAATTCAGGTATGGCACCAATGAAATCATGGTTCCAAAACCCCGAAACTGCACCTAAAAGGAGAGTTACAACTTGTCAGAAATGTATAAGAACAGGCGACATTGAAAATGTTGGCAAAACTGCTCGCCACGGTACATATTTTGAAATGCTGGGTAATTTTTCTTTTGGTGATTACTTTAAAAAAGAGGCTACATCATGGGCGTGGGAATTTTTTACGAAAGTTATGGAAATTCCTGAAGACAGACTTTGGGTTTCTGTTTACGAAGAAGATGAAGAAGCCCGAGAAATATGGATTAACCATGTAGGAATAAATCCCGCTCACATTGTTAAACTTGGCAAAGCGGACAACTTCTGGGAACACGGCACAGGTCCTTGCGGTCCCTGCTCTGAAATTTACTTTGACAGAGGAGAACAGTACGGTTGTGGAGACCCCAACTGCGGAGTAGGTTGTGAGTGCGACAGATTTATGGAAGTGTGGAACCTTGTATTTACACAGTTTGACAAAGACGAAGACGGAAACTATAACAGACTTCCAAACCCCAACATTGATACAGGTATGGGGCTCGAAAGACTTGCAGTTGTTATGCAGGGTGTGGACAATTTATTTGAAGTTGATACTGTCAGAGATGTTATAAATCACATTTGTAAAATTGCAGGAGTTAAGTATAAGGATAATGAAAAGAAAGATATTTCACTTCGTGTAATAAGCGACCACATAAGAAGCACTGTTATGATGGTTTCAGACGGCGTAATTCCCTCGAACGAAGGCAGGGGCTATGTATTAAGACGTCTGCTTCGCCGTGCCGCTCGTCATGGAAAACTGTTAAACATCAACAGACAATTCTTAAACGAGGTTGCAGATACAGTTATTGAATGTTCAAAATGTGCGTATCCCGAACTTGAAGAAAAGAAAGAATACATTAAAAAGATTATTAAAAAAGAGGAAGAACGCTTTGACGCCACTATTGATAACGGTATTGTTGTTCTTACAGGATATATTGAAGATGCAAAGAAAAATAACAATGTAATGCTTTCAGGCGAACAGGCGTTTAAACTTCACGACACATACGGATTCCCTCTTGACTTAACTGTTGAAATGGCAGGAGAGCAGGGTTTGACTGTTGATATTGATGGTTTTAACAAAGCAATGAAAGAGCAAAAAGAAACTGCAAGAAATGCCAGAGAAGACGGTTCAAGTTGGGACGGAGATATTGTATATGAATTTGAACTTGTAACAGAGCCTACAGCGTTTGTGGGATATGAAAACCTCACTGCAGACAGCCTTATTTTAGGAATTGTTTGCGACGGCGAAGTTTCTTCTGTAATGGCAAAAGGTAAAAACGGAATCATTGTTACAAAAGAAACACCATTTTATGCCGAAATGGGCGGACAGGCAGGCGACATTGGTGAAATTTACACCGCAAAAGCCAACGCCAAAGTAACATACACTAAAAAGACAGGTGACGGAATTTATCTTCACGAAGTAACAGTTACAGATGGAGAATTTTCACTTAATGACAAAGTCACACTTGTTGTTGACCACAGAAACAGAACAGCAATTGCAAGAAACCACAGTGCCACACATCTTTTGCACAAGGCGTTAAAGAATGTCCTTGGCACTCATGTTGCCCAGGCGGGGTCGTTAGTTACTGCAGACAGATTAAGATTTGACTTTTCACACTTTGAGGCAATGACGCCTGATGAAATTAAAGGTGTAGAGGAAATAGTAAATACCGCAATTTTAGACGCACTACCAATCAAAGTTGCAGAACTTCCCATAGACGAGGCTAAAAAACTTGGTGCTTCAGCACAGTTTGGTGAAAAATACGGTGATATTGTTCGCGTTGTATCAATGGGTGATTTCAGTATTGAATTTTGCGGAGGCACACATCTTACAAATACTGCACAGTGCGGATTGTTCAAAATTTTATCCGAAAACGGCGTTGCCGCAGGTGTAAGACGAATTGAGGCGGTAACAGGCAGAGGCGTGCTTGACTACATTGCCAAAAATGACAAATTGATTGTTGATACTGCAATAGCACTAAAAACAAATCTTATTAATGAAATTGACAAAAAAGCAGATGCTTTAATGACACAATTAAAGGACCACGAAAAACAAATAGAAGCATTTAAGGCTAAAATGGCTGCGGCAAAAGCAAACAACATTATGACAGGTATAAAACATATTGGTGAGTTAAATGTGTTGACTGCACAAATTGACGGTATGGCTGTTGACGAAATTAAATCAATGGCTGACAAAGTAAAAGCGGAAACAGAAAACAGCGTTGTAGTAATCGCATCAAATACTGACGGAAAAATCACTTTTGTTGCTATGGCATCAAAAGAGGCAGTTGCAAAAGGCGTTCATTGCGGAAACATTATAAGAGAAATAACTGCCATTGCAGGCGGTAAAGGCGGAGGGAAACCTGATATGGCACAGGGTGGCGGAACAGAGCCTGAAAAAATTGACGATGCACTTGCAAAAGTTGATGACATTATCGGCTCAATATAGGAGGTATGTTAAATGGACTGTTTATTTTGCAAAATTGTAAACGGTGAAATACCCAGCAAAATTGTTTACGAAGACGATTTGGTATATTCTTTTTATGACATTGAGCCTCAGGCACCCTTTCATATTTTGATAATACCTAAAAAGCACATTACATCTGCGCTTGAAATAAACGACGGAAACAAGGATATTGTAGGTCATATTTTCAAAGTTGCGGCAGATATTGCCTGTGAGCACAACATCGCACAAGACGGGTACAGACTTGTAACCAATGTAGGAAAAAACGGCGGACAAACAGTAGGTCATATGCATTTTCATATGCTTGGCGGAAGAAATTTACAATGGCCTCCGGGTTGATTTTACCAATAATATACTTAACGGAGGGATAAAATGGCTCGTAAAGCAGGTAAAAAAATAAGAAAAACTTCGGGAAACACACCGAGAAGAAAAGAAAAGAAAGTGAATTATGAGATTGTTTGTCTTGTGATTATTGCTACTTCCATACTTATGGGACTTAGTTTTTTCACAAACGCTATTGACCCGTTAGGCTCATACATAAAAAGTTTTTTTATGGGCCTTTTTGGCGCACCTGCATATTTGTTCAGTTTTGTTCTCCTTGGAGCTGGTATTCACTTTTTTGTAAAAAGAAATATAACCAAATATAAAAGCAAATATGTAATGCTTTGTTTTTTACTGGCGTTTATAAGCGCTTTCTGGAATACTACGCAAGAATGTTTTGATGGCAACTACTGGGCTCTCGGCAAAGAGGCGGTTGGCGGAGGAATAATAGGCGGATATTTATCGCAACCTATATATGCATTATGCAGTTACTGGGGCGGAATAATAGTTTTTTTAACTTTAATCATAATATTTGTTATTGTTATTTTTGAAATTTCAGTTTCAAAAGTGGCAAAGACTGTATATGATGGAATTGCGGAAAAATTCTATGAAGATGATGATATTTATGAAGAGGACGAAAAAGAAGTACCTGCTAAACTGCCTAAAGAAATAAAAAAAGAGTATAAAGAAATCAAAAAGAAAATCTTTGATTTTGAAAAAGAACTTGAAGAAGTAGAAAAAATAGCCAAAATGAAACAAAAGGAGGAACCGGTTCCTGCTTTTGATGAGGTTATGGGCACGAAAGAACCGGACCAGAATGCAATTAATGAAGCAATAGATATTGCAACGGAAACTTCATTATTGCCAAAAGGTAAAAAGAAAGATGAAACTGAAACAGTTGAAATAGAAGTAAAACACGAAAACATTGATTATGTTTTTCCTGATTTATCACTGCTTCGCGAAGGGGAAAGACAATCTGCTTCAACTCAGGAAGCTTTAGAGCGTACTGCAAGAAGACTTATTGATACACTAAAGTCTTTCGGTGTAGATGCAAAAATTGTGGACTACAGCAAAGGTCCTACAGTTACAAGGTATGAGTTGCAACCAAGTGCAGGAGTAAAAATTTCAAAAATTACAAACCTTGCAGATGATATTGCGTTAAATCTTGCGGCATCAGGCGTAAGAATTGAGCCTATTGCGGGAAAATCAGCGATAGGGGTTGAGGTGCCAAACGAGATTTTAAGTGCTGTCTATATAAGAGAAGTATTGGGAACAAAAGAATTTGCAGCGTTCCCAAGCAAACTTGCGTTTGCCCTTGGTAAAGACATTTCGGGCAAACCTGTTATAGGCGATATTGCAAGAATGCCTCACCTTTTAATTGCAGGTTCTACAGGTTCAGGTAAATCTGTATGTATTAATACACTTATAACAAGCATATTATATAAAGCCACACCCAATGAGGTTAAACTTGTTATGATTGACCCGAAAGTTGTTGAACTTGGCGTGTATAACGGAATTCCTCATCTTTTAATTCCCGTAGTTACTGACCCGAGAAAAGCCGCAGGTGCTTTGCAGTGGGCGGTTAACGAAATGACAAACAGATACAAACTGTTTGCAGACAACAATGTTAGAGATATAAAAGGTTATAATACATTTGCAAAAGAAAACGATATGGAGGAATTACCTCAGATTGTTATTATTATAGACGAGTTGGCCGACCTTATGATGGTTGCGCCACACGATGTAGAAGACAGCATCTGCAGACTTGCACAGATGGCTCGTGCGGCAGGTATGCATCTTGTAATTGCTACACAGCGTCCGTCTGTTGATGTAATTACAGGTATTATCAAGGCTAACATTCCATCACGAATTGCGTTTGCGGTTTCCTCTTATGTTGACAGCAGAACTATTATTGATATGGGCGGAGCAGAAAAACTGTTAGGACGAGGCGATATGCTTTACAGTCCTATAGGCTCATCAAAACCTGCAAGAGTTCAGGGTGCATTTGTAACGGACAAAGAAGTGGAAACAATAGTTAATTTTGTTAAAGGGCATGACGAAGTTCAGTACAATCAGGATGTTATTGAACAGATTGAAAACGCAGGCGAACGACCGTCAGCGAAAGAAGAACGAGGCGGAGATGCAGATGAACTTTTGCCTCAGGCAGTTGAAATGGCTATTGATGCAGGGCAGGCTTCCGTTGCTATGTATCAAAGACGCTTAAAAGTCGGTTATCAAAGAGCGGCCCGTCTTGTTGATCAGATGGAAGCAAGAGGTATTATCGGACCGTTTGACGGTACTAAAGCAAGAGAGGTTTTAATTACAAAAGCACAGTGGTATGAAATGTTTATGAATGTTGATACTGAAAAAAATGACGAACAAGATTTTACAGAATAATGAGGTGCGAAATGGATTATAAATTGCAGTATGAGAAATGGCTTAATTATGCGGATATGGAGCCGTCATTAAAAAAAGAATTATTGAATATGAAAGATAATGACGGAGAAATTAAAGAGCACTTTTACAAGGAATTGGAGTTTGGTACAGCAGGTTTAAGGGGAACAATAGGAGCAGGTATAAACAATATGAATATTTATATTGTACGCCGTGCAACCCAAGGTATAGCGAACTATATTTTAAGACAAAACCTTTCTTATAAGAACAGAGGAGTTGTTATTGCTTACGATTCAAGGAACTATTCTTCAAGGTTTGCAATGGAAACGGCACTTACTCTTTGTGCCAACGGTATTAAAGCGTATTTGTTTGATGAACTTCGACCTGTGCCTGAACTTTCTTTTGCTGTAAGGTATTTGAAAACTATCGCAGGAATAGTTATTACTGCATCTCACAATCCAAAAGAGTACAATGGTTATAAGGTTTATTGGGAAGACGGCGGTCAGGTTCCGCCCGATGTTTCTGATGCGATACTTTCAGACATTAATAAAGTCGAATTTTTTAATACTAAATTAACAGATGAAAATACTGCATTGGAAAAAGGACTTTTGGAAATAATCGGTGCAGAGGTTGACGAAGCGTATATCAACGAGGTATACAAACAGGCTATTAATAAAGATATTGTAAAATCTGTTGCTGACAAGTTTAAAATGATATACACACCTCTTCACGGGAGCGGAAACAAACTGGTAAGAAAAATCCTAGACAAAAGCGGTTTTAAAAATGTGCTTGTTGTTAAAGAGCAGGAATTGCCAGACGGCAATTTTTCTACGGTTAAATCACCTAATCCTGAAAACAAAGAAGCATTTAACATTGCTATAGAACTTGCGAAAAAAGAGAATGTTGATTTGATAATAGGTACTGACCCCGATTGCGACAGAGTGGGTGTAGTTATAAAAACAAAATCAGGTGATTACATTACTTTGTCGGGCAATCAGATAGGCTCACTTCTTACAAATTATATAATTTCGGCGAAATATAACAATAATTGTCTGCCTAAAAATGGTGCGGTTGTATCAACAATTGTTTCAACACCGCTTGCCAAAAAAATTGCTGAGAGTTATGGTATGACATATTTTTCTACATTAAC
This sequence comes from Clostridia bacterium, assembly GCA_017397315.1. Classification (GTDB taxonomy): domain Bacteria; phylum Bacillota; class Clostridia; order Monoglobales; family Firm-18; genus RGIG1864. Next base: position 35,546 of record JAFQJA010000008.1, on the reverse strand, counting down.
GGGCTTTAAGTTTATCGGCGAGAAAATTCGCGAATTCGAAATTAAAAATGATTACGAATTTTTGCTTGGATTTGAAGAAAGTTTCGGTTACCTTGCCGGAACTCATGCACGCGACAAAGACGGCGTAGTGTCAAGTATGTTAATTGCAGAAATGGCGGCAACATACAGTGCAAAAAATATGACACTTTATGACGGTCTTGTAGAAATGTATGAAAAATTTGGTGGTTTTTCAGAAGAGACAGTAAGCATAACATTGCCGGGTAGCGATGGTATTGCGAAAATCGGCGAAATTATGGAAAATTTGAGAAAAAATACTCCGAAAAATTTTGGTGAATTTGAAGTACTTTGTTTAAAGGACTTCAAGAAAGGTATTGCAACTGATTTTAAAACCAATACAGTAACAGAACTTTTGTACCCGAAATCAAATGTTTTGTATTTTTGTTTATCAGGCGGTGTGGACTTTGTTGCAAGACCTTCAGGAACTGAACCAAAAATTAAATTGTATTATTTGGTAAACAGTGCAACAAAAGACAAAGCAGATGTTATTTTGGAAAAAGCAAAGGCTTGTATCGGCGAGTGTATAATTAAATAAAAATGACAAATAATATCCTTGAAAACAATTTTAAATTATTTTCAAGGAGTGAGAGTATGATTGTAGATACAATAGCGTTAATATTAGTAATTATAGGGGCGCTTAACTGGGGTTCTGTGGGTATATTTAATGTTGACCTTGTGGCTTCTATTTTCGGAGGCACATCAGCAGTTGTCAGCAGAATAATATTTACCCTCGTAGGACTTGCGGGGCTATGGTGTATAACACTGTTGTTCAGAGAAACAAACAGTTCACCGGAAAAACATCATATCAATTAACAAAAAAGTGATAGTTCAAAAGAACTATCACTTTTTTATCTTAAAAAATGAATCAAAACTGCAAAATTTAAAACGACGGCAAAAGGTACAAGTGTAACGAATTTTTGTTTTCTTGTTTTATGCCGGCATATAACCATACCCGCTACTGCGCCTACACTTCCCATAAGAAAAGTTGCAGTCAAAAGGAATTTTTCACTTATCCGCCACATATCATTTTTTGCCAGAAATTTGTCGACTGCAAAAAACAGAAATACTAACATATTCCATATTATTAGGTATATCATTTATTCGAAAAAGTACCTTGTTCTGTGAGGCAAAACATAAAGAGGGTTTAAGTTTTCGCATACTTTCGCAAGACCTTCCACAAACAATGCAGGTTTAAGATTGCTTGTATTACCTGCTGAAATTGTAAGGTTTAAAAACACTTCTTTTTCGTTTACTACCTCGACAGAATAATCAAACAGAAAGTCCTTTAAGTTTACTTCTTTGGTTTGTTTTTTGCTCTTTTTCTCTATTAGTATTTCGGGCAGTTGTATGCAGTTTATGATTTCTTTAGCAGTAATTTTATTATCGTTTAAAATTTTTACAATGTAATTTGCTTTTTCAATTGCAGGCATAGGAGCATCGGTAATTTCGGCACTTACCGCAACAAGAGAATCTTTTTGTGAAAAACAGTTGAAATTTTTTATAAATTCTTCTGTATTAACATCTCCGGTAATACCTACATCAACCATTTCGCAGTCGCTCGTTACGCCTACACCTGTCGGTAAAATAAATGTCATAACAGGGTGAGGATTAAAACCTTCGGAATACTTAAGGGGAAAATCAAATCGTCGTAATACTCGTGAAAATGTACGCAATACATCTAAATGTCCTGTATATCTCATATTTTCACCTTTTCTGAAAGTAACACGAAGTTTACTCATAGCACACACCTCCGCCAAAAGTATTTGCCCCGCATCCGGAACAATGCTCTCCGCAACGAACGGTTGTTTCGCCTTTTTTCGCCTTTTCGTTTTCGCGTTTTAAGAAGTCAGCCGTAACACCTGCGTTAATGTGTCCCCAGGGCAGTATTTCTGAATATTCGCGTTTTCTTGTTGCATAAAAATCGGGGTCTATGCCACATTTTTTGAATACTTCTCTCCATTTTTCAAGACTGAAGAACTCGCTCCAGCCATCAAATTTAATTCCTGATTTTTGTGCTTCAATCAATACTTTCCCTAACTTCCTGTCGCCACGGGCAAAAACTGCTTCCATATAACTTAAATCGGCATCGTGCCAGTTGTATTTGATAAAACGCCTGTTAATCGAGTTTTGCAATATGTGTTGTTTTCTTTCAAGTTCCTCAATACTGTCCATTGGCTCCCATTGGAACGGAGTGTGTGGTTTCGGAACAAAACAGGAGGTACTTACCGTTATTGTAAGACCTTTGTTTCTGCTTTCTTTGGGTACTTTGAAGTACTGGTCAGCCACAAGGGAGGCAAGGTCTGCTATTCCCATTATGTCCTCGTCTGTTTCTGTCGGCAACCCCATCATAAAGTACAGTTTGACACCGTTGTAACCGCCCATGAATGCGGTGTAGGTAGAAGATGCAATGTCGTCCTCTGTAATATTTTTATTAATAACATCACGAAGTCTTTGCGTACCTTCTTCAGGTGCAAATGTAAGCCCTGCTTTTTTTATCTTTTCCATTATAGAAAGTGAAAAATTATCAATACGAAGTGAGGGTAACGACAAATTAATGTGCTTTGGTTTTGTAATTTCAAGAAGTCCGTCGAATGTTTCGGCAAGTCCTTTGTAGTCAGATGTTGACAATGAGGTCAAAGACATTTCCTCGTAACCTGTATTTTCAATAAGTTTTTGTGCTGATTTCAAAAGCCTGTCGGGGCTTTTTTCTCTCACGGGACGGTAAATCATTCCCGCCTGACAAAAACGGCAACCTCTTGTGCACCCTCTGAATACTTCAAGCATAATTCTGTCGTGAACTATGTCAATGTTTGGTACTATAAATTTTTCGGGATAGTAAACATTGTCCATATCAAGAATAACTCTTTTAGTAATTGTATCTTTTGCATTTTCTTCGTTCTTTTTTATGTTTTCTATCGTTCCGTCTGTGTTGTAAGTTACATCGTAAAACATAGGAACATATATGCCGTCTATTTTTGCAATTTCTCTTAAAAATTCGATTTTTTTCTGCCCGTTTTTCTTGCATACGGCATATACGGACATAACCTCGTCGATTATCTCTTCGCCTTCACCCATCATAAAAAAGTCAATGATGTCGGCTAACGGCTCGGGGTTTGACGCACAGGGCCCGCCTGCACAAATAATGGGGTCATCTTCCCCGCGTTCTTTTGAAGTTAATGGTATGTTGCCCAAGTCAAGCATATTCAAAACATTTGTAAAACTCATTTCGTACTGCAGGGTAAAGCCCACAAAATCAAACTGATTTAGCGGAGTTTTTGTTTCTAAAGAAAACAACAAAACATTGTGTTCTCTCATTTGCTGTTCCATATCTACCCATGGTGCAAAAACTCTTTCGCAGTAGGTATCAGGCCTGTTATTCAGTACGCCGTACAGTATTTTCATTCCAAGGTGGCTCATACCCACTTCGTAGGTATCGGGAAAACAAAAAGCAAAACGAATGTCGATTTTGTCTGTGTCTTTTTCTGCTGTTCCCCACTCCCCGCCTGTATACCGACCGGGGTGCTCTACATTATTCAAAAGTATATTTAAATCTGTCATAAACTCAAATCCTTTCATTGTAAATTATATACTAAAAATACCCTTTTGGCAACATATTTTAAAGACTTATCTCATAATTATTAATGAAAGGTGTGATTGTATGAGAAAAGTAAAAAAAACAAAGAGCAGATTTAAAACTAAAATTGTTAACCAAAGCATTGTTTGTGTGGTGCTTATTATCGCTGTAATGTGCATAAATTCGGTTAACAAAAACCCCACCAATGTGTTTATAAGTAACATTAAATACAATCTTCACACATCTATTGACTATCAAAAGACTTGGGACAGCATTAAAGAAAGAGTAACGGCAATATTTAGCGAAAGGACTGAAACTGATGACAAAACAGAAACTTCTGCGACCGATAGTTCTGTGGAAACACCTTGAAATACACATTTCTGCGGTAATTCTTTTTTGCATGTCTTTAATTTTTGATTTTGCACAGGAAATAATTGTTACATACATAATTGTTATAATTCACGAATTTGCACATTTTTTTACTGCTAGGCATCTTGGTGTGGAAACGGACAAGTTTGAAATTCTGCCATTTGGCGTTACTATGAAACTTAAAAACAGTACTTTAAATTCGCCTGCGGATGAATTTAAAATTGCATTGGCGGGACCGTTGTCCAACATTATAATGGCAACCATTTTTTTGATTTTATACAGAAAAACAGGGAGTAATAATGACTTTTTGCTGTATGTAGTTGCAGTAAACCTCGGAATTTTTGTTATTAATATTTTCCCTGCCTTGCCCCTTGACGGAGGACGGATGTTAAAATGTTATGTTACCATACAATACGGATATATAAAGGCGTATAACCTAACAATGCTTATAACAAAAATTACGGCAGTGGTCCTTTCGCTTCTTGGGATTTTTGTGGTTTATATTACCAAGTTCAATTTTTCTGTTTTGCTGATAGGTGCTTTTTTGATTGCAAACACTTTAAGTGAACAACGGGGGAAAAGTATGATTTTAATGCGTGAAATTTTATACAGTCGGCAGAAGTTGTCGGAAATAGGCGCAAAAAACAGTGGTCTTATTACTATTTTGGCAGACTCTCCTGCCCGAAAGGCTTTAAAAATACTTACCTACAACAAGTATTACAACATCAATGTTGTGGACAGTGATATGAATATAATAGGCACGGTAACAGAAACGAAACTTATTGAAAAACTGATAGACAAGGGAATACGAATTAATGCAAAGGCACTGTTGTAAAAAACGGGGATGTAAAAAAAGTGCGGACCGCAAAAAGGCAGAGAAAATGATAATATGTATAGGAAAAGTAGTCGATAACTTTATAGTGTTTTAATGTGAATGTTGAAAAAGGTCTCTCTGACCTTTTTCTTTTGTTTTATTGCCTTTTTGCTATAAACAAACTTCGCCGCTCGACGTACCTTTGTACGCCTTCGGGTAACCCCTTCGGGCTCAGTTTGTTCATTCTGCCTCTTTTTTTCTATCCCCAAAATGCTCTGTTCTAATTGTTGCAAATTGATATTTTCTGTGTTATAATAGAAGAGGAGTATTGTGAAAAATTCTAAAATACAATCAGTCGGTTGTGTTATATGAAAATTAATATTTGTATGCGAAAGGTTAAAAGTTTAATTTCTTTAGAAATTGTCTGCAAAATAAGCATGGATATGTGGTGTATTTAAGCCGAGTTTATATTTGCAACACTGATGAATGTTTTATAAAAAAGAGAAATGGTAAAAACACGACATTTTTGTTTATGATATTAAACAGAGGAGAAAAGTATGAGAAAGTTTATTTGTCTGTTACTTATGATAATGATAGTGCTTCAAATGGTGGTATATGCCGGGCCTGAAATCAGAGCCGAGTCATACATAGTGGCTTTAATGGACGGTGAGCAGATAATTATGGAAAATAATCCCGACCAAAAGGTTTCGCCGTCGGGATTTACAAAGATTTTCACCGCACTTGTAGCGTACGGGTTAAAAGACATCAATGAAACAGTTACAGTATCTGAGGAAATTACAGATTATGTTAACAGGCTCGACATAACTGTGAATTTAAAACCGGGGGAAACTCTTACTTTATACGATTTGTTAGGTGCGGCTGTTGTAGCGTCAGCAAACGATGCGGCGTACCAGATTGCATTTACATGCAGCGGAAGCGTTGATGCTTTTGTAGAAGAGATGAACAAAAAGGCAAAAGAACTTGGTATGAACAACACCCACTTTACAAACCCTACAGGCGTGTATGACAAAAACCAGTACACAACTCCTCACGACATGCTCATAATGTATAAGACTTTTTGCAAGACGGACAGTTTAAATCAGTTGGTAAAATGTCAGAATTGGGAAATCGCACCAACCAACCTCTCGAAAAAAAGAGTATTTTGGACTAACAATCATATGCGAAGTGGATACTATGATTTGAAATATTATTATCCAAACTGCATAAGCGGTAAAATAAGTTCGTCATCAGAAGGCGGTTATTCTGCTATTGAATATGCCTCAAAAGGTAAAATGAACATAGTTGCGGTTGTGTTTAATTCTCAGTATGACCAGAATGTAAACTACGCTTTAGTCGACTGCACTAACATATTCGACTACATTTTTGAAAACTACAAATCGGTAATTGCAGTTAAGGAAAATCAGTTGGTATGCGAGGCAAAGGTTAAAAATTCATCTTCTGTTAAGCATACCTTGGTAAATACCAATTCAAGACTTAATGGTATTATAAAAAACACGGATAGCACAGACAGGATTTTATGCGAAGTTGATATGCCGGAATACATAAGTGCACCTCTTAAAAAAGGCGATGTAGTGGGAAAGGCGAATTACATATATAATGGTATGACGCTTGGCAGTGTTGACCTTGTAGTGGGGCAGGACATCGGGTTTAATGTACTTAAATATATCGGCAACGGAATTTTATGGTTTTTTGGATTAAAGGCGGTTAAAGCAGTAATTGCAGTAATAGTTATTTTGTTTTTAATTATGGCAAGTTTTATTGTTTACAGTCTTAAAGTACAGGAAGAAAAGAAAAGGCAGAAAAGAAGGAGGGGCAACAGATGGTAAGTTCATTTCAGCAGGTAATAGGTGCATTTAAGTTTATACGGATTCAGGACTACATTGATATTCTTATTGTTGCTTATGTGATTTACAAAGGCATTAAGATGATAAGAGACACAAGAGCAATTCAGCTGATAAAAGGTATTATTATGCTTTTGGTTGCACTTCAGTTGAGTTCGTGGTTTGGACTTCATATGATTAATTATATTTTACTTAACACTGTTCAGGTGGGAGTAATTGCAATTATTATTGTGTTTCAGCCGGAACTTCGTAATGCCCTTGAAAAGATAGGCAGAAGCAGATTCAGTTCGTTGTTTACAGGGGTAGATGAAAATGCTCCCGAGCGAATAGAAACAACCGCAAAATCCATTTGCGATGCAGCTGAAAGTATGTCAAACAATAATGTGGGAGCACTTATTGTTTGCGAAAGAGAAACTAAAATCGGGGACATTATAAGAACAGGCGTTACTATTGATTCTGCAGTAAGTGCAGAACTTTTAGTTAATATTTTTATACCTAACACACCTCTTCACGACGGTGCAGTAGTGATAAGACAAAACAGAATAGTTGCTGCGTCCTGCTTTTTACCTCTTACACAAAACGACGAGTTGAGCATAGACCTTGGAACAAGGCACCGTGCGGCTCTTGGAATATCAGAAGCCTCTGATGCTGTGGTAGTTGTCGTTTCTGAAGAAACAGGAAAGATTTCACTGGCACTTGATGGTTCTTTGACGCGAAATCTTACTTATGCATCTTTACAAAAAGCACTTGTTAAGGTCTTGATGGCTGACAGTGCAAAGGAAAAACGCAACGGATTAAAGTTTTGGAAGGGGTTGAAGAAATGAAAAAATTTTTTGCTACAGATATTTCTACCAAAATTTTATCTTTAGTAATTGCAATATTTTTATGGGTGTACCTGGTGGTGCTCTTAAATCCGCAGATTGAAACTACAATTACTAATATACCCATAACTTTTAAAGACCAGGCAAACTTATCAAGAAACGGGTTTGTTATAACAAACGACACCGTGAACTCGGTTACTTTGAAATTACGAGGGTCAAGAAATATGCTTTCCAATGTTAATAAAAATAACATTTCCGCGTATGTTGATTTGTCGGGCTGTTCAGGGAAAAACACATATACTTTGCCTGTGCATATAACTCTGCCCCATGACGAATTATCTATCGTTGACAAAAGCCCTTATAATATTTCTGTCGAAGTTGATAAAGTTACAACCAATAAATTCGGCGTAGAAATTGTTCCCGACGGAGAACTAAAAAAAGATTTTGTAATCGATACATTAGAGAGCGATATAAGCGAGATTTCGGTAAAAGGTCCAAGTGAACTTATAGGAAACATTAAAAAATCTGTGGTTGTTGTTGATGTAACAGGCATAGATTCTGACTTCGCCAAGGATTTTGATGTTATGCTTTATAATGGCGAAAACGAAATAATCGTAAGCCATCTTATTGACATAGACAGTCCGCAAGTTACAATAAGCGGTACTGTACTTTTCCAAAAGTCTGTTCCGTTAACTTATGACCGGGTAATTGTACCGGACGGTTATGAAATAAGCGAAGTATCACCTGCAAATATTACATTAAAAGGTAAAAGAGATGTTTTGACTGAAGTATCAGAATTACCGCTTAAGAACTACACTTTTAATACGGGTGTAATGCAGGCGGAAATAGAAATACAATATCCCGAAAACATTAAAAGCAATGTTCAAAAAGTACAAGTTACAATAAAAGAAAAGATTACAGAGGAACAACTTAAAACAGATGAAGAAAATAATCAGTAACATATTGATGTCCGTTGACTGTACCAACAATGATGCGGTTGAATATGCACTTAACAATTCAAAAATAGATAAAAGCATTATTACTTCAGCCAAGGTGGTAAAACGCTCAGTAGATGCAAGGCGTGGCGACATAAATCTGGTATATGCTGTAGAAATAGAGTATCTGCCTGTTGAGAAAGAAAAAAATGAATTTACTTTTGGCACAAAAAAACTCAAAGGAGATATTGTAATTGTAGGTGCGGGTCCTGCCGGGCTTTTTTGTGCATACACTTTGACAAAAAACGGCTATAAATGCGTATTGGCAGAACGCGGACAAAGCGTATATGAAAGGGTAAAATCTGTCGACAGTTTCTACAAAAGCGGAAATTTGAACATTAATTCCAATGTGCAGTTCGGCGAGGGCGGTGCAGGGACTTTTTCGGACGGAAAACTGACTACGCGTGTTGGAGATGCCCGGAGTAAAATTGTTCTCGAAACTTTTGTTGAAAACGGTGCGAAAGAAGATATCTTATATGCACAAAAGCCTCATATCGGTACGGATATGTTAAAAGATATTGTGGCAAATATGAGAAAAGAAATAATAAAAAACGGCGGTGTTGTTTTGTTTGATACCACCGTTTCTGATGTTGTCATTAAGAATAACCAAGTGTATTCTGTGATAACAAACAGAGGAGAAATACCTGCGGAAAAAGTAATACTTGCAATTGGTCATTCGGCACGCGACACATATTCTATGCTGTATAAAAAGGGTATTGCGATGGAGGCAAAAGCTTTTGCTATGGGCTATCGTATAGAACACAAAAGAGAATTTATCGACTATAGCCAGTACGGAAAATATGCAGGGCACAAAAACCTTGGCTCTGCAGATTACAGACTTACATATAACGGCAAAGACAGAAGTTGCTTTTCTTTTTGTATGTGCCCCGGCGGATATGTTGTAGCCGCAGCAAGTGAAAACGGCGGAATTACTGTAAACGGTATGAGCGAAAACAGCCGTAACGGAGAAAATTCAAACAGTGCAATAGTTGCCCAGATAACACCTAATGACTACGAGGGTGTTTTGGGCGGTATAGAATTGCAACGAAAATACGAAAGTCTTGCGTACGGTGCTACAAATTCCTTTGTTGCACCAATACAAAATACAGAGGACTTTATAAATGGTAAGGTTTCCAAAAAGTTAAATGGCGTTGTTCCATCATATCCTTTGGGTTATGAGTTTGCAGATTTAGGTAAACTTATGCCCGCGGAGGCTGTTAAAACTTTGAGGGAAGGTCTTAAAAGTTTTGACAGAAAAATTAAAAATTTTACTACCTGTTCGGTATTGACAGGGGTGGAAACCAGAACTTCCGCACCACTTCGGATTTTACGAAATGAGCTTATGGAAAGCATAAATGTATGCGGACTTATGCCCATTGGCGAAGGCGCGGGATATGCAGGTGGCATTATGAGTGCGGCGATAGACGGCATAAAAGCTGCAGAAAGGATAATGAGCGTATATGACAGAAATTAACGCAAAAACTATTACCAAAGTGGTAAGTAAACTTTGTATTGATGCAAATTTCTATATAGGAAATGATGTTGAAAATGCTGTAAAATGCGGTTATAATATCGAAACAAACCCTCTTGCAAAAGAGGTTTTGGGCAAAATTCTCGAAAATTCTGAGATTGCTAAAGAAGAAAAAATGCCTATTTGTCAGGACACAGGAATGGCAGTGGTATTTATTGAAATAGGACAGGATGTGCATATTACAGGCAATCTTGAAAATGCCATTAATGAGGGTGTGAGGATAGGATACCGTGATGGATATTTAAGGAAATCAGTTGTGAAAGATCCTCTTGACAGGGTAAACACAAATGACAATACACCCGCGGTTATTCACTATGAAATCACTCAGGGAGACAGTATCAAAATTACTGTTGCTCCAAAAGGCTTTGGCAGTGAAAATATGAGCGGTATAAAAATGCTTAAACCGTCAGACGGAAAAAAAGGAATTTTAGATTTTGTTATAGAATTAATAAGTAAGGGAGGAGGAAACCCGTGCCCTCCCGTTGTAGTAGGAATAGGGATTGGCGGAACAATGGAAAAAGCAGCGATACTTTCTAAAAAAGCATTACTTTTACCTGTTGATTACCAAAACACAAATCCGTACTACGACAATATGCAGCACGAGATTTTACAACTTATTAATGAAAGTAAAATCGGCCCTATGGGTTGGGGAGGAGATACAACTGCACTTGGTGTAAATATTCTGACCTATCCTACTCATATTGCAGGTTTACCCGTGGCTGTAAATGTCGGCTGTCATGTTACAAGGCATAAAACGGCAATTATCAGTTCAAAGGAGGAAGTAGTTTATGAAGATTAGTATGGCGTGCAGGAAAATTGAATTGACACAGGGAATGAAAGATTATGCAGAAAAGAAAATGCAGAAACTTGATAAATTCTTTGACGACAGTGCTGATGCAAAGTTAGTGTTTTCTGTAGAAAAGGACAGACAAAAGGCTGAATTGACAATTTTTTATCATAACACTATTTTCAGGGTTGAAACTGTTACAGAGGATATATATGCCTCTGTAGACAAGGCTATATCAGATGTTGAACGACAAATAAGAAAAAACAAAACCCGTCTAGAAAAACGCTTAAGAAGCGGTGCTCTTGACGGTTACAATATAAGTGCTGAACCTGCAGAAGAAAAAGAATTTTCTGTTGTTAAGAAAAAAGTTTTTTCTGCAAAACCTATGAGCACTGAAGAAGCAATTTTGCAAATGAATTTACTACAGCACGAATTTTTTGTTTATATAAATGCAGAAAACGAGCACCCTTGTATAGTGTATAAAAGGAAAGACGGAAATTACGGTCTTATAGAACTTGAATAGAATGATATAAAAACGGTGTTATGTGCACCGTTTTTTTTATTGCATAAATATGATTTGTATGATAAAATATATCGAATGCATTTTTGGAGGTGTGAATATGGAGAAGAAAAGAGGTTCGTTTACAGGAAATATCGGTTTTGTACTTGCAGCGGCCGGCTCTGCCGTAGGACTGGGCAACTTATGGCGTTTCCCATATCTTGCTGCAAAGAATGGCGGCGGAATATTTTTGTTGGTATACATAATAATGGCACTGACATTTGGGTTTGCTTTGATGATAACAGAAGTTGCAATTGGAAGGAAAACACAATTAAGTCCGATTAAAGCATATTCTGAGTTGAATAAGAAATTTGGATTTTTAGGATATATTGCATCAGTTGTTCCTATTATTATTTTTCCTTATTACTGTGTAATAGGCGGTTGGATTACAAAATACATGGCCGCCTTTGTTATTGGCAACGGAATGCAAACAGTTGCTGACGGATATTTTAAAACATTTATAACATCTCAATGGTCGCCGATTTTGTGGTGTGCGGTATTTATGGGACTTAGTGCCTTTTCAGTATACAAAGGCGTTGATAAGGGAATAGAAAAGATTTCGAAAGTGCTTATGCCCTTGCTGTTTGTTCTTATTATAGGAATTGCGGTTTTCACATTAACTATAAAAGGACCTTTTGGCTCGGCGATAGAAGGACTGAAAATTTACATTATTCCTGATTTTACGGGAATGACTGTCAGAAGATTTTTAAACATTCTTTTAGATGCTACAGGACAGATATTTTACTCTATGAGCATTGCTATGGGCATTATGATTACATACGGATCATACACAAAAAAACAAACAAATCTTTCGAAATCTGTAAATCAGATTGAAATTTGCGACACTTTAGTTGCTATTATAGCGGGAATGATTATGGTTCCTGTAGTATATGCTTTCCAAGGCTATGAAGGGCTGGAAGCGTCAGGATCAGGACTTTTATTTGTTTCTCTTCCTAAAGTTTTTGAAACAATGGGCTTTGCAGGACATATAATCGGTTCTTTGTTTTTTTTGCTTGTACTTTTTGCAGCACTCACCTCGTCCATTTCGTTACTTGAGGCAATTACTTCTGTGGTTATGGACAAGTTTTCATGGGGGAGAAAAAAATCCTGTACCGTTGTAATGATAATTTCCGCCATTATTGCTTTGATAACTTGTCTTGGTTATAACATCTGGTATTTTGAATATACATTACCAAATGGTGCAATAGCACAAATTCTTGACATACTCGATTATGTTTCAAACAATTTATTGATGCCGATAGTTGCGTTTGCAACTTGCATTCTGGTTGGTTGGGTGATTAAACCAAAAGCGATAATAGACGAAGTAAAATGCAATGGCGAAAAGTTTTCAAGAGAGGGAATATATAAGTTTATGATTAAAATTTTATGCCCTGTATTACTGGTTTTAATATTTACTTCATCTTTTATAAAATAATTACAAAAAAGCAATCCGACACAAACATCGGATTGCTTTTTACAATTAGTTTATCGGGGAAATAATATTATTTAATCTGTTATTTCGATTATTTTTCAGTATAAATCTCCTTGATTTACAAATACTAACATCACAAATTGTTTTAAGGAGAATGTATATATGAAAGCAACAGGAATTGTAAGAAGAATAGACGATTTGGGAAGAGTTGTAATCCCCAAAGAAATCAGAAGAACGATGAGAATTCGTGAGGGCGACCCTTTAGAGATATTTACAAACAGAGATGGAGAAGTAATTTTTAAAAAATATTCACCTATAGGTGAGTTGAGCAGTTTTGCAGGACAGTATGCGGAGGCCATTAACAAAGCTGTCGCATTTCCTGTGTGCATCTCTGATAAAGATAATGTAATAGCCGTTTCAGGCGCACCAAAAAAAGAGTTTCTTGAAAAAAAAATTTCTGGTGATATAGAAAAAATATTAGATGAAAAAACACCTTATGTTTCTAAAAACACTTCCAAATCTGTAGGAATTGTTGAGGGTGCGGACAAGTATGTTGCAGGGATTGTATATCCTATCATTTCTGAGGGAGACTGCATAGGTTCAGTAATCATTTTCAGCGAAAATGGCGGTACTTTTGGGGAGACGGAAGAAAAAGTAGCAAAATCTGCATCTATATTTTTGGGCAAACAAATGGAAGAATAAAAATGGTGTCTTAAGACGATTTATTACTATGCGAAGACGCCTACTAAGAGCATTTCATAAAAATTATGTGATTTGCTCTTTTTTTTATCAAAATTATGTGATATACTATACAAAAGGGGAGATTGCCTATGAATAAATATGGGTTTATAAGACTTGCAACTGCAGTTCCTGAAGTAAAGGTGGCAGACACAAAATTTAATTGCGGAGAAATAGCAAAGATAATGAAAGAAACACAAAAAGATTGTGCTTACATTGCTTTGTTCCCCGAACTTTGTGTTACAGGGTATACTTGTCAGGATTTGTTTTTGACAGAAACTTTGATAAAAGGTGCAGAAAAGGGTTTGTCGGATATATTGCAGAAAACAAAAAACATACAAACCATCGGCGTTTTGGGTATGCCTGTTTTAAGCAACGACAGGCTTTATAATTGTGCCGTCGTAATTCAAAAAGGTAAAATATTAGGTGTTGTACCTAAAATGTTTTTGCCTAATTATAACGACTATTATGAAAAAAGATGGTTTACCGAAGGCACAGGTATTGACGAAACAGTTTCCCTTTGCGGTCAGGAAGTACCAATTTCCGAGAAATTGATTTTTAAAACTTCTGATTTCAGTTTCGGTATAGAAATTTGCGAAGATATGTGGGTGCCGAAATCCCCTGCTGTAAACATTGCTCTTGCAGGAGCAGAGTTGATTTTAAATTTAACTGCAGGCAACGATGTGGTGGGCAAGGACAAACACAGAGAAATGCTTGTAAAAACAAGTTCTTTTAAAAATCACTGCGTATATGCGGTTTCCTCTTGCGGATTAGGAGAATCTACAACTGATACTGTTTATTGCGGTAACTGTATTGTCGCAGAAAACGGAACGGTGATTTCAAACGAAACTTCCTATGATTTTGAAAGTAAAGTGTTTTACTGTGATGTTGACATAGACAGAGTAAGATGCGACAGACGAAAAATAAACAGTTTCAACAGTAGTTGCAGTTTTAATCCTCACTTTATAAAATGCGAAGATTTTGCCAACATATTTACTGAAACTTCAAGGAAAATCAATAAAATGCCATTTGTGCCGTCATCCAATGAAAAAGACAAACGAATGGAGCAAATATTTAACATTCAGGCAAATGCTCTTGCCAAAAGGTTAAAACACATAGGCTCAAAACACCCGGTAATTGGTGTTTCGGGAGGGCTTGATTCCACGCTGGCACTTTTGGTTATTGCAAAAGCAATGGATATAATTAAATTGCCCAGGGAAAATATTATTGCAATAACTATGCCCGGATTTGGAACGACAGGCAGAACTTATAACAATTCAGTAAAGTTAATTAAAGAACTTGGTGTAACTTTTAAGGAGATAAACATAAAAGAAGCATGCCTTAAACATTTTGAAGACATTGGCCACAACCCCGATGTTTTTGATTTGACATACGAAAATGCACAGGCAAGGGAAAGAACGCAGATTTTAATGGATGTTGCAAATAAAGTGGGCGGAATAGTAGTAGGCACAGGGGATTTGTCAGAAATGGCTCTCGGCTGGTCCACCTTCTCGGGAGACCATATTTCAATGTACTGTGTAAACTGCGGAGTTCCTAAAACTCTGGTGCGTCATCTTGTTTTATGGATAACAGAAGACTGTCAGGGGGCTGAAAGTGAAATATTAAAGGATATAGTTGACACACCCATATCTCCGGAACTGCTTCCTGCCGACAACAGCGGAAACATTGCACAAAAAACGGAAGATATTATCGGCGACTACGCAGTCCACGATTTTGTTTTATATTATTTTCTTCGTTTTGGTTTTACGCCTGAGAAAATACTGTATCTTTTGACTATTGCTTTTGGCGAGCAGTACAAGGAAGAACAGCTAAAAGATTGTATGAGAACATTCTTCAAGAGGTTTTTTAACAATCAGTTTAAGAGGAACTGTGTGCCTGACGGACCTAAAATCGGTTCTGTTTCATTATCGCCAAGAGCAGATTTCAAAATGTCATCAGATTGCTATAGTGATTTATGGACAGATTTTTAAAAAACTATATACAAATTGGTAAAAATATGATATAATTTAATATCTGTAATGTTTGGAGGTAATAAGTTTGTCAGAATTAAGATACAATCCACTTACAAATGATTGGGTAATGATTGCATCGCATAGACAAAACAGACCACAGATGCCTAAAGATTGGTGCCCTTTTTGTCCGGGTTCAGGACAGGTGCCAGATCACTTTGATGTTTTAAAATACGATAATGATTTCCCGGCGTTGTCGCAGACACCGCCTATGCCTGATGATGTTAAAACTGACTTTTACAAGACTGCACCCTCATACGGCAAATGCGAGGTAATTCTTTATTCTCCCGAACACACAGTTACTTTGCCTGAACTTCCTGTTGACCACATTGTAAAACTTGTTAATTTATGGGAAGAAAGATATACGGAACTTAAAAAAGATGAAAACATAAAATTCATCTTCATTTTTGAAAACCGAGGCGAAGTAGTTGGAGTAACTATGCCTCACCCTCATGGGCAGATATATGGTTATCCTTTTGTTCCTAAAAAGATTGCTCTTGAAATGGAAAACAGCAAAAAGTATATGGAAAAAACGGGGAACTGTATGTTTTGTGATATGTTAACAGACGAAATGAAATACGGCGAAAGAGTAATTATTGAAAATGATGATTTCGTAGCATTTTTGCCTTTTTTTACAGAGTATCCGTATGGTATGTATATTATGTCAAAAAAACACAAACAGTCCATAGACCAGTTTGATGAAAACGAAAAGAGAAATCTTGCAGTAATTATCCGTGAAGTAGCGGGAACGCTGGACAGTTTATTCGATTACAAATTCCCCTACATGATGTGTATGCAAAATGCACCTGTTAACTGCGGAGATGTAAGCAATTTTCATTTTCAGATACAATTTTTCCCACCTATGCGTTCAAAAGACAAGCAAAAGTTTAACGCATCAAGCGAAACAGGAGCGTGGGCACATTGTAATCCCACTTGCCCTGAAGATGTGGCAGAAGAATTAAGGCAAGCATACAAGAAATTTTTAACCAAGTAACAGAAAGGCGGAGAATATGGAACTACAACAAATTAAAGATAAATTTATTGAGATATATGGCGGTACAGAGGACGATTTAAGAGTTTTTGCTTCCCCCGGACGCGTAAACTTAATCGGTGAACACACAGACTACAACGGTGGCTTTGTTTTCCCTGCCGCACTTACGATGAAAACAACAATAGTTGCAAGAAAGAGGCAGGACAAAATTGTAAATATGGCGGCAACTGACTTGCCTGACAGAGTAAGTATCAACACAGATGATATTAACGCATACAAAGACTTGTGGTGGGGCAACTATCAGGCAGGTATAATTGCGGAAATGCAAAAGAAAGGCTATGAGATTGTAGGATGTGATATGTTGTATGATGATACCACACCTCATGGAGGCGGTTTATCTTCATCTGCGGCAATTGAAGTTGCAACAGCCCTTACTTTTGCAGTTTTTTCAAACGAAGCGAAGAACATTGATACACCCGTAAATATGATAGAAATGGCGAAAATAAGCCAGATGGCAGAGCACAACTATGTTGGCGTTAATTGCGGAATTATGGACCAGTTTGCCTCTGCTATGGGTCAAGAAAACAAAGTTATATTCTTAAACTGCAAAGACTTATCGTACGATTTAGTGCCTATAAAAATGGACGGTTATAAAATCGTAGTTACAAACACAAACAAAAAACGCAGTCTTGCTGATTCAAAATACAACGAAAGGCGTTCACAATGCGAAACAGGTCTTGAAATATTAAAAACTGCTATGCCTGACAAAACCTGTCTTGGTGATATTTCAGTTTCAGAGTTTGAAAAGCACAAAGACCTTATTAAAGACGAAATTATAAAAAACAGAGTACAGCATGTTGTTTATGAGGACGACAGAGTTTTAAAAAGTGTGGAATCACTAAAGAATAACGACATATTTGCTTTTGGACAGTATATGATACAGTCTCATAATTCTCTTCGTGATTTGTACGAAGTAACAGGCGTTGAACTTGACACTTTGGTAGAAGAAGCACTTAAAGTTGACGGAGTAATAGGCTCAAGAATGACGGGTGCAGGTTTTGGCGGCTGTACTGTAAGCATTATAAGAGATGATGCAGTTGACAATTACATTAACTGTTGCAAAACTGCATATACTGAAAAAATTGGTTACGAGCCGTCATTTTATATTACGGAAATAGGAAACGGCGGACACGAAATATTGTAGTTTCAAGTGGGGGGGAGCAACAGATGATTTCAAAAGTAAAGTCTTGTGCATTAGCCGGCATTGACGGCATAATAATAGATGTTGAGGTGGACTTGTCTTCAGGTCTGCCTGCTTTTGATATTGTGGGGTTGCCCGATACAGGTATAAAAGAGAGCAAAGAGCGTGTTAAAGCAGCCATTAAAAACTGCGGATACTCTTTGCCTGTTAAGCATATTATTGTAAATTTAGCACCTGCCGATGTTAAAAAAGAGGGTGCGGTGTATGATTTGCCAATAGCGGTTGCACTTTTATCATTAACAGGAATTATTCCTCAGTCTTCATTGGATGACTATATGATTTGCGGTGAGTTGTCATTAGACGGTGAGATAAGGCGTGTAAACGGTGTTTTGCCAATGGCAATAATCGCAAGAGATAAAGGAATTAAAAACATTATTGTACCTAAAGCAAATGCTTTAGAAGCAGGGATTGTTGACGGAATAAATGTTTACCCTGCTACAGATTTATATTCGGTTGTTAAACACTTGACAGGGGAACAGGTAGTTGAGCCTGTTTCGGTTAATAAAGGAGAAATATTTTCAGACAAAGACTACTATGAATTTGACTTTGAAGATGTTAAAGGACAAGAAAGTGTAAAAAGGGCCGTAGAAGTTGCAGTAGCAGGCGGGCACAACATTATTATGATTGGCAGCCCCGGTAGCGGAAAATCTATGATTGCCAAAAGAATACCAAGCATTTTACCCGAACCCGCTTTTCAGGAGACTTTGGAAACTACCAAAATCCATTCTATCGCAGGAGTTCTTCCTGAAAATGTTTCAATCCTAAAAAACCGTCCTTTCCGCAGCCCTCATCACAGTGTTTCTGCTGTAGGACTTGTTGGAGGAGGGGCTATTCCAAAACCGGGCGAAATTTCTCTTGCTCATAACGGCGTATTGTTTTTAGACGAGTTGCCCGAATTTACAAGGCAAAGTCTTGAAGTAATGCGACAGCCGTTGGAGGACGGAAGTATTACAATCGCCCGCGCCAATGCAAGTTACACCTTCCCCGCTAATGTTTTGTTCGTGGCATCAATGAATCCGTGCAAGTGCGGATATTTCGGAGATGTAAAACACAGATGCACCTGTAGTCCAAACGATATTTCAAAATATGTAGGAAAAATAAGCGGACCGCTTTTAGACAGAATTGATATTCACATAGATGTTCCTGCGGTTCAATATGATATGTTGCAAGGTGATACAAAAGCAGAAAGCAGTGCTGACATAAGAGCCAGAGTACAAAAAGCCCGCGAAATACAATCCAAAAGATTTGAAAACGAGCGTATTTTCAGCAATTCTCAAATGACACCGGCTATGATAAGGAAGTACTGTGTAATTACCGATGATGCAAAAGAAATATTAAAGACTGCTTTTGAAAGTCTTGGTTTGTCTGCAAGGGCTCATGACAGAATACTTAAAGTTGCTCGTACTATTGCTGATTTAGAGGGCGTGAAAGAGATTGATTTTAATCATATTGCAGAAGCAATAGGTTACAGAAGTTTAGACAGAAAATACTGGCTTCAATAAGGAGAATTGTAATGAATATAGTATTGGTTGAGCCTGAAATTCCCCAAAATACAGGGAACATAGCAAGAACATGTGCCGCAACGGGAGCGTCCTTACATCTCGTAGGGCCTATGGGATTTCAGATAGATGATAAAAAATTAAAACGAGCAGGACTTGATTACTGGCACTTGCTTGATATACACTATTACGACAATCTTGATGAATTTATGGAAAAGAAGAAAGGTTGTCCTATGTTTTATTATACAACAAAGGCGCCAAGAAATCATACGGAAGTAAGTTATCCCGATGATGCGTATTTATTGTTCGGCAAAGAAACAAAAGGGCTACCCGAAAAACTTTTGCATGAAAATTATGATGATTGTGTAAGAATACCAATGATTTCAGATGCACGCAGTCTTAATTTATCAAACGCAGTAGCGATTGCTGCGTATGAAGTTTTAAGACAGCATAATTTTAATTACTTGTTGCAGGAGGGGCATTTGCATGGAACGAATTAAAATTTTAGTCGACAGCGGTTCCGACATTCCAAAAGATTTAGTGAAAAAATTTGACATTGCTGTATTGCCAATATGCGTAATCATAAACGGAGAAGTGTTTTACGACGGAGTAACTCTGGACGGCAGAGAGTATCTTAAAAAAATCAAAGAATACGAACAGATACCCACTACTTCGATGGTTCCTGTTGAAATTATGAAAGAAGCGTTTATTAAATACAGCGAAGAATTTGATAAATTAATATATGTTACTATTTCTTCAAAATCAAGCGGAGGGTATCAGGCTGCACACCTTGTAAAAGCACAGATAGAGGAGGAAACAGGCAAAGACTTAAATCTGACTATTTTAGACAGCGGTGCCTTTTCGATTGTTTACGGTAGCGTTGTTGTTAAAATGGCAGAGATGGCAAAGAATGGTGAAAGTTACCAAAGCCTTATAGATTATTTTAATGAAACCATGCCTAAAAAAACAGCATATTTTATGGTAGATGATTTAGACCACCTTCAAAAAGGGGGAAGAATAAAACCGGGGATTGCTTTAATTGGCAGTTTGCTCGGAATTAAACCGGTGCTCACGCTTAGCGACGGACTTGTTGATTTATACGGAAAAGAAAGAGGGAAAATAAAGGCACTGGATACTATTGTTAAAAATGTTGTTTCACAAATGTCAGACCCGAGTGCGAATGAAATATGGATTGCAAGCGGTAATGCTGACGAAGATTGCCGACTTGTAAAGGAAATGCTATTAAAATATATTACACCAAAAAGCATTACACAATATGATTTAGGTTGTGTTATAGGAACTCATACAGGCCCCGGAGTTGTGGGTGTTATTTTTAATAAATAGGGTGATAAAATGAAAATTTTAATGGTGCTGATGGGCTTGGAAATCGGCGGAGCAGAAACTCATGTTGTTGAGTTGGCTGTTGCTCTTTCCAAAAGAGGATTTGTCGTTGAGGTCGCATCAAACGGCGGGGTTTACGAGGAAGAACTTGCAAAGTTTAATATTACTCATTATAAATTGCCGCTTCACAAAAAGAGTGTGGGTAGTTTTGTAAAATCATATTTTGGTCTTAATAAGATAATTTCCAAAGGCAGATATGATATTGTTCACGCCCATGCAAGAATACCCGGATTTATATGTGGACTGTTGCAAAAAAGACTGAAATTTAAGTTTATTACTTCTGCACACTGGGTTTTCAGGACAGGTCCAATGCTCAACAGGCTTACCAACTGGGGGCAGTATTCCGTTGCTGTTAGTGATGATATAAAACAGTATTTGATTGACAACTACGGGATGAGTGCAGAAAGCATTGCAGTAACAGTTAACGGAATAAATATGGAAAAGTTTTCTATGTCTGTTACCGCAGATGAAATATATGAGGAATTTAATCTTGACAAAAACGCACCTACCATTGTTTATGTAAGCAGAATGGATACGGACAGAAGCCTTGTGGCACACCAACTGATTGAGGCTTTGCCTAAACTTAACAGTTTGTATCCCGATTTGCAGATAATAATTGTTGGTGGCGGTAACGATTTGAAAAACATAATGCAGGAAGCCAAATCTGCAAACAACTCGGTTGACAGACGCGCGGTGATTATAGCAGGTGCAAGAACTGACATTGACAAATTCGTTGCAGTTGCTGATTTATTTGTTGGTGTTTCTCGTGCCGCACTTGAAGCCATGTCTGCTGCAAAACCTGTAATTATTGCAGGTAATGAGGGATATATAGGTGCATTTCACGCAGGAGTTTTAAACGAAGCAATACAGACTAATTTTTGTTGCAGAGGCTGTGTGCCCTCTACTACGGGCAGATTGTTTGATGATATAAAAACCATTTTTGATATGGACAGCGAGCAACTTGCACACTTGAAAAAATACAACAGAAAAGTAATTGCTGAAAATTATTCAATAGACAAGATGACCGACGATTATATCAATGCATACAGCAATTTAATAGATATGCGTACTGACTTTAAGTATGATGTTATGATTTCAGGTTATTACGGTTACAGAAATATAGGCGACGATTCGCTTTTGCAGGCTATTGTTACAAATTTAAAAGATATTAATCCTGATTTGAGAATAGTGGCTCTTTCGAAGGTGCCGAAAGAAACAGAAGAAAAGTACGGAATTGACAGCGTATTCCGTTTCAATATTTTTAAAATTTCTTCACTTCTCAAAAAGACTAAACTTTTAATCAGCGGAGGAGGAAGTCTGCTTCAGGACATTACAAGCACCAAATCTCTTGATTATTACTTAAGAATTATAAAAACAGCACTTAAAAACGGTGCCAAAGTTATGGTTTATGCTAATGGTATAGGACCTCTGATTAATGCTAAAAACCGTCAAAAAGTAAGAGAAGTTTTAGAGCGTGTTGATTTAATAACATTGCGTGATGAAATTTCACTTTCCGAACTAAAGGAAATGGGCGTTGAAAACCCCTCTTGTATATTATCTGCTGACCCTGCATATTCAATTTTGCCACAGGACGGGCAGTATGAAGAAATATGCAAAAAAATCGGTCTTAAAGGCGGAACAAAGTATTTTATGGTGTCTTTAAGAGAATGGGACAAAAGCGGAGAACAGTTTGAGGATAATGTTGTAAAACTTTGCAGATATGTAAATGCAAGATACGATTTAACTCCCGTCTTTATTCCTATGCACAAGAAATTTGATTTTAGTATTTGCTCAAGAATAAGGCGACAACTTTCCTTTAAAACTGTTATGATTAAAGAAAGACTGACTGCGTCGGAGATTATGGCTTTAGTTGAAAAAAGCGAGTTTGTTGTGGGGATGAGGCTTCACCTTCTTATTTATTCTCTGGTTGTGGGAACACCTATTCTTGGTATTTCTTACGACCCCAAGGTTGACAGTATCATTAAGAGCCACAGCAAAAATATTACTTTTGATGTTGAAAAAATTGATGTAATGGAGTTGACTTCAGCAGTTGACAACATTATTGCAAACAGAAGAGAAATTGTAGAAAACAATCTTGTTGTTTCTGAAGTGCTTTCCAAAAAAGCATACGAGGATGCACAAAGAGCAGCAAGTATGATGTAATAAAGGTATGAGGTGAAAGTTATGTTTGGATTTTTTAAAACTGCAAATGATGTGGGAATTGACCTTGGTACTGCCTCTGTGCTTGCCTATGTAAAAGGAAAGGGAATAGTACTTGAGGAGCCGTCAGTTGTAGCAATTAATGCAGAAACAAAGGAAATTATGGCTGTAGGAACAGATGCCCAGAAAATGCTGGGAAGAACTCCCGAAAACATTGTTGCTATAAGACCGCTTAGAGACGGCGTTATTTCTGACTACAATATGACAGAAAAAATGTTAAGATGCTTCTTGACCAAAATTTGTAAAAAGCGTTTGTTCAGACCAAGAGTAGTGATTTGCGTGCCAAGCGGTGTAACAGAGGTAGAGGCGAGAGCCGTAAGAGAAGCATCAATGCAGGCAGGTGCAAGCAGAGCATTTTTGATTGAAGAGCCTATTGCTGCCGCTATTGGTGCAGGCATAAATATTTCTCTTCCGGAGGGAAATATGGTGGTAGACATTGGAGGAGGCACAACAGATGTTGCAGTAATTTCTTTAGACGGTATTGTTGAATCAGCATCTATTAAAGTTGCAGGGGACAAGTTCGATGAGGCACTGATTAAATATATTAAAAAGAATTATAATGTGTTAATCGGTGAACGCACTGCGGAAGAACTGAAAAAAGAAGTGGGAAGTGTGTTTAACTCATACGACCACGAAATAAAAGAAATGCAAATCAAGGGAAGAAGTCTTGTTACAGGGCTTCCGGAAACCATTACAATAAGTTCAGAGGAAACAAGAGCTGCTTTTGAGGAATCCGTAGATGCTATTATAGAAGTAATTAAAAGTGTTATAGAAAAAACACCGCCTGAACTTGTTGGAGACATAAGCACTAACGGTATCGTATTAACAGGTGGTGGCTCGTTGGTGAAAGGTCTTGACAAATTAATCAGTCTGCATACGGGAATTTCCTGCAGAATTGCTTCTGACGCTGTTTCGTGCGTTGCTCTTGGTACCGGAAAAGCGTTGTCGTTTATGAACAGTTTGCAAGAAGTACGAATTGACAAATATCAGGTTTGATTTTGGAGGTAAATATGAAAATATTTAAAGAGTTTAAAGAGTTTGCATTTAAAGGAAATGTAATTGATATGGCAGTCGGCGTTATTATCGGTACTGCTTTCTCAAAAATAGTAACTTCTTTGGTTAATGATGTAATTATGCCGGTATTTGGAAGCCTGACTTCAGGAAAACAGTTTGCCAATCTTCAACTTGTACTTAATGAAGAACAAGGCGCCACAATTCTTTACGGCAATTTTATTCAAAACATTGTCGACTTTTTAATTATTGCGGTTTGCGTGTTTATATTTGTGAAATTTATGAACAAACTTAAACCGAAAAAAGAACCTGAACCGCCAAAACCAAAGGCCCCGACAACAGAGGAATTGTTAACCCAAATCCGCGATTTGCTCGCAAAATAACTTTGTTCTAATTGTTATAATCTAAGAATAGTATTAACTATAAGATTATAACAGGAGAGTGAAGGTTTTGGAAAATTTACTTATGAGTAACAAGGCGGAATTAACCGGAGAATTAGTGGGCGAATTTTTATACAGTCATGAAAGTTTTGGAGAAAGTTTTTATTGTTTCACAGTTAAAGTTCCCAGATTGTCCGACTGTGTTGATTACATAAATGTAACTTCGCCTGCTGATTTGCTTGCTGAATGTGATTATAAAATCGGCGATTTACTTCATATTTGCGGTCAGTTTCGTTCATACAACAATTACTCGGGAGTAGGCAGTAAACTTGTTTTGACATTGTTTGCAAAATCAATTTATTTAGCACCCCCTGATGCTGATTATGTAAATCAGGTGGAACTTGACGGATATATCTGTAAGCCCCCTGTGTACCGCACCACACCTTTCGGCAGGGAGATTACCGATATTTTACTTGCGGTTAACAGAACACATAATAAGTCTGATTATATTCCCTGCATTGCTTGGGGTAAAAATGCAAGAACAACAAAAGATTTTGTTGTAGGCAGTCATGTTAATGTTTTAGGACGAATGCAAAGCAGACAGTATCAGAAAAGAATTGATGAAAACAATGTAGTTACAAAGACCGCTTATGAAATTTCAGTAAACAAAATAGACATTATTGAATAAAAATCCCCTATGGGGATTTTTTTATTATGTAAAAACCTTGAATAAATTACCATTATATTATATAATATAATGGTAAAGTTATGGATTGAGGTGCAAAATGGAAAAATTAATGGTATTAGACGGAAACAGTATAGTTAACAGAGCCTTTTACGGAATAAGACTGCTTACAAACAACGAAGGCTTATACACCAATGCTGTTTATGGTTTTTTGAATATACTTTTAAAATACATGGAAGAAGAAAAGCCTGACGGTCTGTTGGTGGCTTTTGATTTGCACGCACCTACATTCAGACACCTGCAGTATGACAAGTACAAGGCTAACAGAAAAGGTATGCCTGACGAATTAAGACAACAGATGCCTATTTTAAAAGAAGTACTTTCTGCTATGAATATAAGTATGATTTCAAAAGAGGGCTACGAAGCGGATGACCTTATAGGGACTGTGTCGCAGATGTGCGGTGAGCAAGGCATAAAATGTGTTGTTCTAACAGGTGATAAAGATGATTTGCAATTAGCGTCTGATAATACTACAATCAAACTTATAACCACTAAAGGAGGAACAACTACAACTGCTGACTACGATTACAACTGTTTTGTAAAAGAGTACGAAATAACTCCTGCACAGTTTATTGATGTAAAGGGTCTTATGGGCGATAGTTCTGACAATATTCCTGGCGTTGCCGGTATCGGAGAAAAGACTGCTTTTTCACTTATAAAGCAATTCGGAAGCATTGAAAAAATATATGAAAATATCGAACAGGGCGACCTAAAAGCCGGTGTTAAAACAAAACTTGTATCTGACAAAGAGAATGCGTTTTTAAGCAAAAAACTTGCGACTATTGACAGGTTTGTCCCTGTTAATATTAAAATAAAAGAGTGCGGTATAAAACAATATGACGGCGAAAAATTGCTTGAACTGTTTACTCGTCTTAATTTTCAGTCATTTATTAAAAAACTTGGTCTTGCACAAAAAACTGACGAAATTTCATTATCAACCGCAAGTGATGTTATAAAAAACATTAAAGCAAAGGGCACGATGTATTATTATGTAAATGACAGTATAGTTGTTGCATCTGACGAAAACAGTATTGCGGAAGTTAACGAAGAGCAATTTAAAGAATTGCTGTTTGAAATCGGGATTAAAAAAATAAGCCACAATATAAAAGAGCATCTTGTAAAATTCGGCATTTTTCCCAATGTGGCGTTTGATACAATGATATCTGCTTACATTTCTGACCCTTCTGCAAGTTCATATGATTTGGAGAGAATATCATTTAAATATTTGGGGATTGCAGAAATTGACAGTACGAAAAACGCAGTTTTGGCAATAATTAAGTTGTATAAATATTTTAGTGATGAAATAGAAAAGAACGGACAGCACGAACTGTATTACAATATGGAACTGCCTTTGGTAACTGTACTTGCAAGTATGGAAGCGGAGGGCGTAAAGATAAATATTTCAGAACTTGAAAAGTTCCGAGAGAAATTAGCAGACACCTTAATTATTCTTGAACAGGAAATATACAGTATTTCAGGGGAACAATTTAACATAAATTCACCAAAACAACTTGGAACAGTGCTTTTTGAAACATTAAAACTGCCTGCAGGGAAAAAGACAAAAAGCGGATATTCAACAAGTGCCGATGTTTTGGAACGATTAAAAGACGAGCACCCTATTGTTGAAAAAATCCTTGAGTACAGACATATAGCCAAATTAAAAAGCACTTATGCTGATGGTTTGCTTTGTGTAGTCAACAAAGAAACTCATCGTATATATTCAAGTTTCAACCAGACGGTAACTGTTACGGGTAGAATAAGCAGTACTGAACCCAATTTGCAAAACATACCCGTAAGAACTGAACTGGGAAGAGAAATCAGAAAAATGTTTGTTGCAAAAGAGGACTGTGTGCTTGTTGATGCGGACTATTCACAGATTGAACTTCGTGTTCTTGCACATATTGCAGGCGACACCGTTATGACTGATGCGTTTATAAATGATGCAGACATTCATACTGCAACTGCAACACAGATATTTAATGTCGACAAAAAAGATGTTACCCCCACAATGCGGTCAAGAGCGAAAACCGTTAATTTTGGCATTGTATACGGCATGGGTGAATTTAGTCTTGCAAAAGACTTAAAAATACCTATATTCGAAGCGAAAAATTATATTGCAAATTATTTCAAACAATTCAGCGGTGTTAAAAAGTATTTAGATGAAATTGTGGAAAAGGCGAAAAACGACGGATTTGTAACTACTCTTTTAAACAGAAGAAGGTATCTGCCTGAACTTAATGCAGATAATTTTATGACGCGTTCGTTTGGTGAACGAGTGGCTATGAACACACCTATTCAGGGAAGTGCCGCAGATATTATTAAACTTGCTATGGTAAAAGTGTATAACGAACTGAAAAAAGCAGGGCTTAAATCAAAACTCGTTCTTCAAATTCACGACGAACTTATTATAGAAACATATAAAGATGAGGTTAATCAGGTTAAAGAAATATTAAAAAATCAGATGGAGAATGCATATAAATTAGATGTTCCTCTTAAGGTTGATATGAATGTTGGTGAAACTTGGTATGATGCGAAATAGAATAATCGGAATAATCGGCGGAAGCGGTACAGGTAAAAGCCTTTTCTGCACAGTTGCAGAAGATATGGGTTATACTGTAATTGACGGGGACAGGATTTCTCACGAAGTATTGCAAACTCTCGCAAAAGACGAACTTGTTAAGGCTTTTGGTGAAGTGATTTCAGATAATAACGGAACTATTTCCCGAAAGGTTTTGGGAGGTATTGTTTTTGCAGATGCCGAAAAACTTAAAACATTAAATTCAATAATGCATAAATATATAGAAACTGAAATTGAAAACAGAATTACAGACAAGTGCGTAATTGACGCTGCAGTTTTGCACCAGACGCCCGTTTTTAATAAATGCACAAAAATTGTGGCGGTCGTTGCAGATAAAGAGATAAGACTAAAGAGAATAATGACACGAGATAATTTGGACAAAAAGACTGCACTTGACAGAATTAACTCACAACTGTCAAATGAACAGTACAAGAATTTGGCACATATTGTAATAGAAAATAACGGCACTGAAGAAGAATTTAAAAACAAAGCAAGGGAGTGCTTGGAAACATTATGAAAATACGAAACTTCGTACTACTTGTTGTTGTAATATTTGTTGTTGTAGGGTACAATAATTTAAACTTATTGTTTCCTATGAAGCATTATGACACAGTTTCAAAATATGCCACAGAACAGCAGTTGGACCCATTGCTTGTTATGTCAATCATAAAAACAGAAAGCGGTTTTAAAGATGATGCTGTGTCAAAAAAATCCGCAAAAGGACTTATGCAGATAACAGGAGATACGGCAAAATGGTGTGCTGAGAAAATCGGAATTTCAGAATTTGATACGGATATGTTATTTGATACCGACACTAATATAAAAATAGGTACATTTTATCTTGGTTACCTTTTAAAGCGATATGACAACGAACTTTCCTGTGCGGTGGCCGCTTACAACGCAGGTATGGGAAATGTTGATAAATGGCTCAAGGATGAAACTTATTCCAAAGACGGAAAAACAATCGACACAACACCATTTGGAGAAACTACAGCATACATAAATAAAATTAAATTTAATTATAAAATGTATAATTTAATATACGGAGGTAAGACAAATGAATAAAATGTATGTAAGAAAAAACGGCTGGGAAAATATAAAAGCCGAAACTAAAAAACAGATAATGGACTTTTGCGAGGGCTACAAAGAATACCTTGACAATGGCAAAACGGAGAGACTTTGTTGCGAAAATACAATAAAAATAGCACGCCACAACGGTTTTAAAAGCATAGATGAGTTTGCTACATTAAGCCCGGGCGACAAAGTGTATGTCGAAAACAAGGGCAAAGGAGTAATGCTTGCAGTGGTTGGTAAAGAGCCTATTGCAAACGGAATTAACCTTGTTGCTGCTCACATGGATGCACCAAGACTTGATTTAAAACAAAATCCGTTATATGAAGATACCGAACTTGCACTTTTTAAAACACACTATTACGGCGGAATTAAAAAGTATCAGTGGACAGCGGTTCCTCTTGAAATTCACGGAGTACTTATTAACAGCAAAGGCGAAAAGATAATCATTTCAATAGGTGCAGATGAAAAAGACCCAGTATTTTGCGTAACTGATTTACTTCCCCATCTTGCAGATAACCAGATGAAGAAAACAGGCAGAGAACTAATTGACGGAGAAAACTTAAATGTATTAATAGGCAGTATCTGCGGTGATAAGGAAAAAGACAAAGTAAAAACTGCTGTTTTGGATATTATCTATGATAAATACGGAATTGTTGAAGAAGATTTTATAAGCGGTGAAATCGAAGTGGTTCCTGCAGTCAAAGCCCGTGATGTCGGCTTTGACAGAAGCCTAATTGGTGCATACGGACAGGATGACAGAGTTTGCTCATATACCGCCTTAAAAGGTATTTTGGAAACGGAAAAACCGCAAAAGACGGCAGTGTGCCTTTTAGTTGACAAGGAAGAAATAGGCAGTATGGGAAATACAGGTATGCGTTCGTCATTCTTCCAGGATACTTTGGCGATTATGATTAGTATGACTTGCGAATACAACGATTTATTAATAAGAAAAGCCCTTGCTAATTCGGTATGTCTGTCTGCAGATGTAGGTGCAGCGGTTGACCCTAATTACAAAGAGGTTTATGAAATTAACAATTCTCCTCTTTTAAACTATGGCGTTTTGATTACAAAATACACGGGGTCAAGAGGTAAAGGCGGTTCAAACGATGCAAGTGCCGAACTTGTGGGATTTGTGAGAAACTTATTTAATAATGCGGATGTTAATTGGCAAATCGGTGAACTTGGAAAAGTAGATGCAGGAGGAGGCGGTACAGTTGCGCAGTATGTTGCCAACTTGAATGTTGAAACTATTGACTGCGGTGTGCCCGTATTATCAATGCATTCACCCTTTGAAATTACTTCAAAACTTGATGTTTACATGACATACAAAGCATACAAGGCATTTTACAACTGCGAAAGGAACTGATACAAATGAAAAAAGGAAATATTAAGGTCCACACACAAAATATTTTTCCTGTAATTAAAAAGTGGCTTTATTCAGATAAGGATATATTTTTAAGAGAACTTGTAGTAAACGGATGCGATGCAATTACAAAAATGAAAAAACTGTCATCATTAGGTGAGGCAGAGATGAACGACCAGCCTAAACTTTGTGTTGTTTGCGACAAGGAGGCAAAAACTGTTACCATATCTGACAACGGAATAGGAATGACTGCGGAAGAAGTCGAAAAATATATTACCCAAGTGGCGTTTTCGGGTGCGGAAGAATTTTTGGAGAAGTACAAAAGCAACGAGGAGGAAAGCCAAATTATCGGTCATTTTGGTCTGGGCTTTTACTCGGCATTTATGGTTGCTGATGTGGTTGAAATTGATACACTTTCTTATAAAGGCGGAAATGCGGTAAAATGGGTGTGCGACGGTGGCACGGAGTATGAAATGGGCGATGGTGAAAGAAAAGAAAGAGGAACAACTATTGTCCTACATATTTCTGAAAACGAATCGGAATTTTTAGAACCGTACAGATTAAAAAGTATTCTTCTTAAATACTGCGGTTTTTTGCCATATCCAATTTTTCAGGATAATGAAGAAAACCCTGTAAATGATACTTGTCCTCTTTGGGCAAGAAATCCCGCAGATTGCAGTGAAGAACAGTATAAGGAATTGTATCACAGGATTTTTTCGGATATAAACGACCCTCTTTTCTGGATACATTTAAATGTTGAGTATCCGTTTTCTTTGAAAGGAATTTTATATTTCCCCAAACTTACACACGAGTTTGAGTCGGCGGAAGGACAAATTAAATTATTTAACAATCAGGTGTTTGTTGCAGATAACATTAAAGAGGTAATTCCCGAATACTTAATGCTTTTAAAAGGCGTTATTGACTGCCCCGATTTACCTCTTAACGTTTCAAGAAGTTTCTTGCAAAACGACGGTCAGGTAAATAAAATTTCAGTTCACATTACCAAGAAAGTTGCGGACAAACTTGTGTCACTTCACAACACGGAAAAGGAACAGTATGACACTTATTACGACGATATAGCACCGTTTATCGAGTACGGATGTTTGCGTGACGAAAAGTTTTATGACAAATTAAAGCCATGTCTTCAGGCAAAAGATTTAGACGGTAATTTTGTTGAAATCACAAAATATGCAGAGGAAAACAACAAAGAAATTACCTATGTGTCTGACCCGAAAATGCAGGTGCAGTACATTAAGATTTTAAAAGAGGCAGACAAAAATGCCATTATTCTGCCCCACATTATAGACACTCATTTCATAAGTTTTCTTGAAATGAAAGAGGGGTACAAGTTTACAAGAATTGACTCCACTCCCGAAAATAATGAGGGTGACGAAGAAATTTCAAAACTGTTCTCAGATATTTTAGGTGATGAAAGCCTTAAAGTTACTACTGCATCACTAAAAACCAACGTTCCTGCTATTTTGTCTGAAGACGAACAGACAAGACGTATGGCGGATATTACAAGAATGTTCGGCGGAGGATATACTGCACCGAAAACTTATACTTTAATTGTTAATACCGACAGTCCGTTAACGGAAAAGGTTAAAACAATAAAAGACGAGGAAATCAAAAAGGACATCTGCAAACAGATTTACGATATTGCCAGAATTTGCCATGCACCTTTAGAGGTTGACCAGTTGGCTAAATTTATAGAGAGAAGTACAAAAATTTTAGAAATGTTGGCAGACAAATAAGGAGGTGGAAGTATGAAAAAGGAAACATTAAAAATCGGCGGTATGCATTGTGCATCATGTAGCGCTCTTCTGGAAATGAAACTAAATGGTACAGAAGGTATAACTGATGCAGTAGTATCTATTGCTACCGGTAAGGCAACTTTTACTTACGACGAAAACGCCGTAAGTTTAAACGACGTTGAAAAAATCGTAAACAGTCTTGGATTCTTTGTTGAAAAAGAAGAACAGGACGTAAAAAAAAACAGATTTAACACGTTAAAAAAGAAGTTTATCTTTTCGGCATTATTTTCTTTCCCGCTGCTTGTGTTTTCTATGCTTCCAATGCTTGGACCTGGCAGCGGCCTTGTGTCGGAAAACCATACTATTTACGGTCTTATTCAGTTGTTGCTGTGTATTCCTGTTATTATAACCGGTTTTGATTTTTATAAAAACGGTTTTAGAAATCTTATAAATTTTCGTCCTAATATGGATACTTTAATTGCTGTCAGTACTTCTGTTGCGTTTATATACAGCGTAATTGAACTGGTACTTGGCGCTCATCATTTTTATTTTGAAAGCAGTGCCGTTATTATAACTTTGGTGCTTTTAGGTAATATGCTTGAAGAACGTGCCAAAGGTAAAACGGGTGAGGCGATAAAATCCCTTATGAAACTTGCTCCTAAAACCGCCGTGCTTTGTATAGGCGACGAAGTAAAAGAAGTTGATGTTTCACTAATTAAGTCAGGGGATATTTTACTTGTTAAAACAGGGGACAGTATCCCTGTTGACGGTGAAATAGTGGAGGGAGAGCCATCTGTTGACGAAAGTATGCTTACAGGGGAAAGTATGCCCATTGAAAAAATGTCGGGCGATAATGTCACAGGCGGAACTATTGTTGTAAACGGATACCTTAAAATGAAAGCAACAAAAGTGGGAAAAGATACTGTACTTTCCCAGATTATAAAACTTGTTGAAGATGCGCAGGGGTCTAAAGCACCTATTGCACGACTTGCGGACAAAGTTTCCCTTGTATTTGTGCCCACAGTTATTGCTATTGCTTTAATATCATTTTGTGTATGGCTTTTAAGCACAGGTGATTTATATTTTTCTTTTAAAATATTTATATCTGTACTTGTAATTGCCTGTCCCTGTGCATTAGGACTTGCAACACCTACTGCAATTATGGTGGGCACAGGCAGAGCCGCTAAAATGGGAATTTTGTTTAAAAATGCAGAAAGCCTTGAAACGGCAAACAAGGCAACTACCATTGTACTTGATAAAACAGGCACATTAACAAAAGGTGAGCCAGTTGTTACTGATGTGATTTCTAAAGACATAGAAGAAGAGGAGTTAATTAAACTTACTGCTTCTGTCGAAAAGTTTTCAACTCATCCTCTTGCTAAAGCCATTGTAAAATTTGCTGACGAAAAAAACATAAAGTATGAAGATGCAACAGATGTTACAGTTTCGTCAGGTCTTGGTATTTCCGGTGTTGTAAATGGTGACAAAGTAACAATAGGAAACAGCACATTTACAAATGCAACCGAAAACAATGATTTGGCAAAACAGGGAAAAACATTAGTGTATGTTTCAGTAAATGAAGAATTAAAAGGTATTTTTGCGATTGCAGATGATATTAAAGAGGACAGCATTGAAGTAATTGCAAAGTTAAAAAATATGGGACTTAAAACTGTAATGATTACAGGTGACAATATGGTAACTGCATCTGCAGTTGCTGATAAATTAAAAATCGACTCAGTCTATGCAGGTGTTTTGCCTCAGGATAAAGCAAAGTATGTTAAAAAGTATATGGATATGGGGCAGACAGTTATTATGGTAGGTGACGGAATTAACGACGCTCCCGCGCTTACACAGGCGAATGTGGGAATTGCCATAGGAAGCGGTACAGACGTTGCAATTGAAAGTGCAGACGTTGTACTTGTTAAAAACAGTATCAGCGATGTGGCAGAGGCAATAAAAATCAGCCGCAAAGTTATGGTTAATATTAAACAAAATCTGTTCTGGGCATTTTGTTATAACTGTCTTGGAATTCCCATTGCGGCAGGTATTTTGTACCTTTTCGGAGGTCCGCTTTTAAGCCCTATGATTGCCGCAGGGGCAATGAGTCTTTCGTCAGTTTGCGTAGTTACAAACGCTCTTCGACTTAACAGAATGAAGTAAACTTTTTATACATTAGTTTACATAAATTTTATCAAATAATGTATATTTTACCTGTTGATAAAGTTAATAAATCTGTTGATAACCCATAAAATGCACGTTAGAATTGTTGATAACTCGTGTATATTCATATAAAATCATATATTATGTTAACTGAATAATATAAAAAGAGGAGTTACATTGTAACTCCTCTTTTATTATCTTTTTGCTAATTCTTCAAGAATTAATTTGTTAATAATCTGGGGATTTCCTTTGCCTTTTGTTGCTCTCATTGTCTGACCTACAATAAAGCCTACCGCTTTGTCTTTACCTGCTTTGTAGTCTGCAACAGACTGCGGATTTGCATCAATAATTTCTGCAACTATTTTTGCAAGTTCTCCTTCGTCACTAATCTGAACAAGTCCTAACTTTTTAACTATTTCTTCAGGGTCCTGATCCTGTTCAAATAACGCTTCTATGACCTTTTTACCTGCGGTGTTGCTGATTGTGCCTTTTTCAATCAAAGCAATTAATTTCGCAAGATTTTCCGCTTTAAATGGTATCTGGTCAGGTGTTAAGTTCTTTTCGTTAAGCATTTTTGA
Source organism: Clostridia bacterium (assembly GCA_017397315.1). Taxonomy (GTDB): domain Bacteria; phylum Bacillota; class Clostridia; order Monoglobales; family Firm-18; genus RGIG1864. Next base: position 962 of record JAFQJA010000008.1, on the reverse strand, counting down.
AATGTCGCTTAAAATCCAGTTGCTTACTGCCTTTGGTGTTGCACCAACGTCAACACATTTCTGGAAGTAGTCGGACAATGGTTTACTTAATGTAATCTGCTCTGCATCGTATTCTGACAAGTTATATTCTTTAATATATCTTGCAACTCTTGAAGCAGGAAGTTCAGGCATTTCTGCTTTGATTTTGTTAACCCAGTCTTCGTCGATTACGATTGATACAAGGTCAGGCTCGGGGAAGTATCTGTAATCGTGTGCTTCTTCTTTACTTCTCATTGAAGTTGTGATGCCTTTTTCATCATCCCAACGCCTTGTTTCCTGAACGATTTCATTGCCCGCAGATATTTCTGTAATCTGTCTTTTTACTTCGTACTGGATTGCTCTGTATGCGGCTCTGAATGAGTTTACGTTTTTCATTTCAGTTCTTGTACCGAATTCTTTTTGACCTACAGGTCTAACTGAAACGTTAACGTCGCATCTTAAAGAGCCCTCCTGCATTTTACAGTCAGAAACTTCAGTATATTCCAGAATGGCTTTTAGTGCTTCTAAAAATGCTTTGGCATCGTCTGCACTTCTCATATCGGGCTCTGATACGATTTCTATTAATGGAACACCGCATCTGTTATAGTCAACAAGGGTAATTCCGTCTGATGCTTCGTGAAGTAATTTTCCTGCATCTTCTTCAATATGAATTCTTGTGATACCAATTTTTTTCTTTACGCCGTCAACATCTATTTCGATATAACCGTTCTTGCAAATTGGCATATCGTATTGAGATGTCTGGTATGCTTTTGGTAAATCGGGGTAAAAGTAGTTCTTTCTGTCCTGCTTACCAACTTTAGTGATTTCGCAGTTTGTTGCAAGACCTGCCTTTATTGCATAGTCAACAACAGTTTTGTTAAGAACGGGTAAAACACCGGGCATACCTGTGCAGATAGGGCAACAGTGCGTGTTTGTTTCACCAC
>JAFQJA010000007.1 GCA_017397315.1 Clostridia bacterium | reverse complement strand
ACATTTAGTATTAACCCGTTAATTCCTCAAAAATCGCGGTTTAGATTCGATTAATTTATCCTATTTGTAAACCTTTAATATTAGTTGCCCCTATACTTTAAGTGACATATACATTTATTCACTAATAAAAACAAGAAGTACTATGCAACTTAAATCCAAAATGACTTTTGATGAGATGGCTCGTCACTTGGTCGCAACAACAGGCAAAATCGCTAACCGTGTATCGGTAGGCAAACACGCAAAAGCGTTAGGTTACAAGGTTTACAAACCTATGATCAATGGTAAAATTATTCACTTCTACCTCAAAGAGGAGAAGCAAGATTCACAAACAGAGAATTAAAATGAACGCAAAAAAAGCACCTGCTTTTTACAAGTTTTACAAAGGGCTGATGATGGCATTTGACTTGCCAGAGTCAGCCTTTATGGTCTACATGGCAGACCTTGAGGCATTGAGAAATATGGGATATAATACAACACGCCCTATGAAGGAACATCTAGGATGCTTAGGTATGCGAAGACATACATTTGAGAAATGTGTGGAAAAAACTGAGTGGATGGGACTATTGAAGCGTGTCCCCATTGACGGGATGTACGACTATATTTGGGATATGCAGGCATATGACAAGTTAATCAAAATAGTTTCCAGTCGGTGGAGTTATGTGCAGCTACGTAAATTTACTGATTGGGCATTTACAAAAACGCAACATAGTGTGATGTCAATAACCGAGGAGGATGTAGCTAAATTCTTTAATGGTTAGGCTGGCTGGTACTGAGTAATTATCAAGTGGCGGGAGCGTTGTCTCTCGCCATTTTTTATACCTCAAATAGCGTGCTTTGCTAAATAATGCAATAGATATGCTGTTTTTAACAAATTGCCTGCTGAGGGATTTGCTGAAAACTGCAATGAGTATAATAATATAGTATAAAACGGTAATACATACACTAATACTTTTTTCTTTGAAGCAAAGAAAAAAGGTATTCAAAAAAGAAACAAAAGGATTGGGGACATCCGCCTGCGGCGTCTGATCTGTTTTTGAAACGAACAACTGAGAGGTAAAATGATTTTAAGGGGAACATAGTAAACCCCTATTTCCTCAGTATATCCAAAACAAAATAATAATCCTTCTATATATACCACCACACACGACAACCTTCCTTCGCTTCGTCATCTTCGCACCCATCGCTGCGACCTCATCTCCCATCGCCTATGCACCTTCTCCTCGCTATGCGCGCACACGCGAACACTTATTATCAATACAAAACGGACAAATAAATAGTCCTCTAAAACTATATGCTTGAGCTGTCGAAAGCGTGGCTTTTCAACTGGATTTTGACCGATTAGTAGAAATGGTTATAAAGTGAACAAAAAAATCAAAGTGGCAAATGTATGTCCACATTAGTTATACATTGTTTGCTGACTGACAAATAAATACACTGATTTACACGGTCCACAATTTGGAGCAAAAACGAGGTAAAATCGTTTTCTTAATTATTTGTTCACTTTCTCAAAAATGGGACTTGGAAAAATGGCCCGAGGGCAGATACCGAATCCGCACCGGGGTGTACACCCTCCCAATTCTTTTTATAATTTTTACACCGTTGAATATCAATGTTTTAGAATGT
>JAFQJA010000006.1 GCA_017397315.1 Clostridia bacterium | reverse complement strand
TTGCAGTTTTGAATATCTGATTTTTTGAATTAGGCAAGTAACAAAAATCCCGTAATACTGTCGTATTTTGGGATTTTTTTACGAAGCATAAACAGAAAATCAGGCTTCAAAACCATTACTTCCTTGTCAACCTCGACCTTTTGTTTACTTTTTTGTTTATCGCTTCTGTGTGCATTTCTGTTATTTGTTACATAATAAGAAATCCCATATTAAGATGGCTTAACACTCCTGACGAGTCGTACCGTTATACAATGGAATATACAGTTATTTGCATAATAGGACTTGTGTTTATTTACGGTTACAACATAGTCAGTGCAATATTAAGAGGAATGGGCGACAGTAAAAGACCATTTGTGTTTATTGCTATTGCAGCATTATTAAATATTATACTTGACATTTATTTTGTTGCATATTGCGGTATGGAGGTAATGGGTGCGGCCCTTGCAACAGTAATAGGTCAGGCGGTTAGTTTTATAATTTCAATAATTTACCTTTACCGAAGCAGAGATAACTTTTTCTTTGATTTTAAATTGAAGAGTTTTAAAATGGACAAACAGGCGTTGGCTCGTCTTGTTCAGCTGGGCGTACCTATGGCAATACAGTCGGCAGCAGTAAGTTTTTCAAAAATAGTACTTATGGCATGGATAAATATGTTTGGCGTTGTTTATTCGGCTCTTGCAGGAATTTTCAACAAAGTAAATGTTATGAGTGCCATTATTTCAAACTCATTTACCACCGCAGGAAGTGCGATGGTTGGACAAAATCTTGGCGCCCGCAAATATGAGAGAATTCCTGAAATTTTAAAAACAGTTGCTGTTTTCAGTTTCGGTGTTATAGGTGCTTTGTGTGTGGTAATGCTTGTATTCCCAAATCAGGTATACAGTGCATTCACAAGTGATGCTTCGGTTCTTGCTGTGGCAGGAATACTTACTGCACCAATAGTACTTAATTTTATAGGCTCTGCAACAAGGAGTATCAGTTTTTCAATTATTAATGGTTCGGGAAACACAAAACTTAATTTTGCCGTTGCCATAATTGACGGAGTTATCAGCAGGATTGGAATATCTGCACTTTTGGGTTTTGTGGTTGGTATGGACTGTCTTGGTTTCTGGTACGGAGACTCAATCGCAGGTTTTGTGCCCATTATAATAGGCATGAGTTTTTATTTGTCAGGAAACTGGAGACAAAGAAGAGAATAAAAACAACAGTGTTTTTGAATCTGTTTAGCAAATGTTTTAGGCGGTGATTATGTTGTTTTCGGTATATAAAGAGATTTACTGCTATTGACAAAGCAAACGGAAATATATATAATACGATAGTGGGCAAAGACGATAATAGAGAAACAATTTGTTGAAATTTTACAGGAGATGGGAAAATGAAATTAAACATTATGACTTATAATACAAAGCATTGTGAACACTATTTCGAACAAAAAATCAACTTTAATGCAATAGCAGAAGTTATAAAAGATAACAATGCAGAAATAATTGGTCTTAATGAAATGCGTGGCCTTGGTAATGATACGGAGCAGTTTGCCGACCAGGTAAAAGAACTTGCCGAAAGACTTGGCTATCATTACTATTTTGCAAAAGCAATAGAAATTGATTTTGACGGAGTGGGCGGTCCGTACGGAAACGGCCTTCTATCCAAATATCCGATTTTAGAAGCAGAAACAATCAGTATCCCTGATCCATTGACGAAAAAATATAACGGATATTATGAAACAAGGTGCATTTTGAAAGCGAAAGTAGATGTGGCGGGCGGGCTTAATGTTCTGGTATCACATTTCGGTCTTAATCCTGATGAGGCAGAAAATGCGGTAAATACTGTTATTGAAAATCTGCCCACAGAAAAGACAGTGTTTATGGGCGACCTTAACTTAAGACCTGAAGACCAACTGTTAAATCCTATTCGTGAGCAACTTGTAGATGTTGCAATTTATTCAGATAAAGATTTGTTGACTTTTCCGTCAACAGGTCCTGACAGAAAAATTGACTATATTTTTGTAAGCAAAGACATAAAAGTAACAGATGCAGATGTTCCGGTGATAGTAGCGTCAGACCATTGTCCGCATACTGCAGTAATTGAAGTGTAGGAGGAAGAAAATGGGTATTATAAACGACAAATTTATGTTTACAAACAAAACAGGCAAAAGATTGTTTTTCGATTATGCGAAGGATATGCCAATCATTGACTATCATTGCCATTTGTCTCCCAAAATGATTGCGGAAGACTATAAATTTCAGGACGCTTATGATTTGTTTTTAGGCGGAGATCACTACAAATGGCGTCAGATGAGAAGTTTTGGTATTGATGAGAAAATGATAACAGGTGATGGCGACAGATACGAAAAATGGTTGGGTTTTTGCGAAGTTATGCCGTATCTGATTGGGAATCCTGTTTATCACTGGACCACACTTGAATTAAAGAGATATTTTGATATTGACAAACCGCTTTGCCCTGAAACTGCAAAGGAAATATGGGATAAAGTAAATGCAAAATTACAACTTGACAGTTTTTCTGCAAAAAATTTAATATTGCGTTCAAATGTCGAAATTATATGCACTACTGATGACCCTGCGGACGACCTTCAGTATCATAAACAAATAAAAGAACAGGGTTTTAAGACAAAAGTGTTGCCTACTTTCCGTCCTGACAAGGCAGTAAACATCGACAAGGATGGTTTTGTCAATTACATGAATGAAAACGGAATAAAGAGTTACAATCAGTTGGAAGACTGGTTGAAGGATAGAATTGCTTACTTTAACGATAACGGATGCAAACTTTCTGATCATGCTCTTGACTATCCGCCTTTTGAACTTGGTAATCCCGAAGAAGTATTTGTAAAAGCAATGAATGGTGAAAAGATTACCAAAGAAGAAGCAGATGCTTTTAAAACCGCAGTTATTATCCTTTGCGGGAAAGAGTATTCGGAATACGACTGGGCAATGCAGATCCACATTGGTGCGATAAGAAATAATAATAAAAGAATGTTTGACAAACTTGGTGCTGACACCGGTTTTGACAGCATCAACGATATGTGTGTTGCAGAGAATTTAGCCAAGTTGTTAGACGCTCTTGAGTATGAGGGTAATTTGCCTAAAACAATTTTATATACTTTAAATCCCAAAGACAATTATGTTTTGGGTACAATGCTTGGCAATTTTCAGTCAGGTCCTTACAAAAGCAAAATACAATTTGGTTCAGGCTGGTGGTTTAATGACAACCGTGATGGTATGGAAGCACAGATGAAGGCACTTGCAAATCTCGGTATTCTTGGTAAATTTGTAGGAATGCTTACAGATTCACGAAGTTTCGTGTCGTATACCCGCCACGAGTATTTCAGAAGAATTATGTGTAATATAATCGGTGAATGGGTTGAAAACGGAGAATACCCCAACGACAAAAAATATCTAAAAGAAATTGTTGAGGGCATAAGTTACTGTAACAGTAAGGAGTATTTTAATTTTTAATATTGTTGTCATACGGAGCAGGGCAGACACAAACGGTATATTGGACAATAAGTTCTTGCGTGAAAAAATAAAAATATAACATTAATATTGCCAATTGATGAGTGCATTTTAGCATCTTCGTCAAATGGCAATTTTTTTGTCAAAATATATCTTTGTTATTGAAATTTTAGGTGGGATATGGTATAATAAAAAATGCATAAAGTTTGGTGAAAGGAAGAAAAGTATGACAACGGTGATTTTAATCAGACACGGAGAAAGTGATGCTAACAACAAGGGCTATTTTGCAGGGCAGTATGATGCCTGTCTTATGCCAAGAGGAATGGAACAAGCGGAGAAAACGGCTAAATACATTTTTGAAAAATATAAACCGACCAAAATATATGCAAGTGATTTAAAACGCGCTTACAGTACGGCGGAGCCAATTTCAAAACTGATTGGTGATGAAATAATAACCGATAAAGGTCTTCGCGAAATATATGCGGGCAAATGGCAGGAAATGTCATTTGATGATTTGGAAAATACTTTCCACGAGGAGTATTATGTGTGGCTTAACGATATTGGTAATGCACACTGTAACGAGGGCGAGTCGGTAAAAGAGTTAAGTGAAAGGGTTATGGCAACATTAACCGCGATTGCAAAAGAAAATGACGGCAAGACGGTAGCTGTTGCAACCCACGCAACACCGATACGCGCGGCACAGACGATAATTCAATGCGGTGATATCAAATATATGAAAAATGTGCCGTGGGTTTCAAACGGCTCGGTAACAGTCCTTGAATATGACGGAAAATGGAAATGCGTAAGCGTTAGTGAAGACAGTCATCTTGGTGAAGACAGAACGGTGTTTCCTGCGAATGTGTAATCACACATGTCTTTTATATGAATTTTATGTTTGGAATTAACATAAAAGGCAGGAGAATGAAAGAGTATAATTAGTATATAAGGAGTACATCAAAATGAACATTTTAGTTTGTATTAAACAAGTGCCTGGTTCTAATAATGTTGAGGTTGACCCGATAACAGGTGTTCTTAAAAGAGATGGTGTAAAAAGCAAAATGAATCCCTATGATTTGTATGGTCTAGAACTGGGACTTTCTATTGTGCAAAAATTCGGCGGGACATTAAGGGTAATTACTATGGGACCTCCTCAGGCGAAAGAGGCCGTTATTGAGGCGATTTGTATGGGTGCCAAAGACGGAACAGTTCTCACCGACAGAAAATTTGCCGGTGCTGATGTGCTTGCTACTGCATATACCCTTTCCCAGGGTATTAAAAAAATGGGAGATTTTGATATTATAATTTGCGGAAAGCAGACAACAGACGGAGATACGGCACAGGTAGGTGCTGAGATTTCAGAGTTTCTTTCAATTCCCAATGTTGCAAATGTTCTTTCTGTTGAAAAAATTGAAAACGGCAAAGTATTTTTGGTTGCATCATTAGATGAAAAGAATGTAACAATGTCAGTTAAAATGCCGTGTCTGATTTCTGCGGACGGTGATATAAATTCACCTAGATTGCCTTCTTTCAAAATTAAACAGCAAATTACTGATGATATGATTAAGTTTGTTACCTTTGAGGACTTTGAGGACAAAAATCCTGATAATTACGGGCTTTCGGGCTCTGCAACACAGGTTGAGAGAATTTTCCCTCCCGAGAAAAATACCGAAAGATGCGTTATTGACGGAACCGTAGAGGAGCAGGCAGAAAAGTTGTTTGCACTTCTTCGGGACAGAAAGATTATGTAAGGAGGGGTATGGTAATGGGGAAATTAATAATTAATCATAATCTTGTTACAAAAGAAAAAGCACAGGAACTTGTAAAAGTTTGTCCTTTCGGTGCAATCTCTTATACAGATGAGAAACTTGATATATCATCGGGCTGTAAGATGTGCAAACTATGTACTAAAAAAAGCGAAGGAATAATTGAGTATAAAGAAGAGGTTAAAAATACTGTAGATAAGGATTTGTGGCGTGGGATTTGCGTTTATGTAGACCACTACGGCGACAAAATCCATCATGTTACATACGAACTTTTAGGCAAAGCAAGAGAACTGGCTAAAGTTACAAATCACCCGATATATGCCCTTGTTATTGGAAATAATCTTGGAAAAGGAATTGACAAACTGTTACACTATGGTGCAGACAAGGTTTTTGTATATGATGATGAGGCTTTTGAATATTTCAGAATAGAGCCTTATACACAAGCGTTTTGCGATTTTATAGATAAAGTAAAACCATCATCAATATTGGTTGGTGCAACTAATTTAGGACGCCAACTCGCACCCCGTGTTGCTGCAAGATGCAGAGCGGGGTTGACTGCAGACTGCACAGTTCTGGAAATGAAAGAAAACACCGACCTTGTGCAGATAAGACCTGCATTTGGAGGAAATATTATGGCACAGATAGTATCTCCGGCTACAAGACCGCAGTTTTGTACTGTGAGATACAAGGTATTTGCCGAGCCCAAACCTGCAGAAACACCAAGCGGCGAAATTGTTAAAATGGATATTACGAAGGATAAATTACAGTCTTTGATAGAAATACTTGGTGCAAAAGACAAACCAAAAGATGTTGATGTGTCAGAGGCTGACATCATTGTGGCAGTTGGCAGAGGGGCAATGAGCGATGCATTAAGGCGTCAGGCACAGGAACTGGCAGATTTGCTTGGCGGGGTGGTTGCATGCAGTCGTCCATTGGTAGAGAGTAACTTATTTGATGCAAAAAGACAGATTGGTTTGTCAGGCAGAACAGTAAATGCCAAATTTATTATTTGCCTTGGAATTTCAGGGGCAGTACAATTTGCTGCCGGCATGAAATCGTCAGAGTGTATTGTTGCTGTAAACTCGGACAAAACGGCACCTATTTTTGATGTGGCACACTATGCAGTTGTAGGCGATGTTAACGAAATTTTGCCTCGCATCATTGCAAAAATCAAGGAGGTTCGGGCTTATGTATAATAAAATAACTGCTGATGATATAAAACTTCTTTGCCGAATAGCAGGCGAAGAAAATGTGCTGCAGGGAGATGCGATAAGTCCTGATTACGGTCATGACGAACTTGGCGGAATTGAGAAAATGCCTGATGTGTTGGTGCGTGTTCATACAACGGAAGAAATATCACAGATAATGAAACTCGCCTGTTCGACACCTTCTCGAACCCTTCGGCAGAGGTCATTGCAGAGCGTCTGCCAAATTTCGTTGAGGAGTTGGTAAAGGCTCATCCAGGCAAACCGCTTATCTTTATGC
>JAFQJA010000005.1 GCA_017397315.1 Clostridia bacterium | reverse complement strand
AGAATAGATAATTCCACAAATATTGCATACTCTACAGAAGATAAATATCATTGGATCTGCGAAGACTGTTTCAAGGATTTTAATACTATGTTTGAATGGGAATTAATTTAATGACAATTTGGACAATTTGGGGACGGGGCATTTTTTGTTACAAAAACCGCCCTGTCCCTAAACTGTGAAAATACAAGAGGAGCGGTTAGATAATGGGCATTGGAAAGATTGATAATTATAAATTTTATGAGGGTTATGAAGACGAACCCGAAATAGAATTTTCAACAACCGATGGAAATATGGAAACATTACACATTTGGGAAGGGTATTTTTGGGATATTTTTGGAGAGCCTACATTAGACGGAAAAGGATGGCTCGGTTTCACGAGAGATTTGAACCAATTTGAAGGTGCTTTTGGTGACAACGGGAAAGCAATCATAACTGACTTACAGGAGTATATAGATGATTTAAAAATATATGAAAACAGAAAGTTTAGATTCGAGGATACAAGAGAAGTATATGAACTAATTTTATCTTGGTTATTGGAAGCACAAAATAATTGCAAAGAAATCTATGTCAAAGTATTTTAACCAACAGAGTCGGATGGAACACACGTAAAACAATTCAAAAAGACAATAAAAGAATAACTTACAAAATAATAACCGTATATCCGGACAAGAAAGGAAGATAAAAGTATGAAAGAACTTGATGTTGTGCGTCTTATCAAAGATTTTGAAGGAATGGCCGCCGGCACAGAAGGAACGATAGTTCACAAATATAATGACCATGCCTTTGAAGTCGAGTATTTTGATGACGAAGGAGATACTATAGATGTGTTTACTACAACAAAAGACCTTTTGGAATTAGTGCAATCTTACTAATGAGTTTACAATCAGGGCCATAAAGGGAAGGTTTTGGTTCCGCTTTGTTCGAATAAAACAGGCGGACGGAACAGTTGTATTCGTAAAACAATTCAAAAAGTCAGAAGATTTTTCATTTTTTTACTATTAAAAACATAACAAAAAAGGCAGGAGGAAAGTCCTGCCTTTTTTGTTGCAAAAACAAGCAACATTATCATTCAAATGAGTGATATTTATAGTTAAAAATATTCAAAACAAGATTTTGCAAAACAATTTCGCTCTTGACTATTTTGTCTGATTTAGATATAATACTATTATGTATATTTTAAGGAGGAAGAAAAGATGACATCAAAGTCAAAAAGTCTAACTAAATTGCTTGTTGTAGTTTTGTTGATTGCAGCGGCACTTTATATTTCTCTTTTCGGAATTGACGGCACATCTGTTACAGGTGCATTAAAAGAGAATTCAGGAATTAAGCAAGGTCTTGATTTGAGCGGTGGTTCTGTTATCACATATCAGGCCGAAGTAGAAAATCCATCAGACGAAGATATGGGAATAGTAATCTCAATGCTTCGTACAAGACTTGATGGTTTGGGATACACAGAAGCAACTATCACAAGACAGGGTATTGACAAAATAAGAATTGAAATTCCAAATGTTGACGACCCTGACAAAGCAAAAGAAACAATCGGCGCAACAGCAGAACTTACATTCCGAGACAAAGACATGAACGTTCTGATGACAGGAACTGACGTTAAGGATGCCAAACAGCAGTACGGACCGATAAGTGATGCAGGTGTAAGCGAGCATTACATTGAACTTACATTGACACAAGAAGGTCAGGAAAAATTTGCACAGGCAACTGCGGTTGTATCAGGTTACGGCAACAACGAAAACTTTATCGCAATTATGCTTGACAACAATGTTGTATCTGCACCTTTTGTTTATGAGCAGATTAACAGTGATACATGCACAATCTCAGGAAGTTTTGATGCTGAAAGTTCAAAATATCTTGCAGATGTTATAAAAGCAGGTAAATTGCCTTTCGGATTACAGGCAGCAGAAACAAGAGTTGTTGGTGCAACACTTGGTGAAGAAGCGTTAAAAACGAGTCTTTATGCTTGTTTAATCGGTATTTTGCTGGTAATGGTATTTATGCTTATCATTTACAGATTGCCCGGTTTTGTATCATGTATAGCACTTTGTGCTTATGTTGCACTAATGGCATTTGGTCTTAACTATTTTGGAGTAAACTTAAGCCTTCCCGGTATTGCAGGTATCGTACTTGGTATAGGTATGGCTGTTGATGCAAATGTAATTATATTTGAACGAGTTAAAGACGAGTTGAAAAATGGTAAAACAACAGGTGCGGCTGTTGATGCAGGTTTCCAGAGAGCGTTTACTTCAATTTTAGATGCCAATGTTACAACAGTAATTGCTGCAGCAGTACTTCTGGTATTCGGTACAGGTCAGATTAAAGGTTTTGCAATAACACTTATGATGGGTATTATCGCAAGTATGATTACTGCTATTTTGGTAACAAGATTTTTATTAAGACAAGTAATTGGTTTAAATATCAGAAATCCAAGACTGTACGGTCTTTCAGCGAAGGGAGGCAACAAGGATGCTTAAGGTAGCAGAAAATAAAAAAATATTCTTTTCAATCTCAATCGCTATTATTCTTGTTGGTTTAGTATTTTACTTTGTAAACGGCGGACTTAATCTTGATATTGATTATATCGGCGGAACAAGTCTTCACCTTGATTTAGGGGAAACTTATGATGTGGCAGACATCGAAGCGTTGGTAGAAGAAACACTTCCCGGTACAACACCCCGTGTTGTTAAAGGCGGTGCAGAGGGTACCGAGGTTATGATTACAGTAAAAGAACTTACTGATGAAGAAAGCACAAAACTTTTAAATGCAATAAGAGAAAAATATGACCCTTCATACAATGTTGAAGCAACAGAAGAAACAGAAGAAGTTGCTGAAACAAAATTCAAGGTGTTTACCCGTGATACAGTTTCTGCAACAATCGGAAAAGAATTTGGACAAAGTGCAGTAACATCTGCAATAATTGCTGTACTTTTGATGCTTGTATATATTTCAATCAGATTTGAATTCTGGTCAGGTATTGCAGCAGTAGTTTCTCTTGTTCACAATGTATTGTTGGTATTAAGTATTTATACAATATTTAACTTGCCAATCAACTCAACATTTATTGCATCAATTCTTACTATTGTAGGTTATACAATAAACGATACAATCGTTATCTTTGACAGAATAAGAGAAAACAACAGATTTGCAAAGAAAACACCTTTTAGCGAGGTTGTTGATAACAGCGTTACACAATCACTTACCCGTTCAATCAACACTTCAATTACAACATTGCTTTCAATAGTTGTACTTTATATCCTTGGTGTTAACTCAATAAAAACTTTTGCATTCCCGATTATCATTGGTGTAATTATCGGAACATATTCTTCAATATTTATTGCAAGTCCGGTATGGTCATTGTTTAAAAAAGAGAAGAAAAACTCATAAAACAAATCAAAAAGACTGAACAAAATGTTCAGTCTTTTTTTATGCAATATCATATTCGAACAGCATTTTTTGAAAGTCAAGAGTTTTTAAGTCGCTGTCGTTTTGCTGTTTTGCAATATCGTGTTGTGCATCAAGATAGTTTGTTTCCAACTGGGGTAATTCTAAAAAATCACTTAATTCACTGATAAAATTTATACAACTCATATACCGTTCACTCCTTTAATTCAATTATAAAAAAAGAGTGATGGAATTGCAATTGGAGAGTTTTTACCTTTATCGACAGTTTAATATATTTTTTGCTAATTCTATTAATTTTTCTTTGGTGTTTAAGTGTTGATTGTCAATTACTGCGGTTAAAAGTCGATTAAGAATAAATCTTATCTGTGAATTTTTTGCTCCTAGTTCCATAATGTCTTTTCCGTTTACCGCCAAATCCTTAAGAGAAAATGCGTCCTCGGAGGCCAATACATTTTTGAGTATCTTCTCTATTTCGTTTACCTGCTCGAGTTTGGAAGCAGAATACTTGGAGTTTTGAGCAAGAATATCGGCGCGTTTTAACGCGAGGTGTTTTTCTAAAAATTCCGCACTTGTTTTTGAAAGAAATTTTCTTACTGATTTCTCGGTTGGCTCAATTATTCTGCTGTGATATTTTATAAGAAGCAATGCTTCTTTTTTTGTTTTATTGTCTAGTTTTAAACGGTTGAAAATTTCCTGTGCCATTTCCTCGGAAAACAATTCGTGATTATAAAAGTGGTCAACCCCCTGTTCATCTGTTGACAAAACAGACGGTTTTCCAATATCGTGAAACAATGCTGCATATTTCACCGCTATATCACCGTTTGCATACTGTGCTGTTTTTAATGAGTGAGTGCCTACATCGTATATATGATGCTTGTTGTTTTGTTTGCACAAAAAGCACACATAAAGTTCCGGAAAAAGCACATCACACACATCATACAGCGGTTTTAAGGAACGGTCAGACATAAGCATTTTGTCCATTTCAGCCCGTATTCTTTCGCTGCTTATGTTTTTTAGCAGGTGCTTGTTGTTTAAAAGAGCCTCTTTTGTATTTTGTTCAAATTCAAAATCTAAAACGGAGGCAAGACGAATACCCCTTAGAATTCTTAAGGCATCCTCTTTAAATCTTGTGTCGGGATTCCCAACACAGCGGAGGGTTTTTGTTTTTAAATCCTGTTGACCCCCTACTAAATCTACAATTCCGTCAATGTGGTTGTAACCTATAGCATTAACGGTAAAATCACGGCGTTTTACATCTTCAGAAAAACTTTTTGCAAATACCACCTGTTCGGGATGCCTGTTGTCAGCATAGTCGCTGTCTACACGGAAAGTAGTGATTTCTACAGGCTTGTCGTCCCAAACAACGGTAACGGTCCCGTGTTTAAGTCCTGTTTCAAAATGACGCGGGAAAAGCGACATAACTTCGTCCGGGGTTGCACTTGTGGCAATGTCCCAGTCAAGAGGTGTGTTGCCAAGAAGACTGTCTCTTACTGCACCCCCGACAAAATATGAACTGTAGCCGTTGTTTAAAAGAACATTTATTACATTTTCAGCGTAGGTTGGAATTGATAGTTTCAATTATAAAATCTCCTAACATTTTTGCTGAATTGGGCTTTGCCATTTTTTCTATGGCGGTTTTCATCATCGAAAGACGGTCATTGTTGTATAAAATATGGAACAGACATTCGTCTATGGGGAAAGTGTCTGTTATCATTAACGCCACACCGTTATTTAAGAAAAACTCGGCGTTTCTGTCTTCCTGGCCGGGAATAGGTGCCATTAAAATCATAGGCAGACCTTTTACAAGTGCTTCAGAAGTTGTAAGACCACCCGGTTTTGTTATAATAATATCAGATGCATCCATAAGCAAGTCGATGTTGTTGACATACCCGAAGTTATATATGTCTTTAGTTAGTTTAAGTTTGTCTATATGCTTTTTCGCTCTTTCATTACGCCCGCAAACAGACACAATCTGAAAGTCTTTTTTCAAACTGTCAAGTGCGGTAATTTGCTTTTCGATATGACCAAAGCCCATACTCCCGCTAATTATGAACACCGTTGTTTTGTCTTTGAAACCCAGTTTTTCCCGAGCCTCTTGTTTTGGTGTGCGATTGGCAAATTTAGTACTGATGGGAATGCCAAAAGGCAAAACATTTGCTGTGCTTCCAAGTTTTTTTCGTGCCTGATTTTCTAAAAGTTCACTTGCAGTTACATAGTAATCCATACAGGTGTCTTCCCAGAAAGGGTGTATGGTAAAGTCGGTAATTATACCGATGGTGGGCACTTTTAAATACTGGAATTCCGTTACCAACTGCGATGCCCAGACATGGGTGCACAAAATAAGGTCGGGATTATAGTTGTAACAATATTTTTCCAGTTTCTTCGCCAGAAGATTAACCGTAAGTTTAGGAAGCGACAATGGCGATTGAGGCTCTTTCTTCTCAGCCATACGGTATATTTTGCCGTAAGTTACAGGAGAATAATGCGTTGAAAGAAGATACCCCTGTGATACGGATTCGCCTAAAATTTTATTAATGTATGATAGGCAGTCTACCATTTTACATTCTACATTTTTAGATTTTAAGTACTCAGAAACAGCCATCCCGCATTGGTGGTGTCCCTGTCCGGCGGTTACAGACAAAATCAGAACTTTCATTCAAATCACCCCTTTGAGATTTCTTCTAAAACGGTTGCAAGTTGGTCGGGGCAAGAGGTGTTTTTAAAACCGCATTTAATTCCTTTTAATCTTTTTATTACTTCAGTTGCTTCCATTCCTTCGGCAAGGGCGGAAATTCCTTTGGAATTACCGTTGCAACCGTGTGTAAATTTAATGTTTTTAACTATTCCGTTATCCAGTTCAAAATCTATCAAACTGGCACAAACGCCTTTTGGTTTTACTGAATATTTCATTTTTTCACCTACAATGTTTTAATATATTCTTTAAGAATGGTTACTGTGTTTTTGCAAGCCGTTTCCACAAAAGTGGGGAAATCAATGTTTGAGTTATTGTCTGCCTTGTCAGACATTGCACGGAGAATGCAGTAGGAAGTTTTGTTAAGATGGCAAACCTGACCTATTGCTCCGCCCTCCATTTCGGCACATAACGCACCAAAAGTATTTTTTATGTCAGTCATTTTATCGTTGCTGTTAATAAACTGGTCGCCTGATGCAACGACGCCTTTATATGCAGTTATTCCCTCGATTTTTGATGCGATATTATAAAGGGTGTCTGTCATTGTTTTTTCGCACGGGAAAGTAATGGTATCAATGTTTGGTATTTTCCCTTTTTCGTAGCCTAATGGAGTTATGTCATAGTCGTGCTGAACAGATGCTGTTGCCACAACAATATCACAAATATTCATCTCGGGAAGCAAACCTCCCGCAACCCCTGTGTTTATGATTTTGTCTGCGTGATATTTAAGGCACATTATCTGTGCGGCAACTGCAGCGTTTACTTTGCCCTCACTGCATTTTGCAATTACTATATCTTTGCCGAAAATTGTTCCTACATTAAATTTTATCTCTGCAATTTCAGTTACTTCCTTTATTTCAAGACAGGAGCAAAGTTCATTTACCTCTACATCCATAGCGCCGATTATACCTAACATTATTATACCTCCTTTAACAAAACAATTATACTATACATTTGGTTTTTAGTAAATAGTTTTGATTGTTTTTTCTTGATTTGTTTTTGCCACGGCATCAAAGAGAAACACAATAATCAATACAGTAAAAAACGGAAACTTTTTTGTGTGCTTATCACAAAGAAGTTTCCGTAAATTATATAACAGAAGAAACAAATAAAACTTTTTAATTCATATCCTCGTATTCCAATTCCACACACACAGGATAATGGTCGGATAAATGGATGCCGTTTTTAGTGTGTTCCCATTTATACATTTGTTTTGCTGTTTTGTATGTTTTTGTGTCGGCGAAAATATAATCAATTTTTTTGCCACGGGCATGAGGTGCAAGCCCTGTGCCGTTATAATCATGGAATGTAGAGCCTGTGTCTTTTGTTAAATCTATCAAGGGAAAAGATTTGTTTTCGTTGCAAAGTGCAATTGGTGTGCTGTCAGGCTCGGCATTAAAATCGCCCATCAGCAAGGTGGGGTATGACATTACACTGTTGTCCTTTTCTATTTTTTCCAAAACCAACTTAATTCCTGAAACTTTTGCTTCGTCTTTTTTGTGGTCAAGGTGGACATTATATATGCGTATGGGTGTCTTTATGTCTTTATGCTTTAATGTTGCGTAAACACAAATTCTGGGGTATTCACTTTGTATTTCGTATCTGCTACCCGGTATACATGGCGTGGGAGATAGCCAGAATTGTTCAAGTCCGAAAAGTTCCAAACAATCCTTACGGTAGGCAATACCCAGACCTTCATCAGAATAGTCAGCCAAACGACCATGACCTACCAGATCATAATCCGTCAGAAATTTCTTTAAAAATGGGCGGATTTTTGCACTCATTTCCTGAAAACAAATTATATCAGGCTTTTCCTCGTCGATTGTTTCCAATATTAATCCGGCACGATGGACAAAAGCATTTATTCCATCGACGGCATCGTAAGGAGCACGAATATTAAAAGTAACAATTTTTAATTTTCCCATTTATGTTTCCTCCTGTATAAGCAATAAAGTTGGAAAATGCTTGTATGTTTTACAGTTATTATACTTGTTGGGCAAGCAAAAGTCAAGCGAAAAAAGAACAATGTATTAGAAATTAGCAGGAAGATATACATTGACTAATAAAATGTGATGTGCTAAAATAAATCTATAAAAGTTGTTAATTCCTTGTTACAAGTTCTTATTAGAGGTGAAAAATTATGCACAAAGTAACCGCTTTAATAGTTGCAGCGGGAAACGGGACACGCATGAACTCCAGTGTTAAAAAGCAGTTTTTGCTGATAAAAGATATTCCGGTATTTATTCATACAGTAATGGCTTTTCAAAAGTCTGAATTAATAGATGATATAGTAATAGTAACTGCAGAAGAAGATATTGATAAAACCAACACCCTTGTAAACAGTTACGGACTTAACAAAGTGTCAAAGGTTGTGGCGGGAGGAAATACAAGAACGCAGTCTGTCAAAAATGGGCTTATATATGTAAATTCACCTTTTGTTGCAATTCATGACGGAGCAAGACCGTGTATTAAGGCAAAACACATAGAGCAGGTAGTTGTAACGGCTGTTAAGTACGGAGGTGCGACTTTGGGTGTACCTGTTACAGACACATTAAAAGCGGTTACTGATGACGAAATCAAAAACACCGTTGACCGTAACGGCCTTTGGTGCATACAGACTCCTCAATGTTTTGATACAGAAGTTTTAAAAGACGCATATATAAAAAGCGAAGGATTAACATACACAGACGATTGCCAGATTTTTGAAAGCAGAGGGCTAAGAGTAAAAGTGGTGGCAGGAGACAAAAGCAATATAAAAATTACTACCGGAGAAGATTTGGAACTGGCAAAATTTTTACTTAAAAACTGAGGTGAAAAAATGGTTGTAAATGTTAAAACAAGCAAAGGCAGTTACAAAGTGATAATAAAAAGCAACGCATTGTCGAACCTTTATGAAGAAGTAAAGGAAATATCGGGGGAAGGCAAGATATTTGTAGTAACTGACATAAATGTCGACAGTCTATACGGCAAAAAGATAAAAGCGGTATTAAAAAACTGTTTTTACCATGTTTTACCTTATGGCGAACACACTAAAAGCCACAAATATTTAATGGAACTTTATGACGAGTTTTTAAAAGCGGGGCTTACAAGAGATGATACCGTAGTCGCTTTCGGAGGCGGGGTTATAGGAGATTTGACGGGTTTTGCCTGTGCAACATATTTAAGAGGGATTAAGTATATAGGTGTACCTACTACTTTGTTGTCGCAGGTAGACAGCAGTGTGGGCGGAAAGGTGGCAATAAATCTTCCATACGGAAAAAATCTTGTTGGTTGTTTCTACCCTCCGTCAAAAGTAATAATAGACCCTGAAGTTTTAAAAACTCTTCCCACCCGAGTTTTTTCTGACGGAATGGCAGAGGTTATTAAATACGGAGCAATTAAAGACAAGGAATTATTTATGTCCCTTTTTGACGATTATATTGATATTGGCTCTGTAATTACGAAGTGCATAGAAATAAAAAGAGATATAGTGGAAAATGATGAGTTCGACAAAGGCGAAAGAATGATTTTGAATTTCGGGCATACTTACGGCCACGCAGTTGAGTGCTATTACAATTACGATAAATACACACATGGCGAGGGCGTGGCGACGGGAATGCTTTATATAACTGATATTTCGGAGAAAATGGGCATTACCAAGGCGGGTACACATCAGTTAATCAAACAACTGTGTGAAAAATATAACTTGTATTTCCCGAAGGCAACTGTGCCTGAAAAAGACGCAAAAGAAATAATTAAAAAGGATAAAAAGGCAACGACTGATGGTATCAACTGCGTTGTTTTACAGGAAATAGGGAAAGCAGTAATAAAAAAGGAGATTTTATAATGGGTGCAGTATTTGGTAAAAATATTCAATTCACGATATTTGGCGAATCTCACGGAGTGGCGGTTGGAGGAGTACTTTCTTCCGTTCCTCATGGGGTGAAACTGGATTTTCCGTATATTGATATGTTTTTAAAACGCAGGAACCATAAAGCGTTATATACAACAAAGCGTCAGGAAACAGACAGTTATGAAATTTTGTCAGGGGTAAAAGATGGCGTAACAACAGGTGCTCCTCTTGCGTTTATAATAAGAAACAAAGACGCAAAAGGAAAGGATTACAGCGAACTGGAACGCCTTGTAAGGCCAGGACATTCCGATTACCCTGCCTTTGTAAAATACAACGGCTTTAATGATGTGTCAGGAGGCGGTCATTTTAGCGGTCGTTTGACAGCACCCCTTACTTTTGCAGGAAGTATAGCAAGGCAGATTTTAAGGGACAAAGGTATAGAAATTTATTCTTATGTAATGTCTGTAGGAAATACAGCATGTCCGTCAGAGGCGAATTATGCGAAAGAATTGCAAAGTGCTGATTTCCCTGTTGCAGATGACGGTTACAAAGAAAAGTTTATGCAGGAAATAGAAAACGCCTCACAACAAGGGGATTCTGTGGGCGGAGTAATAAGATGCGTAATAAAGAACATTCCTGCAGGAGTGGGAGAACCGTTTTTCCACTCTGTTGAAAGTGAAATGGCATCAATGATGTTTTCAATACCCGCAGTAAAAGGTGTGGAGTTTGGAAAAGGCTTTGAAATCACTCGTATTAAGGGAAGTGAAGCAAACGACTGTTACACAGTGCAAGATGGGGAAATATCAACTGTTACCAACAATAACGGAGGCGTAACGGGAGGAATTACCAATGGTGCTGATGTTGTTTTTCAGGTTGCCGTAAAACCAACACCGTCTATTTTCAAACCCCAAAATACTGTTGATGTTAATACTAAAACCAATGAAATATTACAGTTAAAAGGCAGACATGACAGTTGCATAGTGCCAAGAGCAACAGTAGCGGTAGAAAGCGGTGCGGCATTAGTCATTCTTGATTTGCTTGGAGGCAAATAAATGAAAAACATATATTTAATCGGTATGCCCGGTTGCGGAAAATCTACCGTTGCAAAAATACTCGCTCAAAAATTAAATATGTCTTTAGCAGATACGGACAGTATAATTGAAAGCAAATTCGGCAGTATTCCTGAAATTTTCAAAATGCACGGGGAACAATATTTCAGAAAACTTGAAACAGAAACACTCAAACAAATAAAAGATAACACGGTTGTTTCAACGGGCGGCGGAATTGTTAAAGTTGAGGAGAATACTGAACTGATGTCAAAAGGTATAGTTGTATTTATTGACACTCCTCCCGAGGTTTTGAAAACCAGAGACCTTTTTGAAAACAGACCTTTATTGAAAAGCAACTGCGATATAGAAAAATTGTATAATGAAAGATATGATTTATATAAGGAACAGGCGGATATAACGGTTGACGGTAATAATAGTCCGATGCTTGTAGCGAAAGAAATAGTGAAAAGCGTTAAATAATGGTGAGAATATGGGTTATCTTAAAAACGGAATCAGACATTTTAAAACAATTACGAAGCACCGGCATCAGGTAATTAAGCATTGCTTTTATGCCGGTATAGGTTTTCAGGGATTGTTTCACGATTTGTCAAAATACAGCCCTGCAGAATTTGTGGCGGGTATAAAGTATTATTACGGAACAAAAAGCCCCAACGAGGGAGAAAGAGAAAAAATCGGATATTCAAAGGCGTGGCTTCATCATAAGGGGAGAAACAAACATCATTTTGAATACTGGACAGATTATAACCCTGTGGCAAAAAAGGTTATGCCGGTAAAAATGCCAATTAATTATGTAAAAGAAATGTTTTGCGACAGAGTTGCAGCAAGTAAAATATATCGGGGCGAAAAATACACCGATTCATACCCGCTGGAATATTTTGAGAGAGGAAAGTCTCACAGAAGCATTCATAATGACACATCAAATATATTGGAAAAATGGCTTACAGTTCTTGCGGAAAAAGGTGAGAAAGAAACTTTTAAATTATTAAGAAACACAAAAGAGTATTAAGGGGATATTTAGTGTCGCATCACGCATATGATATATCCTTAGAGACGATAAAAAATGCTGAACGAATTTTCGTTCAGCATTTTGCAATTTAATTTATTGTTTTTTGAAAAAGAATGGAGGTACATCAATATCATCATCAAGAATTGTTGTGCTTATAATTTTTTCCTCGTCGTCTATTTTGCTGATGTTTACAAATGACGGGATTTCGGGGTCGTTATCTTTATCCAATGCTTTTGCCTGTTGCTGATATGTATTACCGCCGTCAAAACCTGTTGCAACAACAGTAACTTCAATTTCGTCGCCCAACTCTTCTTTTATAATAGCTCCAAAGATAAATTCTGCATCTTCGTCTGCAAGTTCTTGTACCATTTCGTTACATTTGCTGATTTCAAGCATACCCAGGCTTGAACCGCCGGCAATGTTTAAGATGATACCTTTTGCACCAGCAATAGAAGTTTCCAAAAGTGGGCTGTTGATAGCCATTCTTGTCGCTTCTTCTGCTCTGTTATCCCCTGATGCGTGTCCGATACCCATATGTGCAAAACCTGTATTTTTCATAACGGTCTTAACATCAGCAAAGTCAAGGTTAACGATACCGGGAACAACAATTAGTTCTGCAATACCCTGTACGCCTTGTCTTAAAACATCATCAGCCATTTTAAATGACTCTGTAAACGGTATATTTTTCTGATTGTTGGCAAGTTCTATTAATTTATCATTGGGAATGATAACCAGAGAATCGGAATTTGCTTTTAGTTCAAGAATACCTGCTTCCGCTTGTTTCATTCTTTTTTTACCTTCAAAAGTAAATGGTTTTGTTACTATTGAAATTGTCAAAATGCCCATTTCTTTTGCAACACTTGCAACAACAGGAGCAGCACCTGTACCTGTTCCGCCACCCATACCTGCAGTAACGAATACCATGTCAGCGCCCTTAAGTGCACTTGCAATTTCTTCACGGCTTTCTTCTGCGGCTTTTTTGCCGATTTCAGGATTGGCTCCTGCACCTAAGCCTCTTGTAAGTTTTTCGCCAATCTGAATTCTTTTTTTAGTAGAACTTCTCAGAAGTTGCTGGCTGTCGGTGTTAACTGACAGAAATTCAACAGAGGTAAAGCCTGATTCAATCATTCTGTCAACTGCATTGTTTCCGCCGCCGCCTACACCTATTACTTTTATATTTGCTGTTTTAATTGCATCCAATTCTAATTCTATCATTGGTAGAACCTCCCGAAAAATCTAATATTACAATTATGTTACAATTTATTATATACAAAATTTCATCATTTGTAAAGTAGTTTTATAAAAAATTTACAAGTTTTTTGTTTCCTTTTTTGACATATATCGTTCAAGCACAAATCTTCTTAAGATAGCGAAGTTCTGGAAAATGCGTGTACCAAACACGACAATCGCCGCAATAGTCAAATCAATGTTTAATAAAGAACCCATATAAGTAAGCAAAACAGCCACTAATGCGTTGCCGAAAAAGCCCGTTACAAATATTTTCATTTTAAAACTGTTGTTGGCACTTGCGGCAAGACCTCCGAAAACAGAGTCAAGTGCTGCAAGAATTCCCACTGATATAAATTTTGAAACTATAGAGGAGAAAGTAAAGGGCAGGGCAAGTGCAATTACTACTCCTAAAAGAAGACACATTATGATAATCATTTATTGACCTCCATTTGTTTGGGTGTTGGTTGTAATCTTTGACGGAACGGCATATTTATAGTTAAGAGGACCTGTGTAGGCGTTAAGTTTTATTGAATTAACCTTTTTTACTTCTATATCAAAACCGTAAAAAGTAAGACTGTCAACTACACCGTTTCTCATCAGAAGAGCGTTTTCCATATTGACAGGGTCGCCTATTGCTGTAATAACATAAGGAATAGAGTATCTGTTGTTGTTAACGCTAACTGTTGCTCCGGCACATCTGATTTCGCTGGTAGAAACAATGCGTTCGCCGTTTAATGCGATTGCTTCCGCGCCCGCATCTCTTAACTCATTTATAACCTGCAGTATATCCATATCGTGAATAACATAGGCGTTGGCATTTTCAGGAAGGTTATTAATTGCATTACTGTCATTTAATGTTACCTGTACTCCTGACCCCTCAACAGCAGTAAGTCCTGCTAAAAGTTCTGCTCTTTGCAGTTGGGTGGTAAGAGTCTGAGAATAACCATTTGTTTCGGCTGCCTCTTCTTTAAAGGAGTCGATTTCCTGTTTTGCTAAAAGCAGTTGCTTGTTAAGTTCTATGTTCTTTTCCTGCTCGTTTTTTAATTCCATTGCAAGATTTTCTGCTCTTAATTTATCGGTATTGCCGTTTTTGTTGATTACATTAACGCTTTTTATCTGCATAGTAATAAAAAACGCTAACAGCAAGCACACAATACCTATTGAAATATGGGCGGGGGTAAAATATTTTTTTATGTTCATTGCCTGTTATCCTTTCTGTTTATATACTGCTTTGTCGCCACTGCTTACATTTAAATATCCGCGTGCGTTTTCGCCTAACGACTGATAGGATTTTAAAGTAAGAAACTCAATTTTATATTGTAAATTGTCGTTTGCACCTACTAACACTTCCAATTTATTGTCAATTACTATTGATAAATTTTCGGGGTCCGGAATGTTGATTAAAGTAACGCTGTTTATCATTTGTTGTTCTTTTAAAATGCCAAGAACCTCTGTAACATATTGTGCTTTGCCCTCGTCTTTTGATAAAAAGACTTGTCCGGCTATGTACTTTGTAAGATTAAAGTTTTCTATTAAAGGCACGGTTTTTTGGGGAGGAACTTTGTTTTGCTCCAGCATTTTGCCTGTGCTGTCTATGTAAATATAACTGTCTGCAAAAGCCACATAGCCTGCAACTTCACACTCTTTAACAATAATCTTAATTCCTGCGGGGAACTTCTTTACGATTTTGGCAGTTTCAATGTAAGGAAGTGCGGAAATTCCTTTTACTGCTTTTTTACTGCTTGTCTTAAAAACATTACGCCCATAGCCTATGGTAGATGCTTTTATAATAGTATTTGACGGAATTAAGGCGTTTCCTTCTACCGTAATTTTGTTTATTTTAAACCATGGTGCTAAGTAGGCTATCATAAGAAGCACCGCAATCAGAAACAGAATTAATAGAATTTTTCTGTTTCTGCGGTTGCGTCTCATTCTCTTTTTATAATCTTTTAATTGTATAGTCTTTTCATAAGTGGTAGTTTCCATTTTTTTACTCCCGCACAATATCTGCGCCTAAATTTTTTAGTTGATTTTCAAATAAGTAATACCCACGGTCCAGATGTTCAAGCCCCGTTACCGTTGTAGTGCCGTAAGCATTAAGTCCGGCAATTATAAGTGATGCCGCACCCCGCAGGTCGTATGCGGTAACTGATGCACCTTTTAATCTGCTTACGCCTCTTATTATTGCAAGTTTATCTTTTATTATTATGTCCGCATTCATTCTGTTAAGCTCAGGAATGTGTCTGTATCTGCTTGAAAAAATATTTTCTTCAACTACGCTTGTGCCGTCTGCAACTGACAGTACTGCAACAGCTAAAGCCTGAGCGTCTGTGGGAAATCCCGGATAAGGCATAGTACTTATGCAACTTACCGAATTAAGTCCTGTTTTGCATTCCATTTCAATAAAGTCTTTGCCCTTGTTTATTTTTGCCCCGCAAAGAGAAAACATATCTGTAATTGAGTTTATATGATTTGGATTAATTCCGTTTATTTTAATACTGCCTTTTGTTACTGCCGCTGCTGACAGGTATGTTGCGGTTACTATTCTGTCGCCTATTACTTTGTGGGAAATGTTGCAAAAATCATTAGTTCCTTCAATTTCGATGGTGCTTGTTCCCGCACCCTTTACATTTGCCCCTATACCATTTAAAAAGTCTTGCAAGTCCACAATTTCGGGCTCCTGTGCTGCATTTGTAATGGTAGTAGTGCCTTTTGTAGCACAAGACAAAAGCATAGCATTTTCAGTTGCGCCTACACTTGGAAAATCAAGGTTTATGTGGGCGCAATGTGTATTTTCGCCGTCTAACATTATGTATCCGTGGCTTTCCTTTACATCTACTCCCAAAGCCTTAAATACTTTTAAGTGCAGGTCGATGGGCCTTGGTCCCAGTTCACACCCTCCGGGTGTGGAAATAAGGGCTTTTTTGCACCTGGCAAGAATCGCACCTGTAAAAATAACAGATGAACGCATTTCTTTCATCAGGTCCTGATGAATTTCATCACAACTCATATTTGACGAGTCGACGGTAACTGTGTCCCCGTCGTTTGATACAACGCACCCTAAAGAACGCAATATATTTATTGAAGCATATACATCTTTTATCATAGGGCAGTTGTTAATAATGTTAATTCCGCCGTTTATCACTGTTGCCGCAAGTATGGGCAAAACAGAATTTTTGGAACCTTGAACGACAAGTTCTCCTGAAATTCTGTTTCCGCCGTTAATGATTGCTGTGTTGCTCAAAACTTATACACCTCCGAACAATTACAGTATATGCAATGGCCGGGAGTGTGGTGATTAAAGACCGTTTTCGCTTAATATATCGGGGTCAATATCAGCGGGGGGAGAAGCAGGGTTTTGCGTTTGTCCGTTTTCAGGAACTTGTTCGTCCAAAACAGGAGGTTGTTCTTCTTGCTCTGCAAGATGAGGAAACTGACAAAAGGCAGACGGCATCTTGCTTGCGAAGATATAATCGCTTACTATAGTGCTTCCCTCGGGGTCAAGAGCGCATTGTTCGGATGCGAGTAATCCGCTTGTTTTGCAGATGTCAGCGCTTGTGTATTTGGACATACTTGCTGACGGGAAAGTTTTGCTTGGCAAGTTCTTGTCGCTGTGTATTCCTGACATTACAAGACGCCATACTTTAGCAGATGGATTTCCCGAGAAGAAGTATAGCGATTCGGGTTGGTCATATCCCGTCCATACCGCACCTACATAATAGGGAGTCATACCGACAAACCATCTGTCTTTGTCATTATCTGTAGTACCTGTTTTACCTGCGATAGAGTATCCGCCACTAAAACTTGCTCCGCCACCTGTACCTGTAGACACAGCGGATTGTAAAAGGTTGAGCATTGTTCTTGCGGTATCTTTTGAGAAAGCCATAGTTTTTTTCTGCTCTTTCTCATATATAAGTTTTCCTGAATGGGTAGTGATTTTTGTGTAAGTGGTAGGCTCAATATAAACTCCGTCATTAACAAATGAAGAATAAGCAGCAGTCATTTCCAGATTTGTTACGCCGTTTGTAAGACCGCCGAGAGCCAAAGATGCAAGGTTAATATCTGCCTCTGTAAGTGTAGTAAATCCCAATTTATTAGTCATATAGTTGTATGAAACCCGTGTTCCAACTTCTTCCAAAACCTGCACTGCTATTGTATTTAACGACTGTGAAATAGCATAGCGAAGAGATACGGGGCCTTTAAATTTTCCGTCGTAGTTTTTAGGAGTCCAGCCGTTATAAGTTACCTGTTGGTCTTCCCATATCTGTCCCGGTGCTGTAACATTTGTATCAATAGCGGGGCCGTAAACAGCAATAGGTTTGATTGACGAGCCTGGTTGACGAGGAGCCTGAAATGCTCTGTTCAAAACACGGTCTGCAGTTTTTTGGCCTCTGCCACCTACTACGCCTTTAATTTGACCTGTGTATGGGTCAATAATTGTCATGCAGGATTCGGGTTGTTCTTCTTTGGGTGCTTTCTGGAAAGTATTTTGGTCTTTGTATACTATATCCATGTTTCTTTGAACTACGGGGTCAATGGTGCTGTAAATCTTAAGTCCGCCTGTAAACAGCATTTTGTTTGCAACGGCTTCTGTGTATCCGCATTTTTCCTGCAAGTCATTTAAAACTTCTGCAATTAACTGGTCGACAAAATACGACTGAACGCTTGCAAATTCCGAGGTATCTGCAACAAACACAAGTTTCTCGGCTTTTGCTTCTTCGTAAGTTTTGTCGTCAATGTAACCCAACTGGTTCATTTTGTAAAGAACAGTTTCTTGTTTTTCTTTATTCTTTTCTGGGTTTGCGATAGGGTCGTAAAGACTCGGATATTGGGTAATGCCCACGATTGCCGCACCCTCTGCAACTGTTATTTCGCTTATGTCTTTACCGAAATAGTAGTGGGCGGCACTTGCAACTCCGTTACATCTGTGACCTAAGTATATGGAATTTAAGTATAATTCTAAAATCTCGTCTTTTGAAAGCCTTTTTTCAACACCAATGGCAAGGGCAATTTCCTTAATCTTTCTCGTAGCTTTTTTCTCTTTCTCACCTGTTAAATTTTTTACAAGTTGTTGGGTGATGGTGCTTGCACCTCTGTCGGAACTTCCTCTTATAAGATAGTTGAAAGTTGCATAGGCAGTACTTTTTAAATCAAAGCCTGAATGCTTGTAAAAACGCTCATCTTCAATAGCAATTGCGGCGTCCTTAACATGTTGGGGTATGTTTGCAAAATCTGCCCACACTCTGTTTTCGTCCTGATACAGATTTTCATACTCGACCTCGTTACCCTGCTGGTCAATGTAATATACAACAGAGGCAAAGTCCATAGATGCTCCGTCTTCACCTAAAATAGCGTCAACATCAGCGGTGGCAAACAGTACACCCGTGGTAATACCAAGCACTGCAATTGCTGTACCGATAAAGGATAATAAAAATATTTTTAAGAATGAAACCCATTTTTTATTGCTTTTTTTGGTAGCCATCAGGTTTTCGCTTCCTTTCAGTAAAATTCGCAAAATCTCCTACTTATAATTATAACATAGTATTTTTATTTTTGCACTACTTATTTTGAATATTTTTTATATTTTTTACGAAAAATATGAACGGGTGATGCAAATGAGAAAATTTACCGTCATTATTGCAGTTTTTCTGATAACTTTTTCCTGTATTGCAGGTTTTTTCACAACTGAACACGAAAAAAAATCTGCACAGTCATATCAACTGGCAGAACAAGTTAAAACTGAAACAAAATACCTGGTAAAAGAACACAACGGAGATATTGCTGTTTTTGTGGGCGAAGATGATATGCCTGTCAAAATATTAAACATTGATTTTGACGGGTTAAGGGAATACGATAAACAGCAATTTAAAAAAGGACTTTCGTTAAAGAGTCTTTACGAAGTCCTTTTGCTTGAAGAAGATTTTAATTCTTAAAGAAAGATAACGCCGCACCTGTAGCAGTGGCAAAAATTGCATTTTCGGGGATTATGAAATTGTATCCGTAAAGTTGGTTAAGTCCCTCAAATACCGGCTTTGCCTGTGGCAATGTGGATAACATGCCTGTTAAGATTATGTCTTTTATACTGTCGTTTTTACAAGCGAAAACTGCAAGCATACCGATAGTCTGGAACACCATGTTTATAACGCCCAGAGTAATGTCTGCATCAGTTGCAGTATCAGACATTTTACCGAAGTTTGATGCAGTTGTGTTGGGTGGCAATGTAGTAATCACATTTTTTGATATATCGCTTATAACAAGGTCAATGCTGGATAAATCTCCACCGTTGGCTTTTTCTATTATTGTTGAAAAGTGATGAGCGTTAACAAGTTTACCGCAAAGCCCCACTAAAGTTCCGCCGCCGACACCGCTTCCGCCGATGTGGGTAATTTTGTTGCCGTCTGCTCTTACATAGGCGGTTCCTGTGCCCATGCTTACAATCAGCGCTTCTTTTTTGCCTGAAAGATGCAGTCCGCCAAGACCTATTGCCTGAAATTCGTCAACGGTTTTTGTGGGCACGCCGTAAATATCGTCGTTAAAGAAGGAAGCACCCACACCTGTTAATATTATCTGTTTTATTTTGTTTAAAGTGATGTTGTTTTGTTGCAGGAATTTTCCTAGAGCACCGTAAACAGAGGTTACGGGGTCTGCCGCAGTAACTTGGAGATTGCCGATAACCTTACCGTCAATAGTAAGGCCCACAATTTTGGTGGTAGAGCCACCAATGTCAATCCCTATTATTGTTTCCATATCCTTCACGCCTTTCTGATTTTTAAAAGTCTGACGATAACAGGACTTAATACTACATTAACTAAAAGTTCTAAAAGAAAGTTTGTCATAATCAGCGTTAAAAATATATAACTTACAGCACTTTCTGTTCCTGCCTGTTGTGTAACCCAGTCCATAAAGAATGTAAAACATCCAATTGCGAAAATGCCTGAATTAACTATAGGACAAACTATTGCAGAAACTGTAACTGCAACATCAGTATTGACCTTTTTAAGCCAGTTATATACAAGTCCCGTTGCAAGACCTGCTAAAGTACCTTTCAATATAACGGTAATAATTGTTCCCCAGAAGTTAATTGGTATAAAGGGATTTGCATCGCCTGAAAGAAGAACTATTACGCCGAAAACAAAGCCGAGCCATGCACCAAGTTTCGGGCCGTATAAAGCCGCGCCGATAACGATAGGAACAAGCACAAGAGATACAGAAAAAAATGTGGGCCTTAAAAGAATTGCTAAGTATTGCAGAATTATAACAATAGCGGTAAGAATTGCGTACATAGTAAGTTTTTTAGTGTCAAAATTATTGTTCATGTTAACTCACTCTCCTTACCGTAAATAATACAACAAAAAACCACATTTGTCAATAAATGAAAAATCCGAAAAACACCGCTAAAAACCTGCATCTGAATGTTGATTGTTATATTTCAAAAGAGATAAAATGAAAATTCTGCTGACTTTTTGAATTGCTTTACGAACAGAACACAACATAACCGTCCCTTTGTGCTTTGCTTTATTCACACTTTGTAACTGTTACGTTTTTTGCACTTATGCTAATATCAATATTATCATTTGAAATATCATTAAAGACGGTTAAAATAATCTCATTGCCTTTATGTGATATGCCAACAATTTCGTCGCTGTTTATTTCATGTGGAGTATACTTAAATTCAATTACTCCGTCAAATTCAACGAGTATCATTCCTGTTTCGCTCATATTATCTTCATAATCATCTTGTTGCCAGTAACAAAAATCAATAAAAAGTGCAACCTTGTTTTTTGATTTGTTATAAACTATCTTTTCAAGCAGACTATCGTGCAAGTTGAATCTGTTTGCAAATTCATTAACTGTCATAATAAAGACCTCCTTTATGGTATAATATGTGATTTTTTAGAATTTTTTGGAACAGTATTTCCGTTTATGTCCAAATAATAATCGTGTTTTCCTGTTGAATTAGGATTTAATATATGGTAATGGTCTTTGCCGCCATACCCTCCTAACCCCTCGGTGCCTTTATCAAATCTAATATTCAATCCTGTGTTTTTGTCGGTAAATGTTCTTGATGAAGTTTTACTCGCCATTGCAGATGATGTTGTTTCTTTCCATCCACAATCTATTAATTCTGTCGGAGTTTTTGGAAGTTTTGGTATTTTAACAATGGTATTTCCGACATCTGTTGCTGTGTCCGCGACCTTAGCCGCATCCACTGACTTATCTGCCACTCTTGCAAGTTTAGCCGCATCTACTACTTCGCCAACATACGGAAGCATACCGGCGGCGCTAAGTCCAGCAGAAATATAATCTCCCCTTAAAAGGTCAACCGGAATTGCTGCAAGGTTTGAAAGGGTATCAAGACCGGGAATAAGTGATACCCATGTAAGGAAATCGCTTACCTTATCCAATGTTTTATTGCTTTTCTTGTTGCTATACTTTGCAATTGCATTATATACTGCACTGTCGGTTTTCTTTCCCAGTTTACCGTCTATAACCAACGGGTTCTGGTCGCTGTCGGTGATTCCCAACTCGTTCAATTTCTTCTGAAGTTCAAATACCTCTGCTTTTGGGGTATCTTCCTGTATGTATTTTTCAAAAGCATATTTTGTTTTGTCCCCTAAAATGCCATCTACAACTAATGGTTTGTTATTACTGTCAGTATAACCATTCTTGTTAAGAGTTTCCTGCAACGCCTT
Organism: Clostridia bacterium; assembly: GCA_017397315.1. GTDB lineage: Bacteria > Bacillota > Clostridia > Monoglobales > Firm-18 > RGIG1864. The sequence continues at coordinate 83,425 of JAFQJA010000005.1, read as the reverse complement.
TGTTTCGGCATTTGGTGTTTTGTGTTCTTCCTTATACTGCTTGTCTTTATAATCGTCTGTTTTGGACGCTAACAAGATTTTATCGGCAGAGCCTAATGTATCAAAAGCAGATGTGTTATTTTGCCATGGAACAGAAACCGGATTTATGCCTGGTTTGTTTTTAACGGGTTCTGTACCATTTATAATATCATAAGTTTTGCTATTTTGCAATAATATAACTCCTTCTTTAAAATATTCAAAAGTGCTTTTGTAATTATATTTCGCTACAACTTTAGGTGCGAAATGCCTTGATAAATCAACATTTTATAAAAATATCAAAAACAAAGTTTTGGAACGAATATGTCAAAATACGACACATCACATCTATGCCAAAACACCTTAACAGATTGGATGAAGTTGTCAACAAATGAAAAACCGCCATCACTGTTGACTAAAATTCAATTTATGTGTTATAATATATTGATAAGTTGTATGCTATGAAAGGGAGTCAGAAACATGAAAACAATTGACAGCGCAGTAGAAAAATACAGACAACTAATTCTTGATGCTGAAAGATACATCTGGAAGCACCCTGAAACAGGTTACCGTGAGGTAAAAACATCACAGTATATGGCAGAAAAATTCGAGGAATTGGGTTATTCTCTTACAATGGCAGGAGATATTCCGGGCTTTTATACAGTTGTTGATACAGGCAGACCGGGTCCGGAAGTTGTGGTTTTTGCTGAACTTGACTCTCTTATTTGCCCGAACCATCCCGAAAGTGACAAAGAAACAGGTTATGTTCACGCATGCGGACACAATGCTCAGTGTGCGGCACTTTTGGGAATAGCAGGTGCGTTAACGGAAAAAGAAGTACTGGACAAGTTGTGCGGAAGAATTAAACTTTGCGCAGTACCTGCTGAAGAACTTATAGAAATCGGTTACAGAATGGAACTTAAAGAAAAAGGAACTATAAAATATCTTGGCGGTAAAGCTGAATTTTTAAGCAGAGGATACCTTGACGGAGCAGATATTGTGTTTATGGTACACACCGCGTCTGATTTCGGAACAAGTGCCGGAAGTGTAGGATGTATTGCAAAGAAAATCACTTACAAAGGTTTGTCTGCGCATGCAGGAGGTGCGCCCTGGGACGGAATTAATGCAGTTTATGCTGCTACACAAGGATTGTCTGCGGCAAACGCGTTAAGAGAAACATTTAAAGAGCAGGATATTATAAGATTCCACCCTATTATTACTCACGGTGGAGAAGCAGTTAATGCTATTCCTGAAAAAGTTGTTGTGGAAAGTTTTGTAAGAGGTAAGACTTTTGACGCAATGATTAATGCAAACAAGACCATAAACAGAGCGCTTGTAAGCGGTGCTTTGGCTGTGGGCGGAAACATTGAAATAGACGACACTCCCGGATATGCACCACTTGTAAACAACGAAGATTTAATTGAACTTACAAAAGAAGCGGCAGAATTGATTATTCCGGAAGAGAACTTCGAAATATATGAGAAATTCAGTTCAGGAAGTACAGATATGGGTGAAATGACTTGTCTGTTCCCAAGTATTCATCCTTACGCGGGAGGAAGAACAGGAAAATCACATGGTGATGATTACTATATTTCTGACCCTGAACGCGCATGTGTGAAATCTGCAAAAATGCAGGTGGCAATGCTTAATCTTCTTTTGAAAGACGACGCCGTAAGAGCAAAAAAGATAATCAAAGAATTCAAGCCGTTGTTTAAATCAAAGGAAGAATATTTTGAATTCATAGAAAAAATAGCATCAGGGGGAGACAGAATTATGTACGGCGATAAACAGGTAACGATAAGATTGTAAAAAGATTACGGATACGAGAATTTTGAATGCACAGGCATCTGGCGTTGCACTGATAAGACATAAAAAATTCTCATGGGAAACGGAGCAAACAGTTTATGAAAAAAATAATTGCGGTTCACGATTTGTCGGGGATAGGCACAGCATCTTTGGGTACGGTCATACCGATATTGTCGGTTATGGGGTCTTATGTTTGTCCTTTGCAGACAGCAGCATTGTCAACAATTACGGGGGTTTTTGAAAACTTTACTTTTACAGACCTGACATTACATATAAAAGAGACAATTAAGCATTGGAAACAACTCAATATGGAATTTGATTACATATACAGTGGTTTTTTGGGAAGTCCAAATCAGGTAGGAACTATAATTGACGCAAAAAAAATGTTTGGCTGTAAACTTATGGTTGACCCTGTGTTCGGTGATGACGGACAACTTTATCCCACCATGAATAACAAAATGGTGGAAAGTATGAAAGAACTTGTATCTAATGCGGATATAATAACGCCTAACATAACAGAAGCAATGTTTCTTTTAGGCGAGAAAGAATTTCCGGCTGATTTCGTAACAATAAAAGAATGGCTTGTAAGATTATGCGACGCAGGACCTGATACTGCAATTATTACCAGTTGCAATATTGACGGTGAAATGTATGTTTGCTGTTATTGTAAAAAGGCAGATGAGTTCTATAAAATTAAGTGCTGTTATCATGACGGCTCGTTTCACGGAACAGGTGATATTTTCGCATCTGTGATGCTTGGCGCAATGGCGCGCGGACAAGAAATAAAAGAAGCAGTAAGTCTTGCAGTAGATTTTGTATCAAAAGCAATAGAAGAAACAAAAAAATTAAACAGCGACCCCCGCCTTGGCGTGGCGGTGCAAAAAGTTATAAAGGAATTATTATAATATGTGGAAAAGCAATAATTGGAAACAATACAGTTTAATAGACAGTTCCTGTGGAGAAAGGCTTGAAAAGTGGGGAGATATAACGGTAATACGCCCTGACCCTCAGGCAGTGTGGAATTCGCCGAGAATAAATCCATTATGGAAAAAAGTTGATGCAAAGTATATAAGAAGCAACAGCGGAGGCGGACAATGGGAGTTTTACAAAAAACTTCCCGAAAGTTGGACGATAAAGCAAGAGGGACTTCAGTTTAAAATAAAGCCCATGAATTTTAAGCATATGGGTCTGTTCCCCGAACAGTTAACCAACTGGGAATGGTTTTCGAAACTTATAAAGGACAGTAACAGAGAGATAAGCGTATTAAATCTGTTTGCATATACCGGCGGAGCAACGATAGCGTGTGCAAAAGCAGGGGCAAAAGTATGCCATGTTGATGCGTCAAAAGGTATGGTGGCACATGCGAAGGAAAATGCTGAACTGTCGGGATTAAAAGACCACCCTATAAGATATATAGTTGACGATTGCGTAAAATTTGTAAACAGAGAAATCCGCAGAGGAAATAAGTACGATGCTATAATAATGGACCCACCATCATACGGCAGAGGTCCGGGCGGAGAAGTGTGGAAAATAGAAACGGAACTTTATAATCTGGTTACTTTGTGCAGTAGGGTTTTAAGCGACAATCCATTATTCTTTCTTCTTAACTCTTATACTACGGGGTTAAGCGGATATACTATGGAAAATGTATTAAGACTTGTTCTGGGAGAAAAATTTGCCGGAGATTTTACATCAGACGAAATAGGAATACCGTCAAAAGACAGCGGTATAGTGCTGCCTTGCGGTTGTTCTGCAAGATTTTGCGGGAGATGAATTAAATGATAAAAATTGACAACCTGATTTTTAAGTACACTGAAAGTTTGGACAATGCAATAGACAATGTTAGTGTTAATATAGAAAAAGGTTCGTTTACTGCAGTTTTAGGACATAACGGAAGCGGTAAATCAACCCTTGCAAAGCATACAAACGCAATACTTCTGCCTTTAGGTGGAGCGGTTTATGTAGAAGATATGGACACCAAAGATGAAAATTTGCTTATAAAAATAAGGCAGACAGTGGGGATGGTGTTCCAAAACCCCGACAACCAGATTGTTGCAACTATTGTAGAGGATGATGTGGCGTTTGCTCCTGAAAACATTGGTGTTCCGACGGAAGAAATAAGGGAACGGGTTGACCAGTCATTAAAAGCAGTGGGGATGAGCAAGTTTAACAAAGAAGCACCTCACCTTTTGTCAGGGGGGCAAAAACAAAGAATAGCCATTGCGGGCGTTCTTGCAATGAGACCTAAGTACATTGTTCTGGACGAGCCTACCGCAATGCTTGACCCTGTGGGAAGACGCGAAGTTTTGTCAACTTTGAAGAAACTTAATAAACAAGACGGTATGACCGTTGTACTTATAACTCACAATATGGACGAAGCGGTGCTTGCCGACAGAGTAATAGTAATGGATAACGGACACATAGAAATGGACGGTACTCCGAAAGAAGTTTTTAAACAGGTGGAAAGAATAAAAGAATTAGGACTTGATGTGCCTCAGGTAACAGAACTTATGTTTGAACTAAAACAGGCCGGTTTAAATGTTCCTGAAAATGTTTTAACGCCGAATGAAGCCGAGACGGTGCTTTTTGATATTGTGAGCAAAGGGACTGAAAATAAAATCCCTCTGCACACTCATGCAGATGAAACTCCTGCAATAGAAGTGGTTAATATGAGCCACGACTATGCTGTGGGCGGACCGTATGAAAAAAAGGCACTGCAGGATATTACAATGTATATTCCGAAAGGCAAGATAATAGGAATTATAGGACATACAGGAAGCGGTAAGTCAACACTTGTTCAACATTTTAACGGTCTTCTAAAACCGTCAAAGGGTACTGTTAAGGTGGATGGAACAGACATAACAGACAAAAAGACAAGTATGAAACAGATAAGGGCAAAGGTCGGCGTGGTTTTTCAGTATCCCGAACATCAGTTGTTTGAAGAAACGGTAAAAGAAGATATAGCTTTTGGGCCCAAAAATTTAGGACTTTCAAAAGAAGAAATAGAAAGACGAGTGCAAGAAGCGGCTAAAAGTGTTGGCATTTCAGAGAAAAAGTACGAAAAATCGCCTTTTGATTTATCGGGAGGACAAAAACGCCGTGTAGCAATAGCGGGAGTACTTGCAATGGAACCTGATGTGTTAATTCTTGACGAGCCAACGGCAGGGCTTGACCCAAAAGGCAGACGGGATATATTAAACCTCATAAAAAAGATGCACAAAGAAAAGGGAATTACAATAATTATAGTATCTCACGGTATGGAGGATATAGCAAACACCGTGGACTTGCTTTATGTGTTGAATGAGGGCAGAATTGCTATGCACGGAACACCTATGGAAGTGTATTCCCGTTATGATGAACTGGAAAAAATGGGTTTGTCCGCTCCGCAAGTTACGAAACTTATTTATGAAACCTGCGGACAGTATGTTTGCACAGTTCAGGACGCAAAAGAAAAGGTGCTTTCAAATCTTAAGGACGGAGTTTTGACTAAATGATTAGAGATATTACCCTTGGACAGTATTTCCCCGGAAACAGTTTTTTATATAAAATAGATGCAAGAGTAAAAATACTTTTAACTCTTGTATATCTTGTGCTGATATTTGCCGTAAACAATTACTGGGGTTACGGTGCTGTAATTGTGTTGCTTTTTTTTGCAATCAAATCAAGCAAAATACCTTTTAAGTATATATTAAAAGGCATTAAACCAATTATGATATTTATTGTGTTTACCGCTGTGCTAAATCTCTTTATGACAGACGGAGATATTTTGTGGCAGTGGGGAGTTATAAAAATCACAAAACAAGGTATAAACTATTCGGTTTTTATGATTTTAAGAATTGTACTTTTAATGATGGGCACATCTATGCTTACTTATACCACACCGCCCGTTACGTTGACAGACGGAATAGAGAGTTTGCTTTCACCATTTACAAAAATCGGTGTGCCTGCTCACGAACTGGCGATGATGATGACCATTGCATTAAGATTTATACCTACACTTATTGAAGAAACAGATAAAATTATGAAAGCCCAGTCGGCGAGAGGTGCGGACTTTGAAACAGGAAATCTTATAAAAAGGGTAAAAAGCCTTGTTCCTCTTCTGGTGCCGTTATTTATAAGTGCTTTCAGGCGTGCCGACGAACTGGCAACTGCTATGGAGTGCCGTTGCTATCAGGGCGGGGCAAACAGAACAAGACTGCATCAACTCAAACTTACAATCACTGACTTTTGGGCATCACTTGTTACTTTGGTGTTTATAGTCGCAGTTATCGTATTAAACATATACTTTGGGAAGGTAATACAATGAGAATTAAAGGAAATCTGGCTTTTGAAGGCACAAATTATCACGGCTGGCAAGTGCAGAACAATGGAGTAACGGTGCAACAAAAAGTGGAAGAGGCATTAAGTAAAATAACAGGAGAGGACATATCTGTCGTCGGTTGCAGTCGTACAGATGCAGGAGTTCATGCGATAAATTATTGCATAAGTTTTGACAGCGACACTTCTGTTCCTCTTGCAAATCTTCCGCTGGCAGTAAATACTGTTTTGCCACCCGATATTAGATTTTACAGTTTTGAAAATGTTTCCCAAGATTTTAATGCACGGTACAGTGCCATGTCTAAAACCTATATCTATAAGACTGTTTGCAACAGAGTATTAAGTCCTTTTATGAATAATCACGCATACCATTTCCCGCACAAAGTAAATATTGATGACATAAAAACGGCGTCAAAGTGTTTTTTGGGCACTCATGATTTCTCCGCCTTTATGGCAACAGGAGGAAGCCAGAAAACCACTGTGCGAACCGTTAATTCCCTGCTGGTTTATGAAACTGACGGTATTCTTAATTTTGAAATCAATGCAAATGCGTATCTTTATAATATGGTCCGTATAATAAGCGGAACACTGTTGTATGTGGGTTGCGGAAAAATAGGCGTTAATGATATTCCGTGTATAATAGAAAGCCTTGACAGAACAAAGGCGGGAATAACAGCACCCCCGGAAGGGTTGTACTTAAAGGAGATTTTTTATGAATAAAAAGACAACAGTAATAGTATTAATAGCAGTAGCAGTTTTAATAGTTGCATTAATATTGGCTTTTGGCGGTGGAAAAGGGGTAACCGATGAGATATACGAAATTATTCCGGGACAGCAAAACAATTACTTTTCTTCAGACGGCAAGTTAGTAGTAGTAAATCAAGAGGGCATAACTCAGGTGGATTTATCCGGAACGCAGACCAAAATTGAAGAACCCTTTGCCAATCCTGTTTACAGGCAGAATAAAAATTACAAACTGCTGTATGACCAGAGAGGCGCAAATGTAACAGTATTTCGCGGAAACAAAAAGGAATATACAATAGAAACAGATTTGCCTATAATAACTGCAAAAACCAATGCAGTAGGTTATACTGCGGTTGCGACTTTAGAAACAGGTTACAAAGGAAAACTTGTGGTTTATGACAATTCCGGCCTTGATGTTTACAAGTGGCAGATGGGAAACAGTTATATAGTAGATATGGACATCTCCTCGGACTGCAAACGCCTTGCGGTTGCATCGGTGGTAACTACAGGGAAATTAACAGGATGCAGGCTGGTAATGATTAACCTTGATAAAGCAGAAATAATAATGGACAATACTATAGAAAATACATTGCCAATGTCTGTTAATTTTACAAAAAACAACATAGCAATTACTGTTACTGACAACGGAGTTTATGCTGTAGACAGAGTAGGGAAAAACAAGTGGAATTACAGATATGACGATAAAATTCTGGAAAGTTATAAACTATGCGAAAACGGTGCCACTGTAATGAAGTTTGCAGGAGCAAGTAACAACAACATAATTGAAATGTATGACAACCACGGCAAAAAGTGTGGCGAATATGTTTCAAATAACGAAATAATTGCAATGGACGCTAATGAAAAAACAGTTGCGGTAACAGACGGACATTATGTTACTTTCGCCAACTGGAAAGGCGAAAACAAAGGTTTTGTGAAATTGGAAAATGATGTGCGTCAGGTGGTGCTTATAGATAACAACAATGCCTGTGCAGTTTGCGGAAATATTGTTAAAACGGTAAACCGCTAAATAAAATTAGGAGGTAGTTATGGCAGATTTATTAGTAATCTTGATTGTGGTTATTGCCGCAATTCTGGGGTACAAAAAAGGACTTGTTCATTCCGTGTTCAATTTTGGGCATCATATTGTGTCTTTGGTCGCGGCTATATTGTTTTATCCTGTAGTTACTGACTGGCTGTCAACTACAACTCTACAGCAAAAAATATATGAACTTGTATCAGGGAAAATTGGCAACGGTGCAGATGTGTCGCAACTTCCTTCTTTTATGCAGGAGGCGGTTAAATCAGGCACGCAGGCGATGACAGATGCAACCGCGACAATGCTTACTCAGGTTTTTCTCACCATAATTGCAGTGCTGATTGTGTTTGTTGGAGTGAAAATTATACTGTGGATAGTGTCGTTGTTTGTAAAAACAGTAACGAAACTGCCCATAATAAAAGGCGTTAATAAAATAGGAGGCTTCTTTTTCGGTATATTAAGCGGTATAATTATTGCATATGTGGCGTTGGCTATAGTGTCAATGTTTCCGGGGAGCACAATTTACAGTTATGTTCAACTCGGTTCGCTGTCAAAAAATATGCTTGACAACAATCTTATATTAAATTTAATTTTTAAGTGAGGTAATATATGGAAAATATGACTTTGCTAAACCTTCGTGAACTGGCAAAATCACTTGGAATATCCAATGTAACTAAATACAAAAAAGACGAACTTGCATTAATGGTAGAACAGGCAAAACCAAAGGAAGAACCGCAAAAGCAACGCACTGAAACGGTGGAAGTGGCAGGCATTTTGCAGGTGTGTGATGACGGCTTTGGTTTTTTACGCGGAGAAAACTATCTTTCCTGTCCCGATGATGTGTATGTAGCACCTGCACAGATAAGGCGTTTCCGTTTAAAGACAGGAGATATGTTAACAGGTATTGCCCGATTGCAACGAGAGGGCGAGAAATTCCGTGCATTGCTTTATGTTAATACTGTAAACGGAGACAAGCCCGACTTTGCAATTAAAAGAACACCTTTTGAAAATCTCGTTCCTGTTTATCCTGACAAAAGGTTGCATCTTGAGTATGACAGTAAAAACTTTGCAATGAGACTTATTGATGTAATTGCGCCTATCGGAAAAGGGCAAAGGGGGATTATCGTGTCCCCGCCCAAAGCCGGAAAAACAACATTGCTGAAACAAATTGCAAAATCTATAGAACAAAATCATCCCGAAACGGAACTTATAGTGCTTTTGATTGATGAAAGACCTGAAGAAGTTACCGATATGAAGCGTAGTATCGAGGGAGAAGTTATTTTTTCAACATTTGACGAAGAACCAGTGCACCATATAAGAGTGGCGGAAATGGTGCTGGAACGCGCTATGCGTCTGGTGGAACACAAAAAAGATGTTGTAATTCTATTAGACAGTATTACAAGACTTGCAAGGGCATATAACTTAACCGTCAGTGCTTCGGGAAGAACTCTTTCGGGAGGTCTCGACCCTGCTGCACTTCATAAACCCAAAAAATTCTTTGGCGCTGCCCGCAACATTGAAAATGGCGGAAGCCTTACTATTCTTGCGACCGCCCTTGTAGAAACGGGAAGCAGAATGGACGATGTAATCTTTGAAGAATTTAAAGGTACGGGTAATATGGAAATACATCTTGACAGACATCTGCAGGAAAAACGAATTTTCCCTGCCATAGATTTGAACAAGTCGGGAACCCGCAAAGAAGAACTAATGCTTGATAAAAATCAGTTAGAGGCTATATGGGCAATAAGAAAAGCAATGTATAACCAGTCTTCTGCTGATGTAACAGAAACTTTGCTCACTTGGCTTGACAGTAGTAAGGACAATAAAGAGTTTATAATGAAAGTTAATAAATTTTTCAATAAATAGGAGAACAAAATGCGAAAAATATCTGTGTTTCTACTTATTATAATAATACTGTTACAAATGCCTGTTTTTGCAAACGGCTATAATGTGCCTGTTTTAATGTATCATATGGTGGAAAAAGAGGAAATGGGCCTTGCACCCGGAGTGTCTGTTGCGCCCGGACGCTTAAGAGAACATTTATTTGCTTTAAAGGAAAGCGGTTATACAACAATTACTTTTACAGACTACTACAACTACATTACAACAGGAAAACGACTTCCCACCAAGTCGGTGCTCATAACTTTTGATGACGGATATACCAATAACTACACATACTTGTTTCCTATATTAAAGGATCTTGGTATGAAGGCTACAATTTTTATTGTAGCATCTTCTGTCGGACAAACCCCCGGCGAGTACCCCCACTTCAGTTGGGAACAAGCTCGTGAGATGGAACAAAGCGGACTTGTGGATATACAGTCGCACACTTATTCCCACTGCGATCTTACATCCCTTACGCCGGAGGAAATACGATATGAATTAAGAATGTCCAGATACCTAATAGAAAAAAACCTGAATAAAAAGTGCAACTACCTTGCATATCCGTTTGGCTTTTATAACGACACTGTTCTACAAATATCACAGGATGCGGGTTATATCTTGACAACTCAGGTTTCAAACCACATAGCAGTAACATATTACGGAAATTTTGAGCCGATAAAAAGAATAACTGTTGACGGAGACTGGACGGTGCATCAACTTTTTCAGAAAATTAAATAAAAAAGTACTTGCAAAAAAAGTTGATTTGTAGTATAATAGTCGAGCGTGATATGACATACGATGATTTGGGAGGTTGCCGATGCAGAGATATCGGGTTTTTCCAAGGAGAATGTCCAGTTTATAAAGCCGGGCGCCAATCACGACAAACTACGAAAATTATGGAAATTTTGTGTATTTTTATGTAGTTTATTTTGCCCAGTTATGCCTACAGGGTGGCTGGGTTTAATTGTAAACCCACTCGATACGCCCGGGTGAGTGTAAGAAATTAAGGAGGAAAAAACAAAATGGCAGCAGTAAAAGAAAAAGTAAGAATCAGATTAAAGGCGTATGACCATGTTTTAATCGACCAGACAGCAGAGAAAATTGTAGAAGCAGCAAAGAGAACAGGTGCAAAGGTTGCAGGTCCTATCCCGCTACCAACTAAAAAGGAAATTGTAACAATCTTGCGTGCGGTTCACAAGTACAAAGATTCTCGTGAACAGTTCGAAATGAGAACACACAAAAGATTAATTGATATTTTGGCACCCAACGCTAAAACAATGGATACTTTAACTCGCTTGGACTTACCTGCCGGTGTTGATATAGAGATGAAATTCTAATCTCTCAGACACTTGCGGGTTTTAGGTCATGTTTGCAGAAAAATTTTAGTTCTGTAAACCAATAACCATATAGAAAGGAAGAAAGAAATGCAAAAAGGAATTCTTGCACAAAAACTTGGAATGACTCAGATTTTTGATGAAATAGGCAGAGTTGTTCCGGTAACAGTTGTATTGGCAGGTCCTAACGCTGTTGTTCAGAAGAAAACAGTTGAAAAAGACGGATACGACTCAGTACAGGTTGGTTTTATCGACCTTAAAGAAAAGAAAGCGAACAAACCTTCAAAAGGTCATTTCGCAAAAGCCGGTGTTACACCGAAGAAGTATGTAAAAGAATTAAGACTTGATGATGTATCAGGACTTAATGTTGGTGATGAAATCAAAGCCGACATATTTGAGGCAGGCGAAAAAATTGATGTAGCCGGCATTACAAAAGGTAAAGGCTTTGCAGGTACCATTAAAAGATGGGGAACACACAGAGGTCCTATGACTCACGGTTCAGGCTACCACAGAGGCCCCGGTTCAATGGGTATGTGTTCTGACCCCGGCCGTGTATACAAGGGTAAGAGATTGCCCGGACACATGGGTGTTGAAAGAGTAACAATTCAGAACCTAACAGTTGTTAAGGTTGATGCAGAGAAAAATATTATGCTTATAAAGGGTGGAGTACCCGGTCCCAAAGGCGGTCTTTTAATCATCAAAAATACAGTTAAAGGCCGTAAATAGTAGGAAGGAGGAAGTACAGTGCCAAAAACAACATTATTTAATATAAAAGGCGAGAAGGTTGGCAAAATCGAACTTAACGATATGATATTCGGTGCAGACATCAATGAAGTTGCAATGCACACATTGGTTGTCAACTACCTTGCAAACCAAAGACAAGGAACACAAAGCACAAAAACCCGTACAGAAGTACGCGGTGGCGGTATTAAGCCATGGAGACAAAAAGGCACAGGCCGTGCAAGACAGGGTAGCATAAGAGCTCCTCAATGGACGGGCGGCGGTGTTGCATTAGGTCCCAAGCCAAGAAGTTACCGTTTCTCAGTAAACAAAAAACTTCGCAAAGTTGCGTTGTTCTCAGCTTTATCATCAAAGTTGGCAGAAAATCAGTTGATTGTTGTTGACAGTCTTGATATTGAAACAGTAAAAACAAAGGACTTTGCAGAAATTCTAAAAGCATTAAGTGTTGATAACGCTCTTATTATCAGCGCAGAAAAAATTGAAAATTTAGTAAGAAGTGCGGCAAACATTCCAAATGTTAAAACTGCAATTTCAACTTCATTCAGCGTTTATGATGTTTTGAAGTATGATAAGTTGGTACTAACTAAAGATGCCGTTGCAAAAATCGAGGAGGTGTATGCGTAATGAAAACAATTTATGATGTAATACGCAAACCTATAATCACAGAACAAACTATGGCTCTTATGGAAGAAAAGAAGTACACATTTGAAGTAGCAAAAAATGCTAACAAAATCCAGATTAAACAAGCAATCGAAGAAATCTTTGGTGTAAAAGTTGCTTCAGTAAATACAGCTAATTTATTGGGCAAATATAAGAGAATGGGTGCTCACATCGGCAAACGCCCTGACTGGAAAAAAGCAATAGTTACTTTAAAAGCAGACAGTAAAACAATAGAGTTCTTTGATGGGATGAATTAAAAAAGTCAAAGAAAATAAGTTAAAGGAGTGAAAACAGTGGCAATCAAAAAGTATAAACCGACTACCCCGTCAAGAAGATTTATGACGGTGTCAACATTTGAAGAAATAGATAAAGTTAAGCCGGAAAAATCTTTGCTTGCACCTAATAAGAAAACTGCCGGAAGAAACAGTTACGGAAGAATTACTGTTCGTCATCGTGGCGGCGGAGTTAAGCAAAAATACAGAATTATAGATTTCAAAAGAGATAAGGACAATATGTCAGCAACTGTTCTTTCAATCGAATATGATCCGAACAGAACAGCAAACATCGCCCTTTTACAATATGAAGATGGTGAAAAGAGATACATTATAGCACCTCTTGGTCTTAAAAAAGGCGACAAGGTTATTTCAGGTAACGGTGCCGACATTATCCCGGGTAACGCAATGGAAATCAAAAGCATTCCTGTTGGTACATTGATTCACAACATTGAATTATACCCCGGCAAAGGCGGACAGTTGGTTCGTTCAGCAGGTAATTCAGCACAGTTAATGGCTAAAGATGAAAAGTATGCTCAGGTTCGTTTGCCATCAGGTGAAGTTAGAATGATAAGAATGGACTGCAAAGCAACAATAGGTCAGATTGGTAATATTGACCACGAAAACATTTCAATCGGTAAAGCAGGAAGAAAGCGCCATATGGGTTGGAGACCTACAGTTAGAGGTAGCGTAATGAACCCATGCGACCATCCTCACGGCGGTGGTGAAGGTAAGTCACCTATCGGACGCCCAACACCGGTAACACCTTGGGGTAAACCGGCTCTTGGTCTTAAAACAAGAAAGGCTAAAAAGGCGTCAAATAAATTCATTGTTAAGCGTCGTAACGGTAAGTAAGATATTATTGCTTATTTGTACTGAAAGGAGGAAACAAAATGAGTCGTTCATTAAAGAAAGGCCCATTCGTATCAGCTAAATTGTTAAAGAGAATTCAGGAAATGAATGAAACAGGAGAAAAGCGTATGCTTAAAACCTGGTCGCGTCCTTCAACAATATTCCCTGATATGGTTGGACATACAATAGCAGTTCACGATGGAAGAAAACATGTTCCCGTTTATGTAACAGAGGATATGGTAGGACACAAATTAGGAGAATTTGCTCCTACAAGAACCTTTAAAGGTCATGCGGGTTCAAAAACTTCAGGCGTAAAATAATAAACTTTTTAATACAAGTCATTGAAGACAGTTAACACTGTTGAAAGGAGGAAACAAAATGCAGAACATTGCAAAAGCAAAAGCAAGTTATGTAAGAATTTCACCAAGAAAAGTAAAAATCGTTATAGATTTAATCCGTAACAAAACTGTTGGTGAGGCATTAGCAATATTAAAGCATACACCAAAAGCGGCAAGTGAAGTAGTTGAAAAATTATTACTATCTGCTATGGCAAATGCTGAGGCAAACCACGGTATGGATGTTGAAAAATTATATGTGGCAGAAATCTTTGCAAGTGCAGGTCCTATCTTAAAGAGAATTCAACCAAGAGCACAAGGAAGAGCGTTCAGAATTTTCAAACGCACAAGTCATATTACAATTGTTCTTAAAGAAAAAGAAGAGGTTGTTGCAGTAAAAGAGGCAGAACCGGAAAAGAAACCGAGAAAGCCAAGAGCGAAGAAAACTGCAGAGCCTAAAGCAGAAGCTCCTGTAGAAAAAGCAGAAGAAACTGTAGAAGAGTAATAAAGAAGGAGGTAGAACATGGGACAGAAAATTAATCCCCACGGCTTAAGAGTCGGGGTAATCAAAGACTGGGATTCTCGTTGGTACGCAGCTGATAAAGATTTCGGCGACAGCATCGTTGAAGATTACAAAATCAGAAAATTCTTGAAAAAAGAATTGTACCAGGGCGGAATTGCTAAAATAGAAATCGAAAAGAAATCAGAAAAAGTTATAATAAGTGTTCATGCTGCTAAACCCGGTATCGTTATCGGGCGTTCAGGTGCAGGCATTGAAAAGTTAAAAGCAGATTTAGTAAAAATGTTGGGTAAGGATGTAACAATCAACATAGTTGAGGTTAAAAATCCCGACCAAAATGCTCAGCTTGTTGCAGAAAACATTGCAGCACAGTTGGAAAGAAGAATTTCCTTCAGAAAAGCAATGAAGGGCACAATGGGCAGAACTATGAAATCAGGAGCAAGAGGTATTAAAACAACTTGCTCAGGTAGATTGGGCGGTGCAGAAATTGCCCGTGCAGAACACTATCACGAAGGAACTATTCCTCTGCAAACATTAAGAGCAGACAGTGATTACGGTTTTGCAGAAGCAAATACAACATACGGTAAAATCGGTGTTAAAGCATGGATTTACAAAGGTGAAGTTCTTGCTTCTTCCAAAAAGCCCGTAAATAAGGAACAAAAGGCGGAAGGAGGAAAAGCAAATGCTATCTCCAAAAAGAGTTAAGTATCGCAGAGTAATGCGCGGAAGACTAACAGGTAAAGCATTAAGAGGTAACAAAGTATCATACGGCGATTTCGGTTTACAGTCATTAGAACCTTGCTGGATTACAGCAAATCAGATTGAGGCTGCCCGTATCGCTATGACTCGTTATATAAAAAGAGGCGGAAAAGTTTGGATTAAAATATTCCCGGATAAGCCTATAACTGAGAAACCTGCTGAAACCCGTATGGGTAGCGGTAAAGGTTCACCGGAATATTGGGTAGCAGTGGTAAAACCCGGCCGCGTAATGTTTGAAATCGGCGGGGTATCAGAAGAGGTAGCAAGAGAAGCTTTAAGACTTGCTGCTAACAAGTTGCCCGTAAAATGCAAATTCATCTGCAAGGAAACGGAGGGTGAGTGCTAATGCCGGCTAAAAACAATATCAAAAAATTAAGAGATTTGACAATAGACGAATTAACACAAAAGTTAAAAGACTCAAAAGCAGAATTATTCAATTTGAGATTTCAACAAGCAACCAATCAACTTGAAAACCCAATGCGTATCGTTGAAGTTAAAAAGACAATCGCAAGGGTGAGCACTCTGATTAAAGAAGCTGAAATCGCAAACAGATAATAATATTCACTAAAATAAAGTGAAGGAGGAAACAACGGTGGCTGAAAGAAATTACAGAAAAACCAGAATAGGAAGAGTTGTCAGCGACAAAATGGATAAGACCATTGTAGTTGCTATTGAAGACAGCGTAATGCATCCACTATACAGCAAGGTTATGAAAAGAACCTATAAATTAAAGGCACACGATGAAAATAACCAATGCAGTGTTGGTGATAGAGTAAAAGTAATGGAAACAAGACCATTGTCTAAGGATAAGAGATGGCGTCTTGTAGAGATAGTAGAAAAAGCACAATAATTTTTAAAACGGTTTTTGAAAGGAGGATGCGTTGTGATACAACAACAAACACTTTTAAAAGTGGCTGATAACACAGGCGCTAAAGAAATAATGTGTATTCGCGTTCTTGGCGGTTCTGTCAGATACTTCGGAAATGTAGGAGACATAATCGTTGCTTCAGTTAAAAAGGCAACGCCCGGCGGTGTTGTTAAAAAAGGCGATGTAGTAAAAGCAGTAATCGTAAGAAGCGTAAAAGGCGTAAGACGACCGGACGGTTCATATATTAAATTTGACGAAAACGCAGCAGTAATTATAAGAGACGATAAAAACCCAAGAGGTACCCGTATCTTTGGACCTGTTGCTCGTGAACTTCGTGATAAAGAGTTTATGAAAATCTTGTCTCTTGCTCCAGAAGTATTATAAGGGAGGCAACAGTCGTGAATAAAAAACTTCATGTTAAAAAAGGCGACACTGTTATCGTACTTTCAGGTAAAGACAAAGGCAAAAAAGGTAAAGTTTTGACTTGCATACCTAAAAGCGGTAAAGTAATCGTTGAAGGCGTAGCAATGGCTACAAAACATAAAAAGCCGAGAAAACAAGGTGAAGCAGGTGGAATTATTCACCAGGAAGCACCGATTTATGCATGCAAAGTAATGCATGTATGCCCCAAATGTCAGGAGCCTACAAGAATTGGCAGAAAGACATTGGATAACGGCGACAATGTAAGAATCTGCAAAAAATGCGGAGAAATTATCTGATAGAGCACCATCACAGGAAGGAGGAGGACATTAACAAATGTCAAGAATGAAAGAACTATATGACAAAGAAGTAGCACCGGCTTTAATGAAAAAGTTTGAATACAAAAGCCCAATGCAGATACCAAAGATTGTTAAAGTAGTTGTTAACATGGGTGTTGGCGAGGCAAAAGACAATTCAAAAGCTTTGGATTCTGCTGCTGAAGATATGGCAAAAATAGTTGGACAAAAACCTGCTATTACTCAAGCAAAGAACTCAGTTGCTGCATATAAAATCCGTGAAGGTATGAACATCGGCTGTAAAGCAACACTTCGTGGAGACAGAATGTACGAATTTATTGACAGATTATTCAATGTTGCATTACCGCGTGTACGCGACTTCCGCGGAATTAACGGGAATTCCTTTGACGGTAGAGGTAACTACTCATTCGGTATCAAAGAACAGTTAATATTCCCTGAAATCGATTATGATAAGGTTGATAAAATCAGAGGTATGGATATTATATTCGTAACTACTGCTTCAACCGACGAAGAAGCCAAAGAGTTATTAACCCTAATGGGTGCGCCCTTTGCTCGCAATTAACGAAGGAGGGAATTATAGTGGCTAAAAAAGCAATGATACTAAAACAACAAAAGAAGCAAAAATTTAAAACCCGTGAATATAACCGTTGTAAAATTTGCGGCAGACCTCACGGTTACCTACGCAAGTACGGTGTTTGCAGAATTTGTTTCAGAAATTTGGCACACGAGGGTGTTATTCCCGGTGTAAGAAAGGCAAGCTGGTAAGATAAGTTTATACAGATTGTTTAAATAGCAGTCGGAAGGAGGTTTCATAATGCAAATTACAGATCCAATCGCAGATTTGTTAACAAGAATCAGGAACGCAAACAATGCTCGTCATGAGACAGTTGAAGTTCCCGCATCAAATATGAAAAAATCAATCGTTCAGATTTTATTTGACGAAGGTTATATCAAAAAATTTGAAGTAATTGATGACGACAGACAGGGTATGATCAAAATCTGGCTTAAATACGGTGAAGGTAAATCACAGGTTATTAAAGGTCTAAAGAGAGTTTCAAAACCAGGTCTTAGAGTATATGTATCAAGAGATGAGCTTCCCAGAGTATTAAAAGGTTTGGGTATTGCAATCATCTCAACATCAAATGGTGTTATGACAGATAAGCGCGCTCGTCGTGAGAATGTTGGTGGCGAGGTTTTGGCGTTTGTTTGGTAATATTGATTTGTAATCAATAGATAAACAAGGAGGTGCAATAAAAGTGTCCAGAATAGGAAAAATGCCAATTACAATTCCTGCCGGTGTTGATTTCAAATTGGAAGGCAGCACGGTTACTGTAAAAGGACCAAACGGTACTCTTACAAGAGAATTGCATGAGGATATGATCATTAAAAATGAAAACGGCGTTGTTACAGTTGAACGCCCTACAGAAAATAAAGAGCACAGAGCACTACACGGTTTAACAAGAACACTTATTGCTAATATGGTGATTGGTGTAACAGAAGGTTATACAAAAACTCTTGAAATCAACGGTGTTGGTTATCGTGCAGCTATGAAGGGTAAAACTTTAGATTTAACATTAGGTTATTCACATCCCGTAGAGATGGAACCTGTTGACGGAATAACAATTGAAGTACCGCAACCCAATACAATTATCGTAAAGGGTGCTGACAAACAGTTGGTTGGTCATATTGCTTCATTGATTCGTGAAAAGAGACCACCAGAACCTTATAAAGGTAAAGGTATCAAATACTCAGACGAAGTTATCCGCAGAAAAGAAGGAAAAACAGGTGCAAAGAAAAAATAATGTTTGCCTTATTTGTACGCAAATTTGGCTTGGTTATATATTAAGCCTCAAATGTGAAGAAAGGAGTAAACGGTATGATTAAGAAAATCGGCAGTAATGTCGCAAGAAAAAGAAGACATGCTCGTGTTAGAAAAAAGATTTCAGGCACAACAGAATGTCCAAGATTGAATGTTTACAGAAGTCTTAATAACATATATGCACAAATCATAGACGACACAAAAGGTATTACATTGGTGTCAGCATCAACACTTGATGCAAGTTTAAAGGGAACATACGGTGGCAACAAAGCCGCTGCAAGAGAAGTAGGCAAATTAATTGCTGAAAAAGCATTGGCAGCAGGTATTAAAGATGTTGTATTTGACCGTGGCGGTTACCTGTATCACGGACGCGTTTTAGAATTGGCTGAAGGTGCTCGTGAGGGTGGACTTAATTTCTAAAAGAAGAAGGTGAAAAAATGGCAAATCAAATCGACGCAGGAACTTTGGATATTAAAGAAAAAGTTGTAAAAATCAATCGTGTAGCAAAGGTTGTAAAAGGTGGTAGAACATTCCGTTTCTCAGCACTTGTTGTTGTTGGCGACGAAAACGGTCATGTAGGATGCGGTATGGGTAAAGCTGCCGAAATTCCGGACGCTATACGCAAAGGTATAGAAGATGCAAAGAAAAATATGATTTATGTACCAATCGTAGGAACAACAATTCCTCACGAGGTTATTGGTAAATTTGGCGCCGGAGAAGTTTTGTTAAAACCGGCTAAAGAAGGTACCGGTGTTATCGCAGGCGGTGCAGCGCGTGCTGTTATCGAACTTGCAGGCATCAGAGATATCCGTACAAAATCATTGCGTTCTAACAATGCACGAAATGTAGTAAGCGCTACAATTGATGGTCTTGCTTCACTTCGTGATGTTGCAACAGTTGCACAGACTCGTGGTATCAGCGATACACAGGTTTACCGTGGTAAAACTAACGAGGAAGCAGCTTTATAAGGAGGGTTTATCGTGGCTAAAACACTAAAAATTACACTTGCAAAAAGCACAATTGGTTGCAAGGAAAATCAAATAGCAACTGTTAAAGCTTTAGGTTTGCACAAAATCAGAAGCGTAGCAGAGCATAAGGATAATCCTCAGATTAGAGGTATGATTGCTAAGGTAAGGCACTTAGTAACAGTTGAGGAGTTATAATTGAAATCATAAAAGGAGGTGGGACAAAATGAAATTATGTGAATTGTCACCAGCTGAAGGTTCAAAAAAATACCCAAAAAGAAAAGGTAGAGGACATGCGTCAGGCAACGGCAAAACAGCAGGTAAAGGGCACAAAGGTCAAAATGCCAGAAGCGGCGGCGGAGTTCGTCCCGGATTTGAAGGCGGTCAGATGCCTTTATACAGAAGATTGCCTAAACGCGGATTTACAAATATATTTGCTAAAAAATATGTATCAATTAATGTAGAAGTGCTTGAAAGATTTGAAGAAAACACTGAGGTAACAGCGGAATTGTTGTTAGAAACAGGAGTTATTTCAAAAGTATGCGACGGAGTTGTTATACTTGGTAGAGGTGAACTCACAAAAGCACTTACTGTTAAGGCTACAAGATTTACAAAAACCGCTCAGGAAAAAATCGAAAAAGCCGGAGGAAAGGCAGAGGTGATATAATATGTTTCAGACTATTGCTAACGCATGGAAAATTCCTGATTTAAGGAAAAAAATATTATACACCATAGGAATGCTTATAATTTTCCGTTTCGGTTCATTTGTTCCTGTTCCGTTTTTAGACAGAGCGGCAGTAGCACAAATGCTAACCGGTACATCGTTGCTTGATTTTATGAATGTCTTCTCAGGCGGAGCCTTTGAGCAGGCAACAATCTTTGCAATGAGTATTTCACCATATATCAATTCATCAATTATTATGCAACTTTTAACAGTTGCAATCCCGGCATTGGAGCGTATTTCAAAAGAAGGCGAAGAAGGCAGAAAGAAGATTGCACAGTGGTCAAGATATTTGACTGTTGTGTTGGGTCTTGTTCAGGCTACAGGTTTGTACTTCACTTTGAAAAATAACCACCATGCAGTAACAGACAGCAGTTTTATTGCCGGTTTGACAATTATTTTATCATTTACAGCAG
Source organism: Clostridia bacterium (assembly GCA_017397315.1). Lineage (GTDB taxonomy): Bacteria > Bacillota > Clostridia > Monoglobales > Firm-18 > RGIG1864. The sequence goes on along the minus strand of JAFQJA010000005.1, from coordinate 62,624 downwards.
GTACAGCTTTTCTAATGTGGCTTGGTGAGCAGATTAATGAAAAGGGTATTGGAAATGGTATATCATTGTTGATTTTTGGCGGTATCGTATCACGCGGACCACAACTTGTTCAGACTTTGATTGAATATAATAAAGCGAAGGTTTTAAATGTGTTTACAACAATCGTTTTATTGATTGTTGCAATCGTAATTGTAGCATTCGTTGTTTCAATGACTAATGCTGAAAGAAAAATTCCTGTTCAGTATTCAAAGAGAGTTGTAGGCCGTAAAATGTATGGCGGACAGAGCACTTCAATCCCGATTAAAGTTGCTTCAGCAGGTGTTATGCCTATTATCTTTGCTATGAGTATTTTGGCGTTCCCATCAACTATAGCAGGATTCTTTGGTGCAGACATTACTAAGGTAACCGGCTTCTGGGGTGCAATATTAAAAGCATTCACACCCACACATTGGATATACGGTATCCTATACTTCTTGTTAATATTGTTCTTCACATATTTTTATACAGCTATCCAGTTCAATCCTATTGAAATGGCTAACAATATGAAGAAGAACGGTGGGTTCATTCCGGGCATCAGACCGGGAAGAACAACAAGTGATTTTATCAACAAAGTGTTATCAAGAATTACAATAGTTGGCGCTGTATTCTTAGGTTTGGTAGCAGTATTGCCTATATTTATGTCTCAGTTTGCAGGCATCAACATCAGCATTGGAGGTACTTCACTTCTAATCGTTGTAGGTGTTGCATTAGAAACAGTTAAGGCAATGGAAACTCAAATGATTATGCGACACTATAAAGGATTTTTAGAATAATATTTGTCAGGTCTGCGGCAAAAGTTTCGATTTGACTTTTGCCTGTCGCCTATAATGTAATAGGAGAGTGAAGCAGTTGAAAATGTTAATTATGGGTGCACCCGGAAGCGGGAAAGGCACACAATCAGAAATTTTGGAAAAAGCACTTAAAATACCAGCAATTTCAACAGGTGCAATGCTTCGTGAGGCTATTGCAAAAGGTACAGAAGTCGGTAAAGAAGCAGCGATGTATATTAACGACGGGAAATTAGTACCTGATAATACAATAATTAATGTGGTGTTAGACAGAGTTGCACAGGATGACTGCAAAAACGGTTACATTTTAGACGGTTTTCCAAGAACTTTGGAACAAGCCAAGGCAATGGAAAAAGCCGGTATTAAAACAGATGTTGTTTTGATGATTGATGCTGACCGTGATGTGATTATAAAACGCCTTGCAGGAAGAAGAGTGTGCAGTGAATGTCCTGCAACATATCACATAACAGATAAACCGTCAAAAAGCGGAGACAAATGTGATGTTTGCGGAGCACCTCTTGTTACAAGAGATGACGACAATCCGGAAACCATAAAAAAAAGATTGGAAATTTATGCTGAAACTACCGCCCCGGTTATAGATTATTATGCTGACAAAGTTGTTAAAGTAAAATCAGAAGATGCGGTAGAAGATACAACAAAGTCTGTGTTAAAGGCATTGGGCATTCAATTATGATTAGCATTAAATCAGTTTCCGAGATTGACAAAATGAGAAGGGCAGGGCATATTAACGCTCTTACTCACAGATTGGTTGCAGAAAACATCTGCGACGGAATAACTACAGAGGAGTTAGACAGACTTGCCTATGAATTTATTAAGTCTAAAGGTGCTGCTCCGTCATTCCTAAACTACTCGGGCTACCCTAAAAGTATCTGTGTTTCGGTAAATGATGTGGTAATACACGGAATACCCGGAAAACAGACAATTAAAACGGGAGATATAGTAAGTGTGGATATAGGAGTGTATTTAGACGGATACCATAGCGACAGTGCGGCGACATACCCGTGCGGCGAGGTGTCTGCGGAAGCAAAGAGACTAATAGAAGTAACAAAACAAAGTTTTTACGAGGGAATTAAATTCGCTTGTGCTGGAAACAGAGTGTCTGATATATCCAATGGAGTTCAAACTTATGTTGAACAAAACGGATTTTCAGTAGTAAAAGATTATGTAGGGCATGGAGTGGGGAAAAATCTTCACGAAGACCCAGAAGTTCCCAACCATGGCAAGGCAGGAAGAGGTGCAAGACTGTACAGTGGAATGACACTTGCAGTTGAGCCGATGGTTAATGCAGGATCATGTGATGTAAAAAGACTAAAAGACGGCTGGACGGTAATAACTGCCGACGGCAAGATGTCTGCACATTACGAGCATACGATTGCAGTAACTAAATCAAGCCCTGTATTGCTGACGGTTGAATAAATCGCCAAAAGGTGTAAGAGGTGAAAAGTTTTGGAGGTTGGACCCGGGAGTATTATTTATTCAAAAGCCGGACGAGACAAAGGAACATATTTTGTTGTAATGTCAGTTGACGGTGAGTATGTAAATATATGCGATGGTAAGGGCAGAAAGACTGACAAGCCCAAACGAAAAAAGATAAAACACATTGAGTGCGGTTTTGGCTTTTCCGAGTTTATAAGCAGAAAACTTAATGATGGGGAAAAGGTAACCAATACTGAACTTAGGCGAGAACTTTTTGAATACAATCAAAAGGAGGAGTAACAATGGCAAAAGATGATGTTTTAGAACTTGAAGGTACAGTTGTAGAAGCATTGCCTAATGCGATGTTTAAAGTTGAGCTGGAGAACAAGCATCAAATATTGGCTCATATTTCGGGAAAACTGCGTATGCATTTTATACGAATATTACCTGGCGATAAGGTTACAGTTGAAATGTCTCCTTATGATTTAACAAAAGGGCGTATAACATGGCGTGGGAAATGATCAATTTATATAATCAGGCGTTTTAATTATACGGAGGTGTATAAAAATGAAAGTAAGGCCATCAGTTAAGAAGATGTGCGAAAAATGCAAGATAATTAAGAGAAAAGGCAAAATAATGGTAATTTGTGAGAATCCAAAACACAAACAGAGACAAGGCTGATAAGTTTTTAAAACCCACTGTTATTGCGGCTGACAATGCAGAGTGTGGCAGAAACAACCATCCTTGTGCGGTGGTTTGTGCCCGCTAAGCAATGAGATAACAGCGGATTTATAAAACAGACGGCTTCAAATTAATGGAGGTGAATTTGTTAAAATGGCAAGAATAGCAGGAGTAGACTTACCAAAAGAAAAGCGTATTGAAATAGGATTAACTTATGTTTTCGGTATCGGCAAAAGCAGTGCAATCAAGATTTTGGAAACTGCAGGCATTAATCCCGACACCAGAGTCAAAGACTTAACAGATGACGAGGTTGGTAAAATTCGTGATATTATAGACAAAGAATACACAGTTGAAGGCGACCTTCGTCGTGAAGTAGCGCTTGATATTAAGCGTTTGCAGGAAATCGGTTGCTACCGTGGTATCAGACACAGAAAAGGATTACCTGTAAGAGGTCAGAAAACTAAAACAAACGCAAGAACCAGAAAAGGTCCTAAGCGTACAATGGCTAATAAGAAGAAATAATAACATTTCTTAAAAAGGAGGGATTTACGCAAATGGCAAAAACAACAAGAAGAACAGGCAGAAGAAGAGAACGCAAAAATATAGAAAAAGGTGCGGCTCATATCCGCAGTACTTTTAACAATACACTTGTTACAATCACAGATACAGCAGGTAATGCTATATCATGGGCAAGTGCAGGTGGTTTGGGCTTCAGAGGTTCAAAGAAAAGCACACCCTTTGCTGCACAAATGGCGGCAGAAACTGCTGCAAAAGCAGCAATGGAACACGGTATGAAAACGGTAGAAGTTTATGTAAAAGGTCCGGGTGCAGGCCGTGAAGCTGCAATCCGTGCATTACAGGCAGCAGGTCTTGAAGTTAATATGATTAAAGATGTAACTCCAATTCCCCACAACGGTTGCCGTCCACCGAAAAGGCGTCGTGTTTGATTTTTAATTATAGGAGGTGTAACGAGAAATGGCAAGATATACAGGTCCTGTTTGCAGACTTTGCAGACGAGAGGGCGAGAAATTATATTTGAAAGGCGAGAGATGCTATACTGCTAAATGCGGTATCAACAAACGCAACTATGCACCCGGTCAACACGGTCAGGGCAGAAAGAAACTATCCGGATACGGTATGCAGTTAAGAGAAAAGCAGAAAGCTCGTCGTTACTACGGAGTTTTGGAAAGTCAGTTCGCTAAATATTTCGAAATGGCTAACAAAAAAGCCGGTGTAACAGGTGAAAACTTGTTATCAATTTTGGAAAGCAGACTTGATAATGTTATTTACAGATTGGGTTTTGGTACATCAAGACCAGAATCAAGACAGTTGGTTTTACACGGTCATTTTACAGTTAACGGTAAGAAGGTGAACATTCCTTCATACTTGGTAAAACCCGGTGATGTTATTGCAATCAAAGAAGGAAGCCAAAGCAGTGCAAAAATTAAGGATGTGCTTGAAGTTACTGCTTCGCGTGCAGTTCCGAAGTGGCTTGATTTAGACAAAAACACCTTAACTGCTAAAGTTTTAGCAGAGGCAGCAAGAGATGATATTGATTTGCCGATTGAAGAGCATCTTATCGTCGAGTTGTACTCTAAGTAATAATTACTCCCGTAATATATTACATTTGTTTCAAATTTTAATTACGGCAAGGAGGGTTATTTAATGATTGAAATAGAAAAACCAAAAGTAGAATGTGTTGAATTAAGTCCTCGAGGGGATTATGGCAGATTTGAAGTAGAACCTTTAGAGCGTGGTTACGGTATGACGCTTGGTAACTCACTGAGAAGAATATTACTTTCATCATTGCCTGGTGTAGCGGTATCTTCTATTAAAATTGACGGCGTGTTGCACGAGTTTTCAACAATACCCGGAGTTAAAGAAGATGTTACCGAAATAGTTTTAAACATTAAAAATCTTAATGCAAAACTATACAGCGACGGACCTAAAGTGCTATATATTGAAGCTGAGGGTGCAGGAGAGGTATGTGCAAGACACATCAAAGCGGATGCTGATGTTGAAATCTTAAACGGAGATTTGCATATCGCTACACTTAATGAAGATGCAAAATTATATATGGAAATTGTTATTAATCATGGCAGAGGTTATGTATCAGCCGAAAAGAACAGAACTACAAATCAGGGCATAATCGGCAACATACCGGTAGACTCATTGTTCTCACCGGTGCGCAAGGTGAACTACACTGTTGACAATACTCGTGTAGGTCAAGTTACCGATTATGATAAATTAACACTTGATGTGTGGACTGACGGTACTATTACTCCTGAAGAGGCGGTATCATTAGGTGCTAAAATTATGAGTGAGCACTTAAACCTGTTTATTGACCTTACAGACAGAGCAAGAAACACCGAAGTTATGATTGAAAAAGAGGATTCAAAGAAAGAGAAAGTTCTTGAAATGACGATTGAAGAACTCGACTTGTCAGTTCGTTCATACAACTGTCTTAAGAGAGCCGGTATCAATACTGTTGAAGACTTGACAAACAAAACCGAGGATGAAATGATGAAGGTTAGAAACCTTGGAAGAAAATCATTGGAAGAGGTTATCCAGAAACTTCATAGTTTTGATATGGATTTAGCTAAAGAGGAAGAATAATCCTAGGGTGACAGGAACTATCCGAACCACGCCTTAAACCGCGTAATTTCGGTGTATTTCGGCTTGTCATCTTTGCAAGGCGTTAGCCTTGCTGCATCTTCCGCACAAAAATCTCCTCGAAATTCCATCGATTTAAGGTCGAAGAATTTTCAAAGAGGAAATTTTATGACTATGCAAGGTAAAAACGCAGGTAATCCTGATGGATTACCGAGTATTTTAACGCGGCAGAGGCCAAAATTAACCTTTGAAAATCGAGGTTCAGATAGCTTCTGTTACCCTAAATTGAAGAAGGAGGTACAATCTAATGGCTGTAAACAGAAAATTCAGCAGACCAACTGACCAAAGAGTTGCAATGCTTAAAAACTTAACTACTTCTCTTTTGGAAAACGGCAAAATCGAAACAACCGTTGCTAAAGCAAAAGAAGTAAGAAGCACTGCGGAAAAAATGATTACATTAGGCAAAGAAAACACTTTACATTCTCGCAGAAATGCTTTGACTTATATTACAAAAGAAGATGTTGTTAAAAAACTATTTGATGAAATCGCTCCTAAGTATGCTGACAGACAAGGCGGATATACAAGAATTATTAAAATCGGACCTCGTCGTGGAGATGCTGCTGAAATGGCAATTATTGAATTAGTATAATTTTTAAAAGGACTTGTATTACAAGTCCTTTTTTTATTAGTATTATTATGTTGCAAAACAAAAAAATGTATGTTATGATAATTGTAATAAGGAAGGTTTTGAATTTATTGTAATAAAATCTGTGGTATAAGGAGAAATTATGATAAAGGATATTTTGCAAAAAGATGGCTTTATATGTGATATGGACGGGGTAATATATCACGGCAATAAAATTTTAGACGGTGTCAGGGAATTTGTTAATTGGATGATAACGAACAACAAAAAATTTGTATTTTTAACAAACAGTCCCGAAAAAACTCCCCACGAATTAAGTATGAAGTTGGAAAGAATGGGGCTTGTGGTGGCTGCCAGCCACTTTTATACAAGTGCTATGGCTACTGCGGAATTTTTGCACAGTCAAAACCCCGGTTGCACTGCTTATGTAATTGGCGAAGCGGCACTGACTAAGGCTCTTTATGATAAAAGCATTTATATGAATGATGTTAATCCTGATTATGTAGTTGTAGGAGAAACAAGAACATATAATTTTGAAAAACTGGAAAAAGCAATCGACCTTGTCAGAAAGGGTGCTAAATTAATCGGTACAAATCCCGATGTTACAGGGCCTACAGAACATGGTGTTATGCCTGCGACCGGTTCTTTGATTTCGCCTATTGAAATTGCTACGGGTAAAAAAGCATACTTTGTGGGAAAGCCTAACCCCCTTATGCTTCGCCACGGTATGAGAAAACTTGATTGCCACAGTAATCAGATTGCATTTATAGGCGACAGAATGGACACGGATATTATAGCGGGAATAGAGTCAAATGTTGATACTGTTTTGGTTTTAAGCGGCGTAACTTCTTTGGAGGAGATAGACAATTTCCCTTATAGGCCCAAATATATTGCTAATGGAGTAGGAGATTTAATTGGAGGCTGAAGATTATGAATGTTTTTGATGTGCTTGCATTGATCGGAGGGCTTTGCCTGTTCCTTTTCGGGATGGACATTATGGGCGGAGCGTTGGAAAGGCGTACCGGACGCGGATTGCGTGCGATTTTAGGCAGGCTCACCAATAATAAAATTACTGGGTTTTTTACCGGCCTTGCAGTTACATCTATTATACAAAGTTCTTCTGCAACAACTGTTATGGTTGTAGGCTTTGTTAATTCAGGTCTTATGACATTAAAACAGGCAATAAGTATTATAATGGGCGCAAACCTTGGAACTACAGTTACAGCATGGCTGTTGAGTTTAGGCGGTATTTCAAGCGGAAATGTGTTTGTAAATTTATTAAAGCCCACATCATTTACACCTGTTTTGGCTTTGATTGGTATAATATTTCTTATGTTTGGCAAAACAAGCAAGAAAAAGGATACAGCAACTATTCTTTTAGGGTTTGCCACTTTGATGTTTGGTATGGATGCAATGAGTGGTGCTGTGTCGGGACTTGCTGTTGTACCCGCCTTTCAAAATTTGTTTATAGCATTTAAAAACCCCGTACTTGGACTTTTAGTTGGTGCTGTTTTAACGGCAATTATTCAAAGTTCATCAGCATCAGTGGGTATTTTGCAGGCGCTTTCTGCTACTGGGCAAGTTTCTTACGGTGCAGCAATTCCTATTATTATGGGACAAAATATAGGAACTTGCGTAACAGCAATTATTTCGTCAGTTGGCACAAACAAAAATGCGAAAAGGGCAGCGGTTGTGCACCTCGCTTTTAATGTAGTAGGTTCAGTTGTGTGGCTTACGGTGTTTTGGATGATATCATATTTCTTAAAACCTGTAGTTTTAGACTATTCTGCAGGATATTTAGGAATAGCGGTGAGCCATTCAATATTTAATTTATTGTGCACATTTCTTTTATTCCCTGCAAGTTCGCTTCTCGAAAAACTTGCAATTAAACTTGTTCCAGATGCAGACAAGGAAGATTTTGTGGAGGTTATTGACACTCGTTTGCTGGCAACTCCGTCTCTTGCTTTAGAGCGTTGCAGAGGTCTTGTAGTAAAGATGGCTCGTGAAGCAATTGCAAGTTTCAAACAAAGTATGGAACTTGTTAAAAACTTTGATGAGCAAGGATGCGAAGAAGTTAAAGAGAGCGAAGAGAAAGTTGATAAATTAGAGGACATTTTAGGCACTTACCTCGTAAAATTAAGTAAGTGTCAGTTGTCTGATGAAGAGGGCGCAGAGGTTTCAATGCTTTTGAAACTTATTGGTGATTTTGAAAGAATTTCCGATCACAGCGTAAATGTTGTGGAATCTGCGGAAGAGCTTCACGAAAAGCGGATGGAATTTTCGGAAGAAGCAAAAAAAGAGCTTGATATGTTGTTTGCAGCAACAAGCGAAATTCTCGATTTATCAACACGCACCTTTATTGATAATGATGCTGTGGCGGCACAAAGAGTTGAACCGCTGGAACAAGTAATCGATACATTAAAGGATAAGATGAGAAATTCACATATCGACAGACTGCAGGACGGCGGTTGTACCATTGAAGCAGGTTTTGTATGGTCTGATCTTATTACAAATATCGAAAGAACATCCGACCACTGCTCAAATATTGCCGTATATGTAATTGATGCAGCGGCGTACAATTTAAATGTTCACGAATCTATCAGATTTATTAAAAAAGAAAGCCCGTATTTCCAGCAGGAATACGAAGCATATCTTAAAAAATATACAAAGCAGTAAATTCTGATATTGCATTTGGATACTAAAAAAACAAAACCTTAAAAGCAGAGGTGATTGATTTGAAAATTCAGGAATCCGCTGAAAATTATCTTGAAACAATATTGGTGCTTGCTAAAAGCAAGGGAAAAGTGCGTGCAATAGATATAGCAAATGAACTTGGTTTTTCAAAACCCAGTGTAAGCGTGGCGATGAAACAATTTCGTGAAAACGGTTATATCAAGGTTGATGAAGATGGATATATAACTCTGACAAGTCAGGGGGAAAAGATTGCAAAAGATACTTACAACCGACATCTGTTGCTTATTAATTTTTTGACGCATATTGGTGTAAGCCGTGAAACTGCCACAAAAGACGCCTGCAGAATAGAACATGTCATAAGTGGTGAAACATTTAAAAAGTTAAAAGAGTATTTAAAAAAGGGAGTGTAATCACTCCCTTTTTTAAATTAGCAACATTCGTTGCAACCGCAGTTGTTTGTTGTACCGCAACCAAAACCGTTACCGCTGAAGATTAAAAGGAACAAGATAATGAACCATAAAATAGTATCGTTTCCTTCGCCACAACCACAATTTGAAAATAATGACATATTAGTTTGCACTCCTTATTTAAAATATTGATTTGGTGTTTCATTACATAATATGGAACTGCCTGTGAATTTGTTACAATAGCGTTGTTGACAAACAGGCTAAATCGTGATATGATGATTCCAAGCAAAACTTTACCATTGGAATTAATTGTATTTGTGCATAAAAGGCAATTCACTAAAGACAGCTGAATACTTCTTATGACCCAATAAATAATATTGATACAGAGATGTGAAGACGCCGTTGGTGCGTTTTTTTTGTGTAATTATAAATTCCGGAGGGTTAACAAATGAACATCAGACAAGAGTCGTTAAAAAAGCATTATGAATGGAAAGGTAAAATAGAAGTCATTTCCCGAGTTTCAATTAATTCAAGAGATGACCTTTCTTTAGCGTATACCCCAGGGGTCGCGGAGCCTTGTCTTGAAATAAATAAGGACATTTCAAAATCTTACGAACTTACACGCCGTTCAAATCTTGTGGCAGTTGTTACAGACGGAACTGCTGTTCTTGGTCTTGGAGACATCGGACCTGAGGCGGGAATGCCTGTAATGGAGGGGAAATGTGCACTATTTAAATCATTTGCAGATGTTGACGCCTTTCCTCTTTGCATTAAGTCAAAGGATGTAGATGAAATTGTCCGTACAATTTATCTTTTGTCAGGAAGTTTTGGGGGTATTAACCTTGAAGATATTTCGGCACCTCGTTGCTTTGAAATCGAACGAAAACTCAAAGAAATATGTAATATTCCTGTTTTCCATGATGACCAGCATGGCACTGCCATTGTTGTTGCTGCGGCACTTATCAATGCACTAAAACTTGTAAAAAAGGAAATGGGGAAGGTTAAGGTTGTTATAAACGGCGCAGGTTCGGCAGGCATTGCGATTGGCAAACACCTTATAAATATGGGTGTTAAAAACCTTACATTCTGCGACAAATTCGGTATAATCTGTGAGAACGATAAAAACAACAACGCCGCACAGGAGGAAGTGTCAAAAGTTACAAATCTTCAGCATAAAAAAGGCACACTTGCCGACGCTCTTTTAGGGGCTGATGTGTTTATTGGAGTGTCTGCTCCAAATCTTGTAACAGCCGAGATGGTAAAATCAATGGCGGAAGATGCCATATTGTTCCCTATGGCAAACCCCACACCGGAGATTATGCCTGATGTAGCAAAGGCTGCGGGGGCAAGGGTTGTAGGCACAGGCCGTTCGGATTTTCCTAACCAGATAAACAATGTTCTGGCGTTTCCTGGTATTTTCAGGGGTGCTCTTGATTGCAGGGCAACTTGTATAAATGAAGAAATGAAGGTTGCAACCTCTGTTGCACTTGCATCTTTAATTCCCGATGAAGAAATAACAGAAGAAAATATAATTCCTCCCGCACTTGATAAGAGAGTGGTAAAGGTTGTATCCGAGGCAGTTATTAAAACCGCCACAGAAACAGGCGTAGCAACTGTCTGAAATGCTCTCCGGTTTATACCGGAGAGCCTTATTTTTTGTAGAAAAATAAGTATGTTTTTCTTTACAAACAAAAAAAACCGTGTTATAATGTATATTAGAGTTTTTTGAGTCCCTTTTTTGATGAAAAAAGAGTGCAAACAAATAGGAGGTATTATGATGAGTAAAATGGCAGTTATATTAAACAAAGTAGGGGATATTGAATATAAGGAGTTAAAAGACGAATACATATACAAACCAACTCCTGAAGAAGAAGATGAACATGGTACAAAAGTGTATGCATTGCAAAACGGTGAACCCGGCGATGATGAAATAGAAGTGGAAGCTGTTCTTGGTTCAATTTGCACACATGAAGTTTCTCTTTATAAAGGTGATTTAACTCATCCGCGTTATCCGATGGTACCTGGTCATGAGGCGGTACATCGTGTAGTAAAAGTAGGTAAAAATGTTAAACACTTAAAACCGGGCGACTATGCCGCATGTTGCTGGTATATGGGCCAGTGGTCAAGAAAACTTATCGGACCTGCACAGTATGCATTCAAATTACCTGATGATTTAGGTGATCCTGCAAATTGGGTAATTGAACCAGCAGCATCAATAGTAAATGCCGTAAGTTATATGGATATAAAACCCGGCGACAGAGTTTTACTTATAGGTGCAGGTTTTATGGGACTTTTGATGATACAGTTGGTACACAGATATCCTATGAGTGAATTCGTTGTATGCGATATAAAAGAAAGCAGCAGAGAAATGGCGAAAATATGCGGTGCTAAAATAGCGATACACCCTGATGAAGTAACCGGTATTTTTGACAAAGTCATAGAAGCAACCGGAAGTCAGGCAGGACTTGATATGGCAGTAAAATTATGTGCAATGGCAGGCGATATTTATCTGTATGGATGGCACAGACAACCAAGAACTATTGATTTCAAATCAGAACACACAAAAGGCCACCGTTTGATTCATACCTCTCCTGCGATTGACTCGGAAAAAGAATATTCTCGTTATTGGCCAAAAACAATTAAGTTATTTGAAAATGGTACTTTTGACCTTAAACCATTAATCTCACACAAATATTATGTAGAAAACATTAAAGAAGCAATGGTTGATTCTGTAAAAAGAGAAGAAGGATTTATTAAGAGCGTTATCTACTTTGAGAAGTAGAAATAATTATAAGCAGAAAGGTGAAAGAGAATTATGGAAAATTGTAAAAAATTAGCAAAACAAATTCGTATTGACTCTATCAGAATGACCAACAACGGCAAAAGCGGTCATGTTGGCAGTATGCTTTCTATGGCAGATATGATAGCGGTTTTATATGAGAAAATTTTAAATGTTGACCCAAAAAATCCCAAAATGCCTGACCGCGATCGTTTTGTTTTAAGTAAAGGTCATGCAGGTGCAGCGGTATATTCTGCTTTAGCGAACAAAGGATTTATACCAAGAGACTGGCTTATGACATATTACTGCGATAACGGAAAACTTATGGGACATATAAGCCATAAAGTGCCCGGAGTTGAATTTTCAACAGGTTCACTTGGTCATGGCTTGCCGGTAGCGGTTGGTATGGCAATCGCTGCAAGATATGCAAAATCTGACAGAAGAATTATTTGTATGTCAAGCGACGGAGATATGAATGAAGGCTCAACTTGGGAAGCAATAATGTTTGCTGCACAGGAAAAACTTTCTAATCTTACACTAGTTATTGACTATAATCAGGTACAGGCATTAGGACATTCTGAAGAAGTTATTGACTTAAGAGATTTAAAAGCAAAACTTGAAAACTTTGGATGGTCAGCTTGTGAAATTGATGGTCATAACCTTGATGAAATATATGCTTCTTTCTCAAGTCTGCCTCATAAAGAAGGAAAACCCACTGCAATTATTGCACACACAATAAAATGTAAAGGTATTCCTGCTTTGGAGGATACAGTAAAATCACATTACAGATTTATACCTGATGAAGATATTGAACAGGTAATCAAGAAGATTGAGGAGGAAGAATAAATGAGAGCAGTATTTAATAAAACTTTACTTGAAATTGCGAAAAAAGACCCCCGTATTCATATGGTTTTAGCGGATATTGGATACGGCGAAATTGAACCTTTCCGTGATGCTTTTCCGGACAGATATTATAATGTTGGCGTAGCAGAACAAAATATGACAGGTGTTGCATGCGGTATTGCAATGGAAGGCAACATTTCGATTACATATTCTATAGCAAATTTCCCGACATTAAGGTGTTTGGAACAAATCAGAAATGATGTTTGCTATCATAACGCAAATGTAAAAATCGTTATTATCGGCGGTGGAGTTTCTTACGGACCATTAGGAATGTCTCATCATTCAACTGAAGATATTGCAATTATGCGTGCTCTTCCCAATATGGTTGTAGTAGTACCGTGCGATAATTACGAAGCGGTAGCTGCAACTCATGCTATGATAGAGTATGACGGTCCTCTTTACTACAGATGCGGATATAAAGGCGAGAAGGATATTCACAGCGGTCCTGTTGACTTTAAAATCGGAAAAGCAATTACAGTAAGAGAGGGAAGCGATGTAACCCTTATGTTCGCTGGTCCTGTAGGTCTTAATGTGGTACACGCTGCAGACATCCTTGCAAAAGAAGGAATAAGTTGCAGAATAGTAAGTATGCACACAATTAAGCCTATTGATAAAGAAGCCATTATTGATGCATCTAAAAACACAGGTGGAATAATTACTATTGAAGAGCACAACTTGTCAGGAGGACTTGGCGGTGCGGTTTCAGAAGTTATTTGTGATGAACATCTTTCTCCAAAAGTGTTTAAAAGAATTGCTCTTCCTGATGTAAATGTTGCACTTATCGGACATCAGGAATGGATACGCGACCAGTTCGGTATGTCAGCTGAAGGAATAGCAAAACAGATTAAGGAAGCTATACAGAAATAAGACTGCCAGTCAGGGAGGATATTTAATGGCTATTGCAAGAGATAAATTTTGGATTTTTGGTGTAAGAGCACATCAGGACGATGGTCGTATAGGAGTTAACAGACATGAACGCAAACACTATCAGTTGTTCAGGTCGCGTATTACTCCCACTGAAGCGGCACATATGCTTGATGTCCCAAATATGCTCCTTATTAACTGCGACGGAGAACCCGCACCTTTTTCAGAAGAGGCATACGGATATGCAGAAAGTTTTTGCCGTTTGGATAAGGTTTTCTGGGGTGCTTGCGGTTCAAATGGTTTCAGAACAGGGAATGAGCCTGAATTCATTTGTAAACTTGCAGAGGAATATCCAAATATATGCGGAGCATTTTTAGACGACTTGTTCGTTTGTTCCGATGACGCAGAAGGCGTATTGAAAAGTGTAAGAGAAGGTCTTTCTAAATCCGAAAAGAATCTCGAAATGTATGTTACCTGGTATCCGCAAAAGGAAAAGGGAGAAGGCGTTGAAGCGCTAATTAACAAATACATTGATGGTATTTCTATATGGACATGGGATTCAAAAGACCTTATCAATCTTGAAAAAGTTTTTGAAACCGCGGAAAAGACTTTCCCCGGCAAAAAGTTGTTTTTGGGAATATATATGTTTGACTTTTTCAATGGTCGTCCGCTCACCGATGAGCAAATGGAATATCAGTGCGAGCTTGGATTAAAATGGTTAAAAGAAGGTCGACTTGCCGGTATGATTTTCGAGGCAAATTCGGTAATGGGTGTAAAATTCCCGAGCGAGAAATGGTTGCGTAAATGGATTGACAAAGTTAAGTTTACAGAAGTGGCAGATTAAAAAAACGGTTATTAACAAAAGCGGAGAATTGTGTTTAATTCTCCGCTTGATTTTTTTTACGGATAGTGATATAATCTTCGTATAAGTACTGTTATTTTAATAGGATAAAAGAATAATTGCGATAGCAGTTTCAACAGGTTAAAAAGTTTTTTAAGAGCATTATAATATTAATTGGGGACTGTAGTAAGGAATACTACAGTCTTGTCATTATATTGGGAGGGCATAAGTGCTAAATACATTGTTTAATGATAAGAAATTCTGGAAAAAGGTATTCACCCTTGCAGTTCCTATAGGAATACAGAATCTGCTTACTGCATCTTTTACTTTGGTTGATACCCTTATGGTAGGTCAGTTGGGAGATATTAGTCTTGCGGCTGTAGGTATGGCGGGGCAATGGAGTTGGATACTGAGTGTTTTTACTTTTGGTATTTGTTCCGGGGCGTCGGTATTCTTTGCCCAGTATTTCGGTGAGCAGAACAAAAGGGGTATTATTCATACATACAGCGTTGCGATTTTGTCAGGGCTTTTGGTCTCTTTGTTGTTTATGGCGGTAGGTTTGTTGTGTCCGGAAGCAGTTATAAGAATTTTCAACAAAACGCCCCAAGTTTTAACTGCGGGAACAGAGTATTTGAAAATTGTTGCTTACTCATACCCTGCTATTTTAATAAATTTGCTTATTAATACAGTGCTTCGTTCTACCCACAGAGTAAAACTTCCTATGTTTGTATCTTTTTTTACGACATTATTAAATGCAGTTTTGGATTACGGACTGATATTCGGCTCTTTTGGTTTGCCTGAGATGGGCATAAAAGGTGCAGCGTTGGCAACAATAATATCTGCGTGGTCGGGGCCTGTTATTATACTTTTTGTTTGCGGATTGTTAAGAGATGAAATCTTTTACGCACCTCTAAAAGAAATTTTTGGATTTAAATATTCTTTTGTCAAAAAGTTTTACAGGCGTTCTTTCCCCGTAATTGTAAATGAAGTGCTATGGGGTATGGGGTTTGTTATATACAATGCACTTTTTTCAAATATGGGATATGAGTATACGGCGGCAATTTCTATTCTTCGTACATTCGAAAACATTGCAATTTCATTTTTTGTGGGCTTTACTAATGCCGCATGTGTAATTGTAGGCAAAGACATTGGAAGCGGAAAAATTAAAAAAGGCATTTTGAATGCAAAACGCTTTATGATTTTTGTGCCTTTAATAAGTGTTCTGATTAGTGCAATCATCATAATTTTCAGCAATAAACTGGTGGGTGTTTTTAATATGGGTAACAGTATTTCGCAAAAAACCCTTACTGCCGCAACAAGTATTATGCTTATTTACGCATTGGAAATGCCTGTACGAAACATCCCGTATGTAGCAATAGTGGGTATTTTTCGTTCGGGCGGAGACACCAAAAAAAGTATGCAGTACGATTTGTTAACCCTTTGGGCAGTTGCCGTGCCCACCACCTTTGTTATGGCACTGGTATTCAAACTTCCGTTTGTAGTGGTATTTTTGTGCAGCTACATAAGCGAAGATTATTTGAAAGCATACTTGTGTATTAAGTATTTTAAATCTAAAAAGTGGATAAAGCCAATTACGGATACAGGAAAAAAAGCGTTGGCCGAATATTTGAAAGCAGAATAAATAAAAATAACAGTGTTATACTTTTAAAAGGAGGATAACAATGAGTTATAGTTCAAACAGCAACAGGTATAATAATATGGAATACAGAAAATGCGGTGAAAGTGGACTTAGGTTGCCGAAAGTTTCTCTTGGTATGTGGCACAATTTCGGTAAATACGAAGATTTTGACAATATGAAAGAGATGTGTTTTACAGCTTTTGATAACGGCATCACTCATTTTGATTTGGCAAACAACTACGGATTTCCCCATTTGGGAAGTGCCGAGATTAATATAGGCAGAATTTTGAAACGCCATTTGTCCCGTTACAGAAACGAACTTGTAATAAGCACCAAAGCGGGGTATCGTATGTGGGAGGGCCCTTACGGAGATTTTGGAAGCAGAAAATATCTTCTTTCCAGTCTTGATGACAGTCTTAAGCGTTTAAGACTTGATTATGTTGATATATTTTATCATCACAGACCCGACCCCGACACGCCTCTTTATGAAACGATAGGTGCTCTGGACCAGGCGGTAAAAAGCGGAAAAGCACTTTACGCAGGGCTTTCAAACTATGACGGTGAAACAATGGAGGAAGCGGTAAAAATTTTTAATGAATTAAAATGCCCGTTTGTAATTAATCAAAACAGATATTCTGTGCTTGACAGAACAATAGAAAACAACGGACTTTTAAAAAGTGCGGAAAAACACAAAAAAGGCGTAATTGTTTTCAGTCCATTGGCTCAGGGAGTTCTTACGGATAAGTATTTAAAAGGAATTCCGAAGGGAAGCAGAATAAAGAAAAGCGGAATTTATTTAAGTGAAAAAAATCTTACTGAAAATATTTTGCACAAAGTCGAAAAATTAGACGGCATTGCAAAAGAAAGAGGGGAAACTTTGGCACAGATGGCTCTTTCCTGGGTGTTTGCCAAAGGTGGAGTTACAAGTGTGTTGATGGGAGCATCAACTCCAAAACAGATACTTGAAAATGTTAAGATTTCAACCTCAAAAAAATTCAGCGAAGAAGAACTCAAACTAATTGATGAAATTATCAAGGAGGGATAAGCATGAGAATACTGGTTGTCGATGATGATGTTAACATTTGCGAACTTTTAAGACTATATCTTGAAAAAGAGGGGTGGGAAGTTCTTGTTGCGTACAACGGTATAAAAGCGATAGAACTGTTTAAGTCCCAAAACCCTGATTTTGTTATTCTTGACATAATGCTTCCCGGCGACGATGGGTTTTCCATTTGCAAAACCATAAGAACGGTTTCTAATGTCCCTGTAATTATGCTGACTGCAAAAGGAGATGTGGTGGACAAAATATCAGGGCTTGAAATAGGAGCAGATGACTATATTTGCAAACCATTTAATCCCCGAGAACTTGTGGCAAGAATTAAGGCGGTAAGCAGAAGAAGCGAAAATGTTTCCAATGACAGAGGAATAATCTCTTACGAAAACTTGAAAGTTGATATGCTTAATTATCAGATATTTGTTTCAGGGAAAGAAATTGATGCACCACCGAAAGAAATTGAACTTTTGTACTGTCTCGCATCAAATCCAAATAAAGTTTTTACAAGGGATCAGTTGCTAAATAAAGTGTGGGGGTTTGATTTTTATGGAGATACAAGAACGGTAGATGTTCACATAAAAAGAATAAGAAGTAAAATTGATGGTGCCTCTAACAGTTGGGGATTAAAAACTGTATGGGGCGTAGGATATAAATTTGAATTGTTGGTGTCGTAATATGTCAAAAACTATATTTAACAGACTTATGAAATTAAGTCTTTCCGTATTACTTATGAGTGTGTTGGTGCTTGGTACTGTGCACTTTTCTTTAATTCAGCATTATATTAATAATGCTAAAACTCAGCAGGTGCAAAACGAGGTAACAAGAGTTAAGGAACTGACCTCATTTTTGCTTGATAATTACAGTCATAGCAATTATATGTTTTACCAAATTAATATTAACAAAATTGCAACCTCCAACCAGTGCGGTATTATTGTGTCTGATAATTCGGGAAATATTCTTGCCAACAGCGAAAATATAAACGGTTTTTATGGTGGCAAGCTTGATGTAAAACCTTTTTCAGATATTATTACCGGAAAAAAGGAAAATGCAAGTACAGTAATTAATAAACCGGGCACGGGAGAAAGGTTGCTTGCGGTATCTACGGCTATGTCAATAAACGGAGGCACCGGTTTTGTTGCTATGCTTTTTGATATGCCCGTAGTTAACAGCGACACTTATACTATGATAATTTTGCTTCTTATTTCGGTAGGAATTTCAGCAGTGTTTTCCCTTGTACTTTCGTACTTCTTATCAAAAAACATTTCAAAACCGATAAAGGAATTAAGCGAGTCGGTAAAAGAAATAGGAAAAGGGAATTTTGTAAAAATAGGTCTGTCAAGCGGAGTTTCGGAACTTGACGAGTTGGGAAATGCTTTTGACATAATGGCAGGAGAACTGGAAAAGCAGGAAAAGTCAAGGGCGTCTTTTCTTGCAAATGTATCGCATGATTTAAGAACTCCTATGACTACTATATCCGGCTTTGTTCAGGGAATTCTTGATGACACTATTCCTAAAGAAAAAGAAAAAGAATACTTAAAAGTGGTACTGAGCGAAACACACAGATTATCCGACCTTATCAGTTGTTTTATAGATGCAAGCAAGTATGATGCAGGTGAAATTAAGCTTAACATAACAGAAACAGACATCAATGAAATGCTTAAAAATGCCGTAATGCAGTTCGAACCTCATATTTCGCAAAAACAACTTGCTGTAAATTATGACCTGGATAGTCGGATTACAGGTGTTTTAGCTGACCAGCAAGCCATATCCAGAGTTGTAATTAACCTTATTGATAATGCGGTTAAGTTTTCAAAAGAGTGCGGAACATTATGGATTTCCACACAACTTTCAGGAAACAAGGTGTATGTCAAAATAGAAAATACAGGGGAAGAAATAAGCGGTGAAGACCTGAAATATATCTGGGACAGATTTTATAAAACGGACAAGTCAAGACTTCGTGATAAAAAAGGAGTAGGGCTGGGACTTTACATTGTTAAAAACATAATTGTTCAACACGGAGAGAAGATAACGGTAACAAGCGAAAATAACATCACTTCGTTCACATTTTCGTTACAAAATAACACATAAGTTCACATTTTGTTTAAAAAAAGAAAATTCTTTAATGATATAATACTGTAAAAGGAGTGATTATTATGTATGATGATTTTGATAAAAGGGTTAATGATGACAGTTGCGAGTATTCATATAACTGGCACCCTTATGAACATAAAAAAGATGATGTATATAAGCCTGACTTTATAGATGTTACACCCCAACCGGAAACAAAAAAAGTAAGAAAAAAACATCCGTTTGTAAAGTATGTTGCAACTTTGGTTGCAGGTATGTTGGTGGGGGCTGTTATTTTTGGCGGAGGACTTAAATTTGCAGGGTATTTCGAACGGCCTTTGGAGATTGTCCAACAATCAGGCGGAACTACCGTAAACAATGCAACATACGGCGGGAGTGTCAATTCCGTAGTTGATGTTGTAAAAAAAGCGGGACCCTCTGTGGTAGGAATAAGCAGTATAAAAACTGTAATGTCTTTCTTCGGTCAGAGCGAAAGTTCTTCGTCTGGATCGGGGTTTATCGTTAAAGAGAACGGGTATATCGTAACAAATCAACATGTAATAGACGGAGCAAAAAAAATCAGAGTTCTTTTAAGCAATGGCGACGAGTATGATGCTGATGTGATAGGGCAGGACGCCAAAACGGACTTAGCTGTAATTAAAATTACCGCAAACAATCTTCCTGTTATGGAAATCGGGAAATCTTCAGAGCTTGAAGTTGGTGAACTTGCGGTAGCAATCGGCAATCCTCTGGGACTTGAATTTTCCGGCTCTGTAACAACAGGCTGTATCAGTGCTCTGAACAGAACAATGACTGTTGAGGGCAGACAGTATAATCTTATCCAGACAGATGCCGCAATAAACCCAGGTAATTCAGGCGGACCTCTTGTTAACAGGTCGGGACAGGTTGTTGGAATTAACAGCGTTAAGATTTCTCTTGACGGATACGAAGGTATGGGATTTGCCATTCCTATAGACGAGGCAATGCCTATTATTAATGAACTTCTTACAGGGCAAGGGTATATTAAAGGCAGACCGCAAATCGGCATCAGTACAAGAGATATAACGGAGAAAATGTCAGCATATTATGATTTGCCGGTTGGTGTTTATGTAATAGAAGTAATGCCTTTTAGTGGTGCAGAAAAAGCAGGGCTTAAATCGGGTGATATAATCGTAAAAGCCGACGGCGTAGAAGTTGTTGACAAAACAGGGCTTGATAAAGCAAAAAACAAACACAAAGCAGGGGAAAAAATGTCTCTTGAAATAGTGCGTGATGGCGACACAAGGGAAATATCGGTAGTGCTTGGCGAAGAAAAGCCTTACGAAACCGAATAATAGTTAAACCTAATAGGTTAAGAGCAGTGCGTTTCAGCACTGCTTTTTTGTTATATTTTGAAAATACAAATTTACGGAAAAGGTATTGCAACTTAATGCGGTTTGTGTTACAATTATTATGCATTGTTGTATTATAAAATGAGGGGGAATATTCTATGTTTGAGAATAGACATCTTAATATTTTGGTATTGATATGTTTTGCTATAGTGTTATTAGGGACTTCCTCTGCGTATGCTGCAACAATAAGTTGTGGAAAGATTGATTTGACTGAGGAAAATGGCGGGCTTGATTATAAAATCACCGTTAATTATACAGCGTCATCTTATCAGGAAGGGGAACAAGTTACTATGCTTATACTGACGGGCACTGACGCGATTGTGTTTGATGAAGAAGAAACTGACAAGCCTGTAAACATTGTATATATAGACCAGCAACCGATTGAAAATTCAAACGATTCCTTTACTTTTTTGCTTAAAAAAAGTCTTGTTCAAAATAACAAAATTTTTATAAAACTTGGTGCATCAAGCATACTTCAGCCTTCTGACAAAACATATACTTTTGTATCCGGCAGTGAAACAGGACATATTAATGTGTCAGAGGCAATAAATGCGTTCGGATTAGAGGGGCAGTCTCTTTTAATCATTACAACAGAGAATACCTTGCCTGAAGAAGCGGTGGTAAAAGTCAACGGACACCAAATGTATAAAATTGCAAATTACGGTGCGGTTAATAAGTATGTTGCCATTGTATCGGGTTATGATAACTCAACCCCCGAGTTTGTTGCCGCAAACGGAGAAAATCAGGAAATAATAATCGGAGATACAAATGCTGACGGCAACATTAATTCTTCAGACATATCAGTTATTATAGGCAAGATTATAAGAGGAACTTCTTTTGATGAAATTATTAATATATGCTCTGACTTTAACGGAGACGGCTTGATTAACATTACAGATGTTACATATTTGTATGATTATGTTAACGGAAATATAATAGACATACCTGCGCTTAACAGATAAGGGGAGAAACAGAGATGAACAAGAGAGTTTTAGCATCAATACTGGCAGTAGCGTTTTCTGTAATTGGTTTATCCTTTTCCGTAAGTGCTGTGTCAGTTGTTTCCATTACAACTGGGGAAGTTGATGCGTCAGATGTTGCCGCCAACGGAGAGATTTCTGTTTCGTTGACTATTTCGAATATAGTTGATACGGCAATAAAAGGAGTACAGATAGATTTTTCTTTTGACAGTACAAAGTTGGAATTTTCAAGGGTTAAAAGAGAAATGAAAGCGTATAACACAAACAATGGCACTCTTGAAAATGCCGTTTGGTCAGCTGATGCAACCGCGATTAATGAAAACAGCCGAGGAAGCATAGTGTTTGTCGATGTTTTGTCAGGCACTCGTTCTTTCAGACAACAGTCAGTTGAGGCAAATGCAACACTTGTAACTTTGGTATTCAAAAGAAAAGCGGGCGTTACACAAAACACTACTGTTGCGTTTGACGAAATAATCTTGAACGGTTTATCCAACACCGAATATAAATTGTCAAAGGGACATATTGACTGTGATGATGCACGGATAAAACTTGTTAAGGACACCGACGCAACATTAAGTTCTTTAACTGCACTTCCTGCGGTTTTATCACCTGTATTTAATTCAGGCGTTTATTCTTATACAGCAACAGTTTCTGCTGATACGCAGGCCGTTACTCTTTCTGCAACTGCAACAGATGAGGATGCTTCGGTTGTGTCAGAAACAGTAGGTGTTAAAAACCTTGAAACAGGCGTAAACACTTTTGTGGTTAAATGCGTTGCGGACGACGGTATTACATATAAAGAGTACACGGTAGTTATTACAAGAGAAACGCCTCCTGCATATTTGAGCGATAATTCATTAAGTGCATTGTCCATAGAAGGACTTTCGTTGTCGCCCTCATTCTCGGGCGAAACATTGGCTTATACAACATCGACAGAGTCGGCAACTGTGCCTTTGATTACGGCTATACCAACGGTTGACGGTGCTACGGTTGATATTCAAAAGCCCGAAACATTCAGATTGGGAAGAAACGAAATCCTGATTACGGTTACCGCTCTTGACGGTACACAAAAATGTTATCTTGTAGCAATTACATATAATCCGCCCAACCTGTATGGGGATAATACTTTAAAAGAACTTCACATGAACGGAAAAATTACATTATCTCCTGCATTTTCGAGCGAGATTACAACTTATAAAGGAGCAACAAAATTTACAACAATACCGGAGGTCGTTGCAACACCAAATGACAGTTATGCGCGTGTTGCAATAACAAAACCTTCTAAATTTATAAAAGGTGAAAATACAATTACAATTACAGTTACCGCATTAAATGGCACTACAAAGGATTACTATATTATCATTACCTGCAACCCCTCTGACGGCGGAGGCGGTGGCGGAGGCGGTGGTGCCGGTTTCGGCGGAGTTCAGACAGAGCCTGTAACACCCACCAGACCAAGCGGTAAGTTTAATGATTTGAATGGCTACGATTGGGCTCTTGATGCTATTGATAAATTAGTTCAAAAAAGTATAGTAAGCGGTACAAGCGCAACAACTTTTGAACCTGCAAAGAGTGTAAACAGAGCTGAATTTGCTAAACTTGTTGTGTCCGCCTTCGGATTAACTTTGAAAAACGACAAGGTTCTATCTTTTAGTGATGTTAATTCGGCAGAGTGGTACAAACAATATGTTGATATTGCAGTGTCAAACGGAATTGTAACAGGTTATGAAAACAACACATTTAGACCTGACAATACAATCACAAGAGAAGAAATGTGTGTAATGCTTGCCAGAGCTCTTAAAAATTATGAATTACCTGATAAAGAAAGCAAAACTTTTGCAGATGAAAACAAAGTGAGCGGTTGGGCAACAGATGCAGTGTCTTTGTTGTCATCTCACAGCATTATCAACGGCAAGGGAAATGATATGTTCGCACCGCTTGACAATGCAAGCCGTGCGGAAAGTGCAGTAACAATAAGCAGAATTTTAACATTAATAGGGAAATAAGGAGAAAAAATATGGTTACTTTTAAAGGAAAAAAGGTTTTATCATTTGCTTTGATATTTGCCGTTTTAGCAACTATGATTACTGTTACTTCGCCTGTTTTAGCAACTGGTGAGGTTTTGTGGAGTCAAGACTTTGACGGACTTGAAGAATCACCCTGGGATTATACTTTGTGGGGAGAAGAAGCATACAAAAACGCAAACAGTGTTGAGATAATTGATGGCAAACTGGTTGTAACAAAGAATCAGTTGGCAGGCACTTCTGTTGACACGGACTATATAAACATAACAGTTCCGTTGTCTGCATCGGGCGAGTTTGAAACTCCCGACAGCGGGTACCTTGCTTTTGATTTTGATTACGAACAAAATATAAACTGGGTTGATGACAACCACTATTCAAACTTGATGCTGGTTAATGAAGAAAATGCCAATATTGCAGGTTTTGGTTTTGGTAATGCCACAACAGGCTTGCGGATTATTGCGGGCAACGAAGAACCGTCTTCGGTTGAATATGAAAATGTTGCTCCTGCTTCAACCTATATAGGCCAGACAGTAAGTGTAAGACTTTTGTTTGATTTAGACCAGGACACATATCAGGTTTTCTATACTCCTGAGGGTAGAGAAAGCGTAGAAGCGTTTGACCCGCTTCCTATTCCGTCTGTTTCTGAAGAAACACTTGAAGGCGGAGAGTTTGACTTGAACAACTTAAGGTTTACTTTGGCTTGTGTTAACGAAACAGAAACTAACGGTGAGCCTGTTACAATGACTTTTGATAATTTTGCATTGACGGCTTTTAATAATTTTGCATTGATGTCTGTTGCCACTGAAGCAGAACCTGATGTTCCTACCGTTGAATATACAACAATAGTTGAAACCGATATGGGTTTAACAGAACCGTTAAAGGTTGTATTCAGTGCACCAATTGCCTTTGAAACATTAAACAATGTTACATTGCACAAAGGCACTGTTGACGGCCCGGCAGTTGAACTGACTCCGTCTATTGCAACAGATGGAGTTGCAACATATTTTTCGCATACCCTTTTGGATTATGCAACAACTTATGTGCTTAACATACCAAATACCGTTAAATCAACTACAAACGGGTCCTTTGCAGGTGCTACATATACATTTACAACAATCAGCAGAACTTCACAGCACGAAAAAGTTATGTGGTTTGAAGATTTTGATACGCGTGTTGGCTGGGATACTGCGGAAAGAAATGCAGGTTGGGGAATAGTTATTGCTGAAGTAGTCGATGGCGAAGAGATATCTATGGGTACTGCTGAAAATATTGGAGATCGTGATAATGCAGACAGAGCAAAGATTGAGTTTAGAGAAGGCGGTCTTATGATTACAAGTCCTCAAAATATCGAGGGCACTGCTACACAAAATATTGCCAGAATTACCATACCGTTTACAGGATACAACAGAGGAAAAGCGGATTATGTGGCGGTGGAATTTGATTACTTACAGAATAGTGCTTTTTCAAAAAAATATACAGAAGATATAATCATCAGAAACAGTCAGGGACAGTTTATATTTAAATCAAACTTTGGGTCAGAATTATACGGTTACCAATATACCACTTATGATGGATTAAGAGTAAGTGATTATGTATCTTACCCGGATTTTTACAACAAACTTTCCGCTTATGATAGTAGTGGCAATGGATATATTGGTATCTCTGAACTTCCAACAAAAACCATATCAGATAATTCAAGCCATTGGGTTGGAGTCCCTGTGAAAGTTCAGATTTTGTTTGATGTGCCAAACAAAAAATATACAGTTAATTATATATCTAACGGTACAAGATACCAGGCACGAACCGGTTGGGAAGATATGGTTCCGGATTTTGAATTTGATTTAGATAAGATTACATTTAAAGAGTCTTGTGAATCGGCAGATGCATCTGAAGTAGTTGTTAAGTTTGATAATCTTTCTATTGTAGAATATTATACTCCGAAAGTTTCACAAACATCAGTAGATGAACTAGAAAATATTGAAATTGATGAGCCTGTAACAATTCAGTTTTCAGAGCGGATGAACGAGGAAAGTTTAGAGAACATTACATTAATGAAAGGCTCAACACCTGTAGAAATCAGCAACATTGAGTTGTCCCTTGACGGAAAAACCGTAACACTTTTACATAATGAACTTGAAAATGGTACAGAATATTCACTTATAGTTCCTACAACTGTAATATCAGAAGACTATTTTGCGATAGAAGAAGATTATTCCATTTCATTTACAACAATGGCTGTTGGCGCACCACCCGAAGTGAAAAAAGTTTCAATAGCAAGCGGTGCAACAGAGGTTGAACTTGACGAGGAATTTACAATCACATTCAACAAGGCTATGGATGTGCAGTCCATGGGAAATGTTACACTAACAAGCAGTAAGGGGTCTGTCGACCTTGATGTCCAAATGACAAACAATTCAAAAACTGCAACATTTACCCACGACGGACTTGAATACCAAACAGATTATACCCTGACAATTCCTACAACTGTTAAAGCACAAGACGGAACATTTGCAACAGAGGAAATAATATATACTTTTACATCAAAAACAGCACCAACACCCCCCGTTGTTGTGTCTGCATCAATAACAAATGGACAAACAGGAGTGCCTGTTACAAGCGAGTTCTCGTTTAAATTTGACAAGGCGATGGATGCGTCAACCTTTGAGAATATTACACTAATGCAGGGAGAGACAAGAATTCCTCTTTATGTATATGTTGAAAACGGAAACAGAACCGTAAGACTTGACCACAATAAACTCCAAAACGATACAGAATATACTTTGACTATTCCAACAACTGTAAAATCAATAATTGGTCTTGGGGTTGAAAGTAATAAAGTTTATAATTTCAGAACTGTAAGCTCTGTCGAGGGAGAAACCTTGTTATACGGTGAATATTTTGACAGTGCTATAGGCGGTGCTTCCGGAACACAGGCACAATATTCAGATGGTAATTGGAATATTTACACCATGTGCCAGAATGTGATAAATTATTCAGACACGAATAAAGTTGAATTTAAAGATGGTAAAATGGTAGTTACCAAGGAACAGAGAATAGCGGATGCGGCATCAAATAACAGAATTAATGCTACTCTGGATTTATCAACAGCAGCAGATATGCCCGCGACCGGTGTTGTAGCTATAGAGTATGATATTAAATACAGCAAAAAACCTGCAGCTGCAATGTGGTACACGGATACTGCCGTAAGTACAAGCACCACCGGTGCCGCTGCATCCGAAATTACAAGACTTTCCTTTGCAAGCGGTAATCACGGTTGGAAAGATAAGAGCGTATATAACGATATATACAAAGATATTGCAATAACATCTACCGACTGGCTTGAAGGCAAGGATATTCATGTAAAACTTGTATATAACTTGGATGAAAGAAATTATTGTATGTTCTACACTGTTGACGGTGTAACATATCAGAGTCCCGTGGGAGTGGCTCCGTTCAGAGAAGAAATACCTAACGAAAAGATTAAAAGGCTTACATTCTCATATACATACACATATGCAGATGCCGATCCCGTTATAATTACTCTGGATAATATAGAAGTTAAAAAACTTACAAAGCCTGTAATTGATATAATAGGTTCTTCAGTTGTAAATGGACAGACAGGAGTTGCCGCAACAGGAAAAATTAAAGTTGCATTTAACTCAAGTATGAACACAAACTCCTTTAAAGATATTAAGATTTATGAGGGTGGAATAGCACCTGAAAATCTTGTTCCCACAACTTCTGTTGTTGCAGATGAAAACAGTTGTTATGTGTATTTCGACAAAGGTTTAAAATACAGCACGAAATATATAATTAATGTACCGTCATCAGTTGCAAGTTCAAATTTAGTTCCTGTTTCTGCTACAAATATTACATTTACTACTGAAGCACCTGTGGTGGGATATGATGTGCTGTTTAATACTGTTCAAAACAGCAGTGGTATTGAGATAGCAGATATTCGCGGTCTTACTTCTGTTAAAGCGGAGGTTAAGTTTACTAACAATATGTGTGCATACTTAAAATCGCCAAAACTTGTAGTAGCACTATGCGACGGCGATGGAAATATAAAAAGTATCTCATATCGGGAAACACCTGTGCTTTTGGGGGCAAATAAAATTGTAACCGTAAGTTTCACATCAAGCACACCATTTGAACTTGGCGATTATTTAAAAGCCTATGTTTTAGACGGTCAGACAGGAAGACTGCTCTCACCTGAAGTTATATATTAATAAACAAAAAACACAAGATGTCCGTTAGGATTATCTCGCATTTATTGTTTGCTCTGCATCAAAAAATGATAGTTTTAAGATGCGAAGCAGTTTTGGGACAGAGATTTTTCGTTAAGATAAAGAATAAAAATCCGGTAATACGACAGTATTACCGGATTTTTTGATGCAATATTAGCGGAAAAGGTCATTCCAAAACCTATTCCTCCCTATGTGAAGATGCCGTTTTTCATCCTTGTTTTTATTTTGCAAAAACATGTTTTCCTATAGTTGTAATTACTGGGCGAGAATAAATCCAGTTGTTTGTAGTTTTTGCAGGATTATAATAATAAATTGCTCCTCCTGTGGGGTCCCAACCATTTAAAGCGTCTTTTGCGGCTTTGTACGGAGTATCATACATTTGTGCATTCCATTGGCCGTCCTGCAAGGCGGTAAAAGCCCCGGGTTGATAAATTACACCTGCAATAGTGTTTGGAAATGAGGAGTGCTCTACGCGGTTTAACACAACCGCCCCAACCGCTACTTGTCCGGTATAACTTTCGCCTCTTGCCTCGGCATTGATTATTCTTGCAAGCAATCTTGCGTTGGTTTCGGCGGAACCTGATGCAGAATTTGACGAGATGCCCATTTTTTCCAGGGTTTTTTCACCCGCAATTCCGTCTTGTTTAAGTCCGTTGTTTCCCTGAAACTTAATAACCGCTTTTTTTGTGTTGCTTCCGAATATACCGTCAACTTTTTTTATGTCGTATCCCCATTTTTGAAGACGAGACTGAATTTCTCTTACTTCATCCCCTCGGGAGCCGTACTTTGATAATGTGGAGGTATTTATAAATGTTGCCGACAGAGTTATTATCAGAACTGCCAGCGTTATAAAAAGTATGGATTTTTTCATTGCTTTTTCAACTCCTTAAAATTAGTGTTGCCAAAACAATGTGATATTATAACAGTTTTTCCCGCATTTGCGACAGTACTTTTTTTTCTATCCTTGACACCTGTACTTGAGATATGCCGATTTTTTTTGCTGTTTCACTTTGGGTCTTGTCCATAAAATATCTCATAAAAATTATTTGCCGTTCTCTTTTAGGAAATGTAGAAAGTACTGATTTAAGAGCCAACCTGTCAACGCTTTCTGCTTCCAAATCATTGTTTGAAGAAAGTTGTTCTTCCAAAGGCTGTTCGTCATTTTCGGCATAGTTCAAAGAAGCAGGACGGCTGTAAGCCTCCATTGATACAACAACATCTTCAGGGCTTACGCCTATTTCTTTTGCGATTTCTGATATTGTAGGCTCACGGTTTAAACTGTTTGACAATCTTTCTCTTACTGCCATTACTTTTATCCCTGTTTCCTTTATGCTTCTGCTTACCTTGATAATTCCGTCATCTCTTATAAATCTTTTGATTTCGCCTGTTATCATAGGGACAGCATAAGTGGAAAACTGAAGCCCCAAAGAGGTGTCAAATTTGTCTATTGCTTTAATAAGTCCTATACACCCTACCTGAAACAAGTCCTCTGTTTCGTGCCCTCTGTTGGAAAACCTTTTTACTATACTCCACACCAGTTTGCTGTTTTTTTCTACTAAAAATGAACGACATTCTTTATCTCCGTTCTTTGCTTTGTTAATAGCCTGGTAAATGTCCGGTTGCATAGTTTACACCTGCACTTTTTTTCGCATAATAACAGTTGTACCCATACCAACGCTTGACTTTACCTCGAGGTAATCCATAAATGTTTCCATAACAGTAAAACCCATGCCGGACCTTTCTTCATCAGGGCTTGAAGTGAAAAGAGGACGCCGTGCCTCTGTTATGTCTTCAATGCCACGACCGTAGTCCGAAACTGTAATTTCAATTTCGTTTAAGTTGTAAACACAGCACACGGTAACAAAGCCCGACATATTTTCATATCCGTGAACTATGGCGTTTGTAACTGCTTCCGATACTGCGGTTTTAATGTCTGCAATAGTTTCTACCGTTAAGTCAAGTTGAGCACAAAATGAAGCAACTGCAACGCGTGCAAGCCCCTCATTTACGGACTTGTTTAAAAACTGTATTTTCATTTCGTTTATGTAATTCAATTATTTCACCTCCAAGGCTTTTTGCTGATTGGGATATATGGTAATAAGTCTTGATAATCCGGACATTTTAATAAGGTCTTTAATTCTTTGGTTTGCCCCAAAAGCACAAACGGAGCCTTTTATGGCCTCCATAAGCCTGTAACGCCCCATTATCACACCTATTCCGGAACTGTCCATAAACAACACATTGGTAAAATCAAAAATTACTTTTCTGATTTCCCCCTTTAGAATAATTCGGTCAGCCTTTTCTCTGATTTCAGAAGCGTAGTGATGGTCAAGTTCCCCTTTGGGTCTTATTATCATCGCGTCGCCCATAACATCTATTCTCACAAAAAATCACCTCAATTATTGTTATTATATGGAGATTATATTATATCTATTCTGTAAAAAAAGTCGTTTTTTGTATAACAATCCAAACTTTATGAAAAAATATTATAAGAGGTGAAAAATATTGATAATTACATTTATAAGAACTATTATTCTTTATTTGCTTGTTGTGGCAAGTATGAGAATAATGGGGAAAAGGACAATAGGGGAGTTGCAACCTTATGAATTGGTAATAGATATTATGATTTCAGATTTGGCAACAGTGCCTATGCAAAGCACTGATTTTCCGCTTTTGTCCGGAGTAATTCCTATTTTTACTCTTATAACATTGGAGATATTTATGTCCTATGCATCCCTTAAGTCGCGTAAAGTCCGTAAATTTTTGTGCGGAGAGCCTACAACGGTAATCAAAGACGGCGAAATTAATTATAAAAAGCTCAAAAGTTTAAGATTTTCCAAGACAGATCTTATAGAGGAACTTCGGCAGGGCGGTTGTGATGATGCAACACAAGTTAAATACGCAGTAGTTGAAACAAATGGAAAGATAAGCATATTGCTCAAAGAAGAAAACAGCCCCCTTACAAAAGCTGACGCGATAAAAATTTTTTCAAAACAGCGAGGGAAACAATGAAAGATGTAATTATAGCAACGGTTATACTGGTATTGATAATTTCAGTTTCGGCAACTTTTTATTCTCTGTCAATGAACTTTTGCAGTGATATGTCAGATGGTTTACAACAAGCAAAGGAAGCACTGATAGAAAAAGATTATGAACTGGCAACACAAAATACAGAAGAATGTATGCAAGTTCTCGAAAAAAGCAACATCTGGTTGTCGGCAATGGCAAACCACGAGGAGTTAAATGCAATGAAAACAGGACTTTTGCGAGCACAACAGTATATTATATATTTAGACGACAAAGAGGCGATGGCAGAACTTGGAGAATTAACGGGACTTATAAATCATTTTAAAAAAAGTGAGCAGGTAACTGTGGAAAATATATTTTAAAAAAATATGAATTTTTACAGAATTGTTACAAAAAACTTGATTTTATGTAATATATATAGTATAATGGACACAATGGAGATTATGTGTCTATAATAAATAGACGCAGTTTGTATGAAAAAAGTAGTAAATCGAGGTGATTATTTGCATTATAATCTACGCACAGGGCGTCTTGGATTTAAGGTAGGAAAACTTATGTTTCTAAAAAAATCAGTAAAGGTGCAAAAACATATTGAAATTGCACCGAAACTTATCGTAAGACGAACCGGTATGAAGAAAATAGCAGATATAACAGATAAAATCAAAGTACTATTCTATAAAAAATCTCAACTAACAACGATTAAACCCGTGGCTGATGCCATTAAAATATTAAATGCTGTAAAACGCGGTGTTTTATACACGACTGCGGTTGCTACAATGTGCTTTATAGTATATGGTTCATTTATGTCGTTGGACATAACTATTGCCAAAAATGTTCTCATTAACGGCAAGTCGGTGGGGACAGTAACGAACATAGAACAGTTCAAAGATTATTACAGTAAGTTGCACGAGGAATTACAGCACAGTCTGGGAGAAAGTGAGATTGGAAAGGTTTCATATCTGCCGTGTATTGCATTTAACAAATCTGTAAATGACGAGTATACATTAAAACAAAATATTATGTCTCTTTACGACGGTGTTATTAATGCATATTCTGTTTATGTCGACAATGAATTTGTATGTGCAACTTTAGAAAAAGCCGACTTGGAGATGGCTCTTGAAACCATAAGAACATCTTATGGAAACGAGGAAACTGCAACTTTTGTGCAGGATATTGAGATAAAAAACGAACTTGTAACAAGCAGTAACATAAAGTTCGGTGAAAATATTAAAAATGAATTATTGTCAAGTAAAAGCATAGAAAGTGTGTATGTGGCAACAAAAGAACAGTCAATGTGGGAAATTGCATCAATGTATGGTATGACTATTGATAAGCTAGAAAAAATGAACCCTGGTATTGACGGTGCGGTTTTAGACGGAACACATATTAATATTATAAAGTCTGTACCTGTTTTATCGGTGCAAACTACT
This sequence comes from Clostridia bacterium, assembly GCA_017397315.1. GTDB lineage: Bacteria > Bacillota > Clostridia > Monoglobales > Firm-18 > RGIG1864. The sequence goes on along the minus strand of JAFQJA010000005.1, from coordinate 30,076 downwards.
GCACATGTAGAGGGCGAGTTTGATATTGCATATAAGTCTGAAATTGTTTGCGACAAAACTATGGCAAAGGGAAAGCAGAAGATAACTGTTGAAGGAGAAAACGGCAAACAATTTGTAAAAAAAGATATTGTTTTTATAAACGGCGAAGAAATTACAGAGACAATTCATGAAAAAACTATAATAAAAGAGCCTGTAACTAAAGTTACTGTTGTGGGCACCAAGTTAAGCGGTATAGGTACAGGCAGTTTCATAAGACCTACTTACGGCTCATTAAGTTCGCGTTACGGCACAAGATGGAACAGACAGCATCAGGGAATAGATATTTCAGCATCTGCCGGCACAAATATTGTTGCCGCTGATGACGGAGTAGTTGAATTTTCCGGCTGGGAAGGCGGATATGGAAATCTTGTAAAACTCAGCCACGGCAACGGATATACCACATATTACGGGCACTGCAGTAAGTTGTTGGTAAAAAAAGGTCAGATAGTTGAAAAAGGTCAGGTTATTGCAAAAGTGGGTTCTACAGGAAGAAGCACAGGACCTCATTTACATTTTGAAGTAAGACTGAACAATATACCGCAAAACCCATTGGAGTTTATCAGTTCAAATTAAGAAAGGATAATTAATGATGGAAAAAACGATTTTAATTGTAGATGACGAAGCTCCCATAGTTGATATTTTAAGAATTAATTTAAAGAAAAACGGCTACAGAGTGCTGGAAGCTTATGACGGCGAATCCGCTGTAAAAATAACTCTTGAGGAAGACCCGGACCTTATTCTTCTTGATGTAATGCTTCCTAAAATGGATGGCTTTACAGTTTGCAGAAAATTACGGGAAAGAATAAACACACCTATTGTTATGATAACTGCAAGAGAAGCGGAAGAAGACAAGGTTTTAGGTCTTGCAATCGGTGCAGACGACTATATAACAAAACCGTTTTCAATTAAAGAACTCCTTGCAAGGGTTCAGGCTAATTTGCGTCGCGGTGCAAAGGAATATACATACATTGACGGCGACGAAAGCGACACTTCTATAAAACAGGGCGATTTGACTTTAAACATTGAGCGTTTTGAAGTTAAGAAGAACGGCAAGTTGATAGATCTTACAATACGCGAATTTGAGCTGTTGAAGTTTTTGGCATTACAGCCTGAGAAAATTTATTCTCGTGAAACTTTGATGGAAAAAGTTTGGGGATACGATTATCTTGGTGATTTAAGAACTGTAGATGTTACCGTGAGACGCCTTCGTGAAAAAATTGAGGATAACCCTTCAGAGCCTACTTATGTTATTACAAAAAGAAGTATGGGATATTACTTTGCAAAACAAAAATAAAAACAAGTATAGGCATCCTCGTATGAGGATGCCGTTTTTTAGTCTTGCGGAGGACCGTTCCTCCCTGAATAATGGAGAATATAGTTATGATAAGAATTAAAGAAAATATTATTGCATTTTCAAAATGGAGTGCCGTATCAATACTTATAGGTATAATACTCGGTTATGTAGGTTTTTTGTTCCATACCGTTTTGGAGTTTGCTACGGAGGTAAGAGAAAATAATATATATCTGGTATGGTTTTTACCTGTGGCAGGTGTTGTTATTGTATTACTTTACAAATTGTGCGGAATGGAAAAAGACAAGGGAACTAATTGCATCATATCCTCTGTGCGTAAAGAGGACAGTCCGCCATTAATTCTGGCTCCTCTTATTTTTGTAACAACGGCAATTACCCATTTGTTCGGAGGTTCGGCAGGTCGCGAAGGAGCGGCGTTGCAAATGGGAGGAAGCGTGGGTTATTTTGTTGGAGAAAAATTAAAGTTTGACGAAAAAGACAAGGCGACCGCAACAATGTGCGGTATGAGCGGTGCTTTTTCGGCACTTTTCGGTACTCCTGTTGCAGGCTCTGTTTTTGCAATGGAAATAACTAATGTCGGAATTATGAATTACAGCGTCATTGTGCCATGCGTACTATGTGCGGTAACAGGGCGTCTTGTTGTGCAAAGTCTTGGTGTTTTACCGTCTTTTTACAAAGTGAGTTTTGTCCCGCAACTTTCGGTGATAGCTGTTATAAAAATAGTTGTTTTGGGAATATTATGTGCCGTTGTGAGCAAACTCTTTTGTATGGTGCTTGATAAAACGCACTCTTTGTATGAAAAATTTATACCCAATAAATTGCTTGCAAGTATAGTGGGCGGACTGGAAATTTCTGTTCTGACTTTTGTATTGGGTACGGGAGATTATAACGGTGCAGGAACTGCAATAATTGAAAAAGCGCTTGTGGGGGAAACTGAAGTTTACGCTTTTGCTTTAAAAATACTTTTTACAGCCATTACATTGGGAGCAGGATTTAAGGGAGGAGAAATAGTCCCTACCTTGTTTATCGGCGCAACATTTGGATGTGCAGTATCCCCTGTTTTGGGAATTGACCCGTCTTTTGGTGCATCTTTAGGAATGATTGCTTTGTTTTGCGGAGTTACGAACTGTCCGTTAAGTTCTTTGGTTATGTCCGTTGAACTTTTTGGAGGCCAGGGGCTAGTCTTTTATATGGTTGCAGTTGCAGTAAGTTACTTGTTGTCGGGATATCAGGGACTATACAGCTCGCAAAAAATAATTTATTCAAAAACAAAAATGGAATAGGGAAATGCCCTCTGTTAATACAATGTTAGCAGGGGGTTTTTTTATGTTTTTTATAATGATTTTAAAGCAGTTATTTGCATTTATTTCTTATGTTTCATCTTATAATTTTTTTCCTAAACCGTTAAATGCAAAAGAAGAACAAAGACTGCTGGAACTTTATGCAAAAGGGGATAAAGATGCAAAAAACAAACTTATTGAACACAATTTACGGTTGGTAGCCCATATTGCAAAAAAATATTCAGGCACGGGCAAAGATGTTGACGACTACATATCCATAGGAACAATAGGTCTTATTAAGGGGATTAACAGTTTTAACACAAAGAAAGGAGCGAAACTTTCCACATATATTTCACGATGTATTGACAACGAAATACTAATGTTTATTCGTTCCAATAAAAAGACACAAAATGAAGTGTCTATAGAAGAGCCAATCGGCGTAGATTTTGAGGGAAATCAGATAACATTTAACAGCATTTTGTGCAGTAACGATGATGAGGTGTGTGATGCTATAAACAATAAAATTCTAGTAAACAAACTATACGAGGCAGTAGAAACATCATTGTCTCCACGCGAAAAGGATATTATAATTATGCGGTACGGACTTAACGGAACTAAAGAGATGACACAAAAGGAAGTGGCAAAAAAACTAAACATTTCCCGTTCTTATATTTCAAGGATAGAGAAAAAAGCCATAGAGTTATTAAGAACAAAAATGAGAAGTGAATAAAAAAGGCATCAGGTGAACAGTGGATTCACCTGATGCCTTTTTGTAATTTAATTTTATGATACAGGAAGTTTTATTATAACTTCTGTGCCCTGACCTACATCACTGTCAATGTAAATAGTGCCGTTATGCAGTTTAATAATTTCGTATGCAATGGAAAGCCCAAGGCCGGTGCCCCCTTGCTCGCGTGAGCGGTGTTTGTCAACTCTGTAAAATCTTTCGAAGATTTTAGGTAAAGACTCTTTTGGGATACCTATACCGTTATCTTTGATTTTAATATATGCCTCGTTGTATAAAAATCCTGCATAAACATTTATTATACCGTCTTCGCCTGTGTATTTTACGGAGTTTGAAATTATATTTGTTATAACCTGCTCAATTCTGTCGCGGTCTGCATAAATCGGCGGTATTTCGCTTTTTGGTGCATAGTTGATTATTTTGCCGTTGTTTTTTGCGTCTACAGACAGTTTCGTTACCACTTCGTAAAGCAGTTTGTCAAGAGAAAACTTTGTTTTAACAATGGACAGTTTTCTGTGGTCCAGACTGCTTAATGTAAGAAGGTCCTGAACAAGTCTTGTCATTCTGTCAACTTCATTTCCTACTACATTTAAGTAGTATTTGTCTTCTTCATTTTCCGTATTGTCAAGCATTGTTTCGGAATATGTTTTTATGGTAGTGAGAGGAGTGCGGAGTTCGTGGGAGACATTTGCAATAAATTCCCGGCGTGAAAGTTCAAGCCTTTGTATTTCTGTAATATCGTGGAGCACTACTACAACGCCGTTGCTTAATCTTTCGTTGTCTGATTTGAATGTGGCAAAGTAGGCTTTTAAATACTTGTTGTTTACATCAATATCCTTTTCCACAAGATTTTTCTTTAAATATAACATTTCTTCCATTGAGACATTAAGCCCCAAAGAATTAAAATATTCGTCAAATGTGATTTTTTTGTTTTTTCGCAATCCAAGCAAATGATGGGCGGTGGCGTTTATAAGCACAAGTTTCTGATTGGAGTCAAAAGCAAGTACCCCGTCATTCATATGTTGAAGAATGGTTTCCAGTTTGTTTTTTTCCTGAGATATCTCGTCCATTGAGTTTTTAATCATTACCGCCATATCGTTAAAGGTCGAAGCAAGTTTGCCAAGTTCATCATCTGATTTAACATCAATTTTTTGCAAATAGTTACCATCGGCAATGTTTTCCGCTTTGTTGGTAATGTTAATAATAGGTCTTGTTAAAGTCTTTGACATAAAGAATCCCAAAAGCATAGAAATCAAAACGCCGAAAAGCAACGCCTGAGCAATAATGATAATTATGTTGTGATTAATATCCAGCAGTTCTGCCTTGGTATCTCTTACATAAATAATGTGCTTGTTTAACGGATAGGCGTAATCTATGTAGTCCAAATTTACATTTGTGGTACTTCCGATATTTCCTGCCATTGCCGAAATAATGTTGTCGGTAATTCCACCCTGATAGTAGTCGGCGGAGCCTGATATAAATTCTCCGTTTGCTTTGTTAAGGATATAGTAATTTCTGTTGGAGTTAAGACCAAGACGGCCCGAATAAGCATCTAATATTGACTTTAATGTTTTTGCCGGTTCGTTGTTTTCTTCAGCATTCTGAAGTTGGTCTGTAAGTTCGGGTAAGAAACTAAGCGACATTTCCTGAGCAAAAGAACGATGATAGAAAACCGTAATGCGTTCTTGCATAAAAGTACCAAAGGCTACAAGAATTGCCACTACCAATATTACAAACATTGTTACAAGTTTCCATTGAATAGATTTAAACAATAGAACACACTTCCTTTTATTTAATACCTTTTAACTTTTCCTTAATTCCTTTTAGTGCCATAGCCCTGTGGCTTATGCTGTTTTTTTGTTCGGCAGTAATTTCTGCAGAAGTTTTTCCGTATTCAGGAAGATAAAAAAGACAGTCGTACCCAAAACCGCCGGTCCCTTTCATTTCAAAACCTATGGTGCCGTGGAATTCACCCTCGTGGGAAATTGTTGTGCCATCGGGGAATGCTACCACCATAGCACAGGTAAAGTGAGCGTTTCTGTTTTCTGTCCCTTCCATATTTTTAAGAAGCAATAGGTTGTTGTCTAAATCGTTGCCCGTTTTGCTGTAGCGTGCTGAATATACGCCCGGAGCACCTCCTAAAGCATCTACACAAAGACCGCTGTCGTCTGCCATAGTAATTTTTCCGCAAAGTTTCATTATCTCTGTTGCTTTTTTTGTGGCGTTGCCTAAAAATGTATCTGCATCTTCGTCAACTTCTATGTCTATGCCAAGTTCTTCCATAGACACGAAACGGTAAGGCATATCTTTGAATATTTCTTTTATTTCTCTTAGCTTGCCCTGATTTTTTGTTGCAACTACAATTGTTTTCATACATTAAACTCCTTTGTTAATATGAGTATAGCACAAAAATTATCACATTTAAAGTATTTTTTAAAAATATATTGATTTGTTTAGCAGTGTTGTGATATAATGAACAGGATTAATAGGAAAGAGGTAGTGCATTAATGAGTTATAACTTGTCTGATGTTTTATTGAAGTTCGGCATTAATTGCGGTGCGTCAAGTTACGGTAATGGACATATTAATGATACATATTTAACTGATGACGGGAAATACATTTTGCAACGCATTAACGGCAATGTATTTAAAGATCCGGATGGTGTTATGAATAATATTTTGGAAGTAACCAAGTATATGAGAGAGGCCCTTAAAAAGTTGGGAAGAGATTATGAGCGTGAAACCATGACGGTTATCAATACTGTTGACGGAAAACCTTATTATCTTACTGACCAAGGCGACTTTTTCAGGGTGTATTTGTTTATAAGTGATACAGTTACATATCAGACCGTTGAGAACGCTGAAGTTTTTTACAATGCCGCAATAGCTTTCGGCAATTTTCAGAAGATGATAGCAGATTTCCCTGCTCATAAGTTAAACGAGACAATCAAAGATTTTCACAATACAAAAGTGAGATATGAGAATTTCAAAAAATCTGTTGAACAGAATAAATCAGGCAGAGCAGAGCAGGTAAAGGAAGAAATAAAATTCGTTACCGAAAGAGAACATTACTGTGATGTGGTAAATGAGGCTATAAAGGAAAAAACAGTACCTCTTCGCGTTACCCATAACGATACTAAATTAAATAATGTGCTTATGGATAAAAAAACCGGTAAAGGTGTTTGCGTAATTGATTTGGATACTGTAATGCCCGGTTCACTTCTTTACGACTTCGGCGATTCATTAAGGTTTGGAACAAATACTGCAAGAGAAGACGAGGTTGACTTGTCAAAAGTTACCTGCAGTTTAGAATATTTTGAAGCATTTACAAAAGGCTTTATGGAAGTAATGGCAGACACTATGACGGAAAAAGAAATCGAACTGTTGCCGTTCTCTGCAATTCTTATGACTTTTGAATGTGGTATGAGATTTTTGGCAGACCATATTGACGGTGATAAATACTTTAAAATTTCAAGGCCAAATCATAATCTTGACAGAGCAAGAAATCAGTTTAAGTTAGTTTATGATATGGAACAAAAGCTTCCGCAAATGAAGAAAATTGTAAATAAATACAGATAAATTGTAAAAGACTATTCATAAGAATAGTCTTTTATAAGGAGTAATATATGAAAAAGATTATACAGTTATTTTGGGCGTTTTTCAAAATAGGTGCATTTACCTTTGGAGGAGGCTATGCAATGATACCTCTTATCCAAGGAGAAATTGCCGAAAACAAAAAGTGGATTACCGACGAAGAAATACTTGAAATAATTGCTATAGCGGAGTCGACGCCCGGACCTATTGCAATAAATACCGCGACTTTTGTGGGATACCGCGTGGCAGGTTTTTTCGGAGCCGTGTTTTCAACTTTAGGTGTGGTTCTTCCGTCTTTTATAATTATTCTTATAGTTTCATTCTTTTTAAATCAGTTTAAAGAGAACAGGTTTGTGAAATATGCATTCTTTGGTATAAGAGCAGGGGTACTTGCACTTATTATCAAGGCGATGGTGTCAATGTATAAAAAAGCACCAAAAGGAATTGTCCCTTATCTTATTATGGGTGTTTCTTTTATCCTTGCAGGCATAGTTAAGATAAATGTTATATTTGTAATTATTGTCTGCGGTATAACAGGACTTGTAACCTATAACTTAAAAGGGAGGAAAGAACAATGATTTATATTGATCTTTTTCTTACCTTCTTTAAAATAGGAGCGTTTACCTTTGGCGGAGGTTATGCAATGCTTCCTTTGGTACAGGAGGCGGTTTTAAGACAAAGTTGGCTTGGTCTTGAGGAAATAGTAAACTTTATTGCCGTAAGCGAAAGCACTCCTGGACCTTTTGCAATAAATATGGCTACTTATGTGGGAAATGTTATGGGCGGAGTGTTTGGAGCTTTTTGTGCAACACTCGGCGTGGTGTTGCCGTCATTTATAATAATACTGATTGTGGCAAAGTACTTTTTAAAATTCAAAAACAGCCACGGTGTGAAAGGGATTATGTCAGGCTTGAAACCTGCCGTTGTAGGACTTATAGGCTCTGCGGTTTTATCAATAGGCAAAACGGTTTTTGTTCCTGACGGGTTTTCTGATTTTATTTTTGCTGACGCAGAATTTTATTACTGTATCGGAATTTTTATAACAGCTCTTCTTTTGGCTTTTAAAAAAGTCCATCCGATTATTATAATTTGTCTGTCTGCAGGTGCAGGTTTATTATTTGGTATAATATTTAACATGTAAAAAAACAAAGATGATGGAATGACCTTTTCCGCTAATATTGCATCAAAAAATCCGGTAATACGACAGTATTACCGGATTTTTATTCTTTATCTTAACGAAAAATCTCTATCCCAAAACCTTTGTTTTTATTTTATGCCTTTTGTTATCTCAAAAGCCATATTTTCTAATTCGTTTTTGTCATATATTGCAGATTTTATTGTAACGCTGTTTTCCATTATTGTAATATCTTTCATAGATTTGAGAATTTCTGTCGCAAGTTTAGTGAATACGGGTGCCCAGCTTCCGTTTTGTATAAGTCCCACCGTTCTGTTCTGAACATTAAGGGCTTTTATATCGTGCAAAAATGTTTCTGTAGGCGGATAAATACCGTTGTTGTATGTTGGGGACGCAATTACTATATGACTGCATCTGAAACATTCTGACACAAGGTAAGAAAAATGCGTGGATGAAATATCATACACCACAATTTTTTTAATTCCGTTTTTTGCCAGTTGCACAGCAAGGGCGTTTGCAACAGATTGTGTGTTGCCGTACATAGAAGCGTATGCAATCATTACCGCTTTTTCTTCTGGCTCGTATGTGCTCCATTTTTTATACTTTTCAATAATTATATCCAAGTCCTTACGCCATATCGGACCGTGTAAAGGACAAATTGTTTTAATATCAAGAGCAGAGGCTTTGTTTAGCAGAGCCTGCACCTGAGTCCCGTATTTGCCGACTATATTTGAATAGTAGCGACGGGCCTCGCCCATATCGAAGTGTGCCTCGTCGCAGAAAATGTTGCCGTTTAATGCTCCGAATGTGCCAAAGGCATCGGCGGAATATAATATTTTGTCGTAACTGTCGTAAGTTACCATTGCTTCAGGCCAGTGCACCATAGGTGCCATAACAAAGTGAAGTGTGTGTTTACCAAGCGATAAGGTATCCCCTTCTTTGACTGTTAAATATGAAATATCAGCAAGTGTGGGGAAAAACTGCGAAATGAACGCAATAGTTTTATCGTTGGCTACTACCTGTGCTGAGGGGTATTTGTTAAGCAAATCTTTAAGCATAGCACAGTGGTCAGGCTCCATGTGATTTACAATAATGTAGTCGGGTTTTTTGCCCTCAAGTGCAAATTCAATATTTTCCATAAACTGTTTCCCGCAGTTGTTGTCGACAGTATCTAAAATTGCAATTTTTTTATCTCTGATAATATATGAATTGTAGGAAACTCCGTTCGAAAGGGGGAAAATGTTTTCAAACAGATTTATACGCCTGTCGTTTGCACCTATCCATAAAACATCGCTGTTAATAATTTGTGTGTTGTTCAACTTAATCATTCCTTTCGTTTTCTATTGTAACATAAAAGAAAAAAATATACAAATTTTTTTAAAATTTCAAAATGGTATTGACAGTTCGTTTTCTATTGTAACATAAAAGAAAAAAATATACAAATTTTTTTAAAATTTCAAAATGGTATTGACAGTTCCTTTTTTATGTGATATTATATATAATCTAGTATGATGGGTATTATGCCTTTTTATGTAAAAATGTCAAAAATAAGGATTAAGTATAATTTTTAACGAGGTGATTGTATTGCTCACAAAGGAACAACTTGTGCATCCAGTGCGCTACGGAAAAAACACTAGAATGAGTTATTCAAGAATCGGTGAATGCTTAGACATGCCGAACCTAATCGAAATTCAGAAGAACTCTTATGAGTGGTTTTTGACCGAGGGACTGAAGGAAGTGTTTCACGACATTTCCCACATAACAGATTTTTCAGGTAATCTTGTTCTTGAATTTGTTGATTTTTCGTTAGACAGTACACCTAAATATTCTGTTGAAGAAAGCAAGGAAAGAGATGCAACTTACGCTACCGCTTTGCGTGTGAAGGTGCATTTAATAAACAAGGAAACCGGCGAAGTTAAAGAGCAGGAAATCTTTATGGGCGACTTCCCGCTAATGACGGACCAAGGAACATTTATAATCAACGGTGCCGAGCGTGCCATTGTTAGCCAACTTGTTCGTTCACCCGGTATTTATTATGCTATGCAACATGACAAAACAGGTAAAGAACTGTTTTCAAATACTGTTATCCCTAACCGCGGAGCGTGGCTTGAATATGAGACAGAGCCAAATGATGTAGTTAATGTAAGAATTGACAGGACAAGAAAGATTCCCGTTACTGTTTTAATCCGTGCTTTGGGACTTGGTACTGATGGTGAGATTATCGAATTTTTCGGTGATGACCAGCAGATTTTGGCGACCCTTGAAAAAGACGGAACTAAGTCTTATGACGAAGGTTTGCTTGAAATATACAGAAAACTTCGTCCCGGTGAACCCCCTACGGTTGAAAGTGCGGAAACACTTATTAATTCTTTGTTCTTTGACTGCAGACGCTATGACCTTGCAAAAGTAGGTAGATATAAATTCAATAAAAAACTTGCTTTGGGAGCGAGACTTACAGGCCTTACAGTTGCAGAAGATGTAATTTCACCTGTTACAGGCGAAGTTCTTGCAAAAGCAGGGGAAAGATTAACTGAAGAACACGCTATGATTATTGAGTCAAATGATGTCAACAGAGTACTGGTTGATGTTGAGGGCACAAAAGTGTTTGTTATCGGCAATAATATGGTTAATCTTGAAAACTATGTTGATTTTGATATAAAAGAACTTGGTATAAAAGAAAAGGTTTATTTGCCGGTACTTAAGAAAATTCTTGAGGACAACAAAACAGAAGAAGATATTAAAGAAGCAATCGCGGACGAGATTGATGAACTTATTCCTAAATATATAAGACCTGATGATATTCTGTCGTCAGTTAACTATCATCTTGGTCTAGCGTATAAAATCGGCGAAACAGACGATATTGACCATTTGGGTAACAGAAGATTAAGATGTGTAGGTGAACTTTTGCAAAACCAGTTCAGAATTGGTTTGTCAAGAATGGAAAGAGTAGTAAGAGAAAGAATGACTATTCAGGATTTGGATGTAGTTACACCTCAGTCTCTTATTAACATAAGACCCGTTGCATCTGCAATTAAGGAATTCTTTGGTTCTTCGCAGTTGTCGCAGTTTATGGATCAGACCAACCCTCTTGCCGAATTAACTCACAAGAGAAGACTTTCGGCATTAGGTCCGGGCGGTTTGTCAAGAGAAAGAGCAGGCTTCGAAGTGCGAGATGTTCACCATACTCACTACGGAAGAATGTGTCCTATCGAATCTCCCGAAGGCCCCAACATCGGTCTTATATCTTCGTTATCAACTTTTGCGCGTATTAACGAATACGGCTTTATTGAAACGCCTTACAGAAAAGTTGACAAAGAGACAGGCTGTGTTACCGCAGAAACAGTTTATATGACTGCGGATATTGAGGATAGATATGTTGTTGCACAGGCTAATGAGCCGTTGGATGAAAACAACAAGTTTGTAAAGAAAAATGTTACTGCAAGATATAAAGATAAAATTATGGAAGTTGACTCTAAAAATGTTGACTTTATGGATGTATCGCCTAAGCAGATTGTATCAGTTGCTACTGCGATGATTCCGTTCCTTGAAAATGATGACGCTAACCGTGCTCTTATGGGTTCTAACATGCAGCGTCAGGCAGTACCGTTATTAAAAACTGATTCACCTATTGTAGGTACAGGTATGGAATACCGTGCTGCAAAAGACTCGGGTGCGGTAGTGCTTGCAAAAGCAACAGGTGTTGTTTCTAAAGTTTCTGCAGACGAAATCATTATTACAGGTGATGACGGAGAGATTTACAAGCACAAATTAATGAAATTCTGCCGTTCCAATCAGGGTACATGCATTAACCAGAGAGCAATAGTTGAAGCCGGAGAAAAAGTTGAAAAAGATGACATTATTGCAGACGGCCCTTCAACAGACAATGGTGAAATTGCATTGGGCAGAAACATCCTTATCGGCTTCCTTACATGGGAAGGTTACAACTACGAGGATGCTATCCTTATAAATGAAAAACTAGTAAAAGAAGATACATTTACTTCAATTCATGTTGAAAAATACGAATGTGAAGCAAGAGATACAAAACTTGGTGCAGAAGAAATTACAAGAGATATTCCTAATGTAAGTGAAGACGCTCTTCGTGATTTAGATGAGTTTGGTATTGTAAGAGTGGGTGCTGAAGTAAGACCCGGAGACATTTTGGTAGGTAAAGTTACACCTAAAGGTGAAACAGAACTTACAAGCGAAGAAAAATTACTTCGTGCAATCTTCGGTGAAAAAGCAAGAGAAATCAGAGATACATCATTAAAAGTGCCTCACGGCGAAGCAGGTATCATTGTTGATGTAAAAATATTTACAAGACAAAACGGCGACGAACTTCCGCCGGGAGTTAACCAACTTGTAAGAGTGTATATTGCACAACGCAGAAAAATCAGCGTTGGTGATAAAATGGCGGGTAGACATGGTAACAAAGGTGTTATTTCAAGAATATTGCCTGAAGAAGATATGCCGTTCTTGCCGGATGGTACACCTCTTGAAATTGTGCTTAACCCTCTTGGCGTACCTTCTCGTATGAATATCGGTCAGGTTTTGGAAGTTCACTTGGGTTATGCTGCAAAAGCATTGGGTTGGAAGATTGCAACTCCTGTTTTTGATGGTGCAACCGAAACAGACATTATGGATACTCTTGAAATGGCAGGATATAACAGAGACGGTAAAACTGTTCTTTATGACGGAAGAACAGGTGAACCTTTTGACAACAGAGTAACAGTAGGTTATATGCACTACCTAAAACTGCATCACTTGGTTGACGACAAGATTCATGCAAGGTCAACAGGTCCTTACTCGCTTGTAACACAACAGCCTTTAGGCGGTAAAGCGCAATTCGGCGGACAGCGTTTCGGTGAAATGGAAGTTTGGGCACTCGAAGCATACGGTGCTTCATACACCTTGCAGGAAATCCTTACAGTTAAATCTGATGATGTTGTAGGTCGTGTTAAAACTTACGAAAGTATTGTTAAAGGCGAGAACATACCCACTCCGGGCGTACCTGAATCATTCAAGGTGTTAATCAAGGAATTGCAGAGCTTGATGCTTGATGTTAAGGTTCTTGACGAAGAGGGTACGGAAATTCCGATTCTGGAAAGTGTTGATGAAGAAGATATCTACGAGGCAAGAAGAGTTGTAGCAGATTCAGATGACGAATCACCCATTATTGATTTGGCAGGACAGATTGCTGACGAGGACGATATCATTGACAGTATTTCAGATGACGATGATGACATCGAAGATATAGATTATGACGAAGAAATTGAAACAGAAGAATCGGAAACAGAAGACAGTGATGAAATTTCCGTTGAAGATTTGCTTGAAGAAGTAGCAAAAGAAGTGTTCAGCACAGAAGAAAAAAATGAAGAATAATTCGATGGAAATTTTAGAAGGAGTTGAGATTTTTGCTTGAATTCAATAATTTTGATGCTATACAAATAGGACTTGCATCACCGGAAAAAATAAGGGAATGGTCTCACGGTGAAGTTAAAAAGCCCGAAACTATAAATTACAGAACTTTAAAACCAGAAAAAGACGGCTTGTTCTGCGAGCGTATTTTCGGACCGCAAAAAGACTGGGAATGTCATTGCGGCAAGTACAAAAGAATAAGATACAAGGGTATTATCTGCGACAAGTGCGGAGTTGAAATTACCAAAGCAAAAGTAAGAAGAGAAAGAATGGGACACATTGAACTTGCAGCCCCCGTTTCTCATATCTGGTATTTCAAAGGAATCCCCAGCAGAATGGGGCTTATTCTTGATATTTCTCCGAGAATACTTGAAAAAGTATTGTACTTTGCTTCTTATATAGTAACTAATCCCGGAAAAACACCCCTCGCTAAATACAGTGTTCTTTCGGAAAAAGATTACAAAGAGGCAGTTGAACGATACGGCGATAAATTTGAAGCCGGCATGGGTGCAGAATCAGTCAAGAAACTATTGTCTGAACTTGATTTGGAATCACTTTCCAAAGAGTTAAGAGAAGAACTTAAAGATTCTGTTGGTCAGAAAAAAATCCGTATTGCAAAAAGACTTGATGTTGTTGAGTCATTCCTTCAAAGCGGTAACAAACCTGAATGGATGATTATGGATGTGATTCCTGTTATTCCACCTGAAATCAGACCTATGGTACAACTTGACGGTGGCAGATTTGCTACAAGTGATTTGAATGACCTTTACAGACGCGTTATTAACAGAAACAATAGATTAAAGAGACTTCTTGAACTTGGTGCTCCCGACATTATTGTAAGAAATGAAAAGAGAATGCTTCAGGAAGCAGTTGACTCATTAATAGATAACGGAAGAAGAGGAAGACCTGTTACGGGTCCCGGAAACAGACCGCTTAAATCTCTTTCCGATATGCTTAAAGGTAAGCAGGGCCGTTTCAGACAGAACTTGCTTGGTAAACGAGTTGACTATTCAGGTCGTTCCGTTATCGTTGTAGGTCCCGAACTTAAAATTTATCAATGCGGTTTGCCAAAGGAAATGGCTATCGAATTGTTTAAACCTTTTGTTATGAAACGCCTTGTAAATGACGGCACCGCTCACAACATTAAATCTGCAAAGAGAATGGTTGAGCGTGTTCAAAACGAGGTATGGGATGTACTTGAAGATGTAATCAAAGAGCATCCGGTATTACTAAACCGTGCTCCTACACTTCACAGACTTGGTATCCAGGCATTTGAACCGGTACTTGTAGAGGGCAGAGCGTTAAAACTTCACCCTCTTGTATGTACTGCGTACAATGCCGACTTTGACGGCGACCAGATGGCCGTCCATGTTCCGTTGTCTTCAGAGGCGCAGGCAGAAGCAAGATTCTTAATGCTTTCTGCTAACAACCTTCTAAAACCTCAGGACGGACGCCCTGTTGCTGTTCCTACTCAGGATATGGTACTTGGTGCGTACTACCTTACACTTTACAAGGCAGGGGAACCGGGTGAAGGGAAAGTATTTTCTTCATTTGACGAAGTTCTTCTTGCATACAATGCAAAAGCAATCTCACTTCATTCAGTAATCTTTGTAAAAACAAGCAAAGAGCACGGAGGAAAAGTGTATAACGGTATTATCCAGACTACTTGCGGAAGAATTATTTTCAACGAAGTAATTCCGCAGAATTTAGGCTTTGTTGACAGAAGTAAAAAAGAGAATGTTCTTGATTTGGAAATAGATGTTATTAAAACACCTGCTACCAAAAAGGAAATTGACAAACTGTTAAAAGCAGGCGAAATTACCGCAAGGGATATGGTTGTAACAAGAGTTGCTGAAGGCGACGGACCAATGAAAGCACATTACTATCTTGTAAAAGACAAGAATGTTGTGGGCAAAAAAATGCTTGGTAAAATTGTTGATAAAGCAATCAGAACTCACGGCACTGCCGTTACTGCGGACTTGCTTGACAAACTGAAAGCATTAGGCTTTAAGTATTCAACAAGAGGCGCTATTACTATTTCTGTAAGCGATATGGAAATACCTGAAGAAAAGAAACAGTACTTGAATGAGGCAGAAACAGAAGTTGAAAAAGTTACAAAGCAGTACAGAAGAGGTTTCTTAACAGACGAAGAAAGATACAATAACATTATTGATATCTGGAACGATACAAGTAAAAAAGTATCTGCTGCACTTATGAAAAACCTTAATGAATATAATCCTATATTTATGATGGCTGACTCCGGTGCCCGTGGTAGTATCAATCAGATAAGACAGTTGGCTGCTATGCGTGGTCTTATGGCCGATACAACAGGTCGTCCTGTTGAAATCCCGATTCGTGCTAACTTCCGTGAAGGTCTTAATGTTTTGGAATACTTTATTTCAACTCACGGTGCAAGAAAAGGTCTTGCGGATACCGCTCTTAGAACTGCGGATTCAGGTTACTTAACAAGAAGACTTGTTGATGTATCACAGGATGTTATTATAAGAGAACACGACTGCGGTACAGAAGAGTACATTGAAGTACGCGACATTAAAGATGGTAACGAGTTGATTGAAGGTTTGTTTGACAGACTTCACGGCAGATATACTGCAGAAGATGTAGTTCATCCCGAAACAGGCGAGATTATTGTTCCAAAAGGAACATTAATGCTTGATAAAGAAGCGAACGCTGTTGTAAATGCGGGAGTTAAGGTTGTTAAAATCCGTTCTGTTCTTAAATGTAAAGCAAAAGTTGGCGTTTGTGCTAAATGTTATGGTTCTAACCTTGCTCTTGCAAGTGCAATAAATGTAGGCGAAGCAGTTGGTATCATTGCTGCACAGTCAATCGGTGAACCCGGTACTCAGTTAACAATGAGAACATTCCATACCGGTGGTGTTGCAGGAGACGATATCACACAAGGTTTGCCTCGTGTAGAAGAATTGTTTGAGGCAAGAAAACCAAAAGGTCTTGCAATTATTGCTGAAATAGCAGGACGAGTAAGCATTTCAGAAAACAAGAAGAAGAAAGAAATTACAGTACTAAATGATGAAACAGGCGATGCAATTTCTTACTTCATTCCTTATGGTTCAAGAATTAAAGTTACTGACGGTCAGGTAATTGAAGCAGGCGACGAACTTACAGAAGGTTCAGTAAATCCGCACGACATCTTAAAAATCAAAGGTGTTACTGCTGTTCAGAATTACTTGATTCAGGAAGTACAGAGAGTTTACAGACTTCAGGGTGTTGATATTAACGACAGACATATTGAAGTTATTGTAAGACAGATGATGCGTAAAGTTAAAATTGAAGATGCAGGAGATACGATGCTTCTTGCAGGTTCACATGTTGACATTAATAAATTTGAAGAGGCAAATGAGGCATTAAAACCGGGACAGACTCCCGCAGTATGTTCAAGCGTATTGCTTGGTATTACCAAAGCATCACTTGCTACAGATTCATTCTTGTCAGCGGCATCATTCCAGGAAACAACAAGAGTTCTTACTGAAGCAGCAATCAAAGGTAAGATTGATCCGCTGTTGGGACTTAAAGAAAGTGTTATTATCGGCAAACTTATTCCTGCTGGTACGGGTATGCAATGCTACCGTGATGTAGATGTTGCACAAACACCTGAAACTGTTGGCGTAGTATCAGATGATGTAATAGTAGATTAATCATATTTCCTGCCCCTTTTTACTTGAAAGGGGCGGGGAAATAACATCTTGACATCTGTTAAAGATTGTGGTAAAATACTGGAGGTTTACTTCAATTATGGTTGAAGAACTAAGAAGTGGCAATGTTTTAGTTGGGTTAAGACAGTTTTTGCGGGCAGCAGAAACAGGCATAGCCCTTAAAGCATTTGTAGCAAAAGATTGTTCGCCACATATTTTTAAAGAAATTACAGATAATTGTAATAAATACGGTATTGCTGTCCAATATATCAAAAATATGTCAGAACTTGGCAAAATGTGCGGCATTGATGTAGGTGCTGCAGTGGCGGTAATCACTAAATAGTTAGTGCATACATTTTAAATGTATTCATTATATATATCATAAATAGGAGGTGAAAGTAATTGCCAACATTTAATCAATTGGTTAGAAAAGGCCGTGAAACTTCTGTTAAAAAATCAACAGCTCCCGCTTTGTTGAAAGGTTTTAACTCTCTGAAGAAAAAAACTACAGATAAGAGTTCTCCTCAAAAGCGTGGCGTATGCACAGTTGTTAAAACAATGACACCTAAAAAACCTAACTCTGCTCTTCGTAAAATTGCCAGAGTGCGTTTAACAAACGGTATCGAGGTTTCTGCATACATTCCGGGTGTAGGACATAACATCCAGGAACACAGCGTTGTATTAATCAGAGGCGGTAGAGTAAAAGACCTTCCCGGTGTTAGATATCACATTGTTCGTGGTACATTAGACGCTGCCGGTGTTAATGCTCGTCGTCAGTCAAGAAGTTTATACGGAGCAAAGAAACCAAAAGAAGGTAAGTAAGAAAGATTCTGTACCAGGGTGTACGGACAAATTAAAAGTAAATTAGTGCGTTTCACCGTGGTATATTATATATATTCGGATTATTACGCACTGACGCAATAGGTGGCTATTGCGAGTACCTTGATAATTTTTTATCATTAAAGGAGGGAAGGAAAGTGCCAAGAAGAGGTTTTGTACCTAAGAGAGATGTGCTTCCAGACCCATTATACGGAAGTAAAATTGTTACAAGATTGATTAACAATATTATGCTTGACGGTAAAAAGGGTGTTGCACAGAAAATTGTGTATGATGCATTTGACATCATCAAGGAAAAAACTTCAAAAGACCCTGTTGAGGTTTTTGAAGAAGCTATGAACAACATTATGCCTGTTTTAGAGGTTAAAGCAAGAAGAGTCGGCGGTGCTAACTATCAGGTTCCGATTGAAGTAAGACCTGAAAGAAGACAAACTCTTGGTCTTAGATGGCTTACAAACTATGCTCGTCTAAGAAACGAAAGAACTATGTCTGAAAGATTAGCAGCTGAACTTATGGATGCTGTTAATAGCACAGGCGGTGCTGTTAAAAAGCGTGAAGACACACACAAGATGGCAGAGGCTAACAAAGCGTTTGCTCACTACCGTTGGTAATATAATTACTGACAACGAAGGAAAGGAGGAAACACGATTATGGGTAGAGAGTATTCACTTGAGAATACAAGAAATATCGGTATTATGGCTCACATCGATGCCGGTAAAACTACTACTACTGAAAGAATTTTGTACTATACCGGTATTAACCATAAAATCGGTGAAACCCACGAAGGTTCTGCTACAATGGACTGGATGGCACAAGAACAGGAAAGAGGTATCACAATTACTTCTGCTGCAACAACTTGTTTCTGGGCTAAAAAAGAAGGCTCTAAAGCAGGCGTAAAACACAGAGTAAACATTATTGATACCCCCGGACATGTTGACTTCACAGTTGAAGTTCAGCGTTCACTTAGAGTATTGGACGGTTCTGTTACAGTAATGTGCGCTAAAGGTGGCGTTGAACCACAGTCTGAAACTGTATGGCGTCAGGCTGATGATTATGGCGTACCGCGTATGATTTATGTAAATAAGATGGACATTATGGGTGCAGATTTCTATAATGTTGTATCTATGGTTAAAGACAGATTACACGCAAATGGTGTTCCGATTCAACTTCCTATCGGTTCTGAAGATACATTCAGAGGTATCATCGACCTTATGAAGATGAAAGCGGAAATTTACCATGACGAAATGGGCAAGGAATACAGCGAGGAAGAAATCCCTGCTGATATGCTTGATAAAGCAGAAGAATACAGAGCAAATATGATTGAGGCTATTGCTGAAACTGACGAAGATTTGATGATGGCTTATTTAGAGGGCGAAGAAATTCCTATGGAAGATCTTAAAACAGCTCTTAGAAAAGCAACTATCAACAATGAAATTGTTCCTATGCTTTGCGGTACTTCTTACAGAAACAAAGGTGTTCAACTTCTGTTGGATGCAGTTATCGATTATATGCCTGCTCCTACAGATGTTGCAAATATCAAAGGTATCAATACAAATACTGATGAAGAAGAAGAAAGACCTTCTTCGGACGACGCTCCGTTTGCTGCTTTGGCATTTAAAATTGCCACAGACCCGTTTGTTGGTAAGATTTGCTACTTCAGAGTATATTCAGGTAGCATTGAATCAGGATCATATGTTTTAAATGCTTGCAAAGGTAATAAAGAGCGTTTGGGAAGAATTCTTCAAATGCATGCTAATCACAGAGAAGATATTTCTGTAGTATATTCAGGTGATATTGCTGCTGCTGTTGGTCTTAAGAACACAACAACAGGTGATACACTATGTGATGAAAAGCATCCTATTATTTTGGAATCTATGGAATTCCCGGAACCCGTTATCAGAGTTGCTATTGAACCAAAAACAAAAGCAGGTCAGGAAAAAATGGGTATCGCTTTGTCAAAACTTGCAGAAGAAGACCCAACATTTAAAACTTATACAGACGAAGAAACAGGTCAGACAATCATTGCAGGTATGGGTGAATTGCACCTTGAAATTATTGTTGACAGATTGCTTCGTGAATTTAAAGTTGAAGCAAATGTTGGTGAACCTCAAGTTTCATACAGAGAAGCTATCAGAAAGCCTGTTAAGGTTGACCACAAATACGCAAGACAGTCCGGTGGTAAAGGTCAATACGGACATGTTGTTATCGAGGTTGAGCCTACAGAAGCAGGTAAAGGCTACGAATTTGTTAACAAAATTGTGGGCGGTGCTATTCCAAAAGAATACATCCCTGCAGTTGACGCAGGTATCCAGGGCGCAATGCTAAATGGTGTACTTGCAGGTTACAATGTAGTTGATGTAAAAGTAACATTGGTTGACGGTTCATACCACGAAGTTGACTCATCAGAAATGGCGTTTAAGATTGCAGCGTCTATGGCATTTAAAGATGCTTGCCGTAAGGCAGACCCTGTACTAAAAGAACCTATTATGAAGGTTGATGTTGTTGTTCCGGAAGAATATATGGGTGATGTTATGGGAGATCTTAACTCACGCCGCGGACAAATTCAGGGTATGGAAGCAAGACCGGGTGCTCAAGCAATTTCAGCATTCGTTCCATTGTCAGAAATGTTCGGTTATGCAACTTCGCTTCGTTCAAGTACTCAGGGCCGTGGTCAGTATGTAATGCAACCCAGCCACTATGAAGAAGTTCCGAAGAGCATTCAGGAATCAATTATAGATTCAAAAAATAAAAATGCGTAAAATGCACTTGCATTTTATTTGTTTCAGTAGTATAATATAAATTAATAATAATAAACACTTATAATTAAGGAGGAAAAAACAATGGCAAAGGCTAAATATGAAAGAAGCAAACCCCATGTTAACATTGGAACCATCGGTCATGTTGACCATGGTAAAACAACTCTTACAGCAGCTATCACTAAGGTATTAGGTATTAAAGGTCAGGCTGAATTTACTGACTATGCTAATATCGATAAAGCTCCTGAAGAAAGAGAAAGAGGTATTACAATTTCAACATCACATGTTGAGTACGAAACAGACACTCGTCACTACGCTCATGTTGACTGCCCCGGACACGCTGACTATGTTAAAAACATGATCACAGGTGCTGCTCAGATGGACGGTGCTATTTTGGTTGTATCTGCAGCTGACGGTCCAATGCCTCAGACAAGAGAACACATTCTATTATCTCGTCAGGTTGGCGTTCCTTACATCGTTGTATTTATGAACAAAGCTGATCAGGTAGATGACCCTGAATTATTAGAATTAGTTGAAATGGAAATCAGAGAACTTCTAAACGAGTATGAATTCCCGGGTGATGATACACCTATCATTACAGGTTCTGCTCTACAAGTTTTGGAATCATCTTCAACAGATGCAAGTGCTCCAGAATATGAATGCATTATCAACCTAATGAATGCTGTTGATGATTTCATTCCTACTCCTGAGCGTTCAACAAACTTACCATTCTTAATGCCTGTCGAAGATGTATTCTCAATCACAGGTCGTGGTACAGTTGCTACAGGTAGAGTTGAAAGAGGTACACTTAACCTTTCAGAAGAAGTTGAAATCGTTGGTTTAACAGACGAAGCAAGAAAAGTTGTTGTAACAGGCATCGAAATGTTCAGAAAACTTCTTGACAGTGCTGAAGCTGGTGATAACATCGGTGTTCTTCTACGCGGTGTTCAGAGAAATGAAATCGAACGCGGTCAGGTTTTGGCTAAACCAGGTTCAATTCATCCTCATACAAAATTCAAAGGCGAAGTTTATGTTCTAACTAAAGATGAAGGTGGCCGTCATACACCATTCTTCAACAACTATCGTCCTCAGTTCTATTTCAGAACAACAGATGTTACAGGTGTTATCGCATTACCTTCAGGTGTAGAAATGTGTATGCCTGGTGATAATGTTTCAATTGATGTTGAACTTATCACACCTATCGCTATCGAAGAAGGTCTTCGTTTTGCTATCCGTGAAGGTGGCAGAACTGTTGGTTCAGGCGTTGTATCTTCAATCAATAGCTAATATTAAATAATATAAATAACCTTAAGCCTTTTGCTTAAGGTTATTTTTTTATCGGTCTATATAAATGATCTGAAGTATTTATAATGCGCCGCCGCATTTTTGCATAAAAGATTTTTCTGTTGCATATCATTTTTTAATGTGTTAAAATGGTTTCGAGCAGAGTTTGAAATAAACTTATTTTACCTAACTGTATAAAAAATGTATATTGATCGAAAACACCTAATTTATATTTGAAATTACACCGCAAGCAATTTTTGTTCCTGAATTGCCGGACGGTTGAGTTGTAAAGTCGTCTGGTGCAGAGTGGATTATAACAGTCTTTCCAATTATTTCCTCAAGAGAAAATCGATTTGTCAGAAAGATGGAAAAGCCAATGCCGTCAACGCCAAATACCGGCGGTAAATCGCCTGCGTGGTAAGGATGAACGCAATCGTGTGGGTTATAGTGCATCATTGCGTCTGCAAATGGGTCGCTGTTATTGCCTGTGCAACTTCCGCCACTGTGTATATGGACGGCAAATATGGGTTTGTTGCAAATGTTATCAGAAGCGGGTAATCCGTTCAGTTGAAGTGCAACAAGGACACCTCTTTGTACTTTGTAAAAGTAGGCAATGCCGTTAATATACGGATAGTCATTGCTTCCTTTTATTTTTGCGACTGCGTACGGCTTTATTTTGATATTTATAAAAGAATTTTTAAACATATAGTCCTCCTGAAAAATCTTTTATACATAATATGTCTGACTTAATATATTTGTGATTTTGTTTCTGCCATAAGATAAACTATTGCTAAACATGGTTGGCATCCGGATTATACGGTCTTTATAATGTTGTCTAAAAAAATATGCACAGAGGGAAGAAAAATGCTGATAAAAAATGTAAATATAACAACTGAAAAAATAGACAATGGGTACATAAGAATAGAAAGCGGTGTGATTACTGATGTAGGAAGTATGGATACTTGCCCTAATGATAGTGATGTATATGATGCAAAAGGTTGTTACGCCGTTCCTGGATTTATTGACGCCCATACTCACCTTTATAACAACAATTATGGCTACTTTGACAAAGCGTACAAAAATGGCATTACCCTTGTCGCAGTAAGTCCTGACAGTTCTAAACCTGTTGGCGGAGATGTAGTGCTTGTGTCAACCAAAACGCAAAAAACTGTGGGCACTTGCGGGATTAAACTTGCACTTGGTGAAAATCCATGCAAAAATAATGAAAATGTAGAAGAAGCCGTAATTAAAGAAATAGAAAAAGCAGAAAAGCCAGTATTTTTGCACGCTCACAGTAAAGAGGATATTAACTTGGTAAAGGATAAAAATGTTGTATATGTTCACGGAACAGACTGTGAGGGGAAATGCAAAATAATTGCAGGACCGATGCTTACTGACATATCAAAAAAAGAAATGGAAAATTTGTCTTACGAAAATCTGGTTAGGCAGTATAAAGAGGGCAGTGTGATTGCGATATCCTCTGACCATCCCGAAACGCCCGTTGATTTTTTGCAACTTTATGCACAACTTGCGGTGAAATACGGCATAGATAAAGACGATGCTCTTTTGATGATTACTAAAAATCCTGCGCAACTTTTGGGAATAGATGACTGTTACGGAAGCATAAAAACAAGCCAAAAAGGAGGAGTACTTTTGTTTGACAGCCATCCTATGGATTTTTACAGTAAACTTATAAAAATATTCCATTAATGTTTGATAAAAAGTTGTCAAATTATTGACTTTTATGTTGTGTTTTAGTATAATGTAGGATATGGAATTATGAGATTTTTGTTTTTGAAAGGAGTAAATGTATGATTTACACACACGAAGTAGAGCATATGTGTCCTGTTGCTAAGGGCGCTAATCACGGTCCTGCACCAATTCCTCAAGAGGGCTTATGGACTAAATCAAAAGAGATTAAAGATATTAACGGTTTCACACATGGCATTGGCTGGTGTGCACCACAACAAGGTGCATGCAAACTTTCGCTTAATGTTAAAAACGGTGTTATCCAGGAAGCATTGGTTGAAACTATCGGATGCTCTGGTATGACACATTCTGCTGCTATGGCTGCAGAAATTTTAGCAGGCAAAACAATATTGGAAGCATTAAATACAGACCTTGTATGCGATGCAATTAACACTGCTATGCGTGAATTGTTTTTACAGATAGTATACGGAAGAACTCAATCTGCATTTTCGGAAAACGGGTTACCTGTTGGTGCAGGTCTTGAAGATCTGGGCAAAGGTTTAAGAAGTCAGGTGGGTACAATGTACTCTACTGTTGCAAAAGGTCCGCGTTATCTTGAAATGGCAGAGGGTTATGTAACAAGAGTGGCTTTGTCAGATAAAGATGAAATAATCGGATATGAATTTGTTCAACTTGGCGTTATGATGCAAAACATCAAAAAAGGTATGTCAGCAGACGAAGCGTTGAAAAAAGCAACAAATCACTACGGAAGATTTGACGATGCTGTAAAATATATCGACCCAAGAGAAGAATAAAAGGAGGAAACGAAAATGGCTTTATTTGAAAGTTACGAGCGTAGAATTAATCAAATTAATGACGCTTTAAATAATAACGGCATATCTTCACTTGAAGAGGCAGAAAAAATTTGCAAAGACAAAGGCATAGATGTAATTGACATAGTTAAAAGCATTCAACCGATTTGCTTTGAAAACGCAGGGTGGGCATACCTTGTAGGTGCAGCAATCGCTATTAAAAAAGGTTGCAAAACTGCTGCGGATGCCGCAGAAGCAATCGGCGAAGGCTTGCAGTCATTCTGTATTCCCGGTTCTGTTGCAGATGACAGAAAAGTAGGTATCGGTCATGGTAACTTGGGTGCTATGCTTTTAAGAGAAGACACAAAGTGTTTTGCTTTCTTGGCGGGCCACGAATCTTTTGCTGCTGCAGAAGGCGCTATCGGTATTGCTAAAACAGCAAACAAAGTTAGAAAGACACCACTTAAAGTAATACTAAATGGTTTGGGCAAAGATGCTGCACAAATCATCTCAAGAATTAACGGTTTCACTTATGTTGAAACAGACTTTGACTATGCAACAGGCGAACTAAAAATAGTTGGCAAAACTCCTTATTCAGACGGCGAGCGTTCAAAAGTTATGTGCTATGGTGCCAATGATGTAAGAGAAGGCGTTGCAATTATGCACTGCGAAAATGTTGATGTTTCAATTACAGGCAACTCAACTAATCCAACAAGATTCCAGCACCCTGTTGCAGGAACATACAAAAAAGAATGTATTGAAATGGGTAAAAAATATTTCTCGGTTGCTTCAGGAGGCGGTACAGGAAGAACACTTCATCCTGACAATATGGCCGCAGGTCCTGCTTCTTATGGTATGACTGATACTATGGGTCGTATGCATTCAGACGCTCAATTTGCAGGTTCGTCTTCAGTTCCTGCTCATGTTGAAATGATGGGACTTATCGGCATGGGTAACAACCCAATGGTTGGTGCTACAGTTGCTGTTGCAGTTGCTATCGAAGAAGCAATGAAATAATATGAAAAGTCTTTTAAAGTTAAACAAAGCCGAGCAAAGCCCTTGTTGCGCAATATGTGTTTATTGCGAGAAACAAAAGGACTACACTATATTTTGCACAAAAAAGAAAAAGGAAGTAAGAGCAGATAAAAAGTGTTTTTCCTTTAAAGTGGATATTATGTCTCTTGGCGTAAACAGAAAGCACGGCATTGATATTAATATTAACCCTGATGATTTTTCAATATAAGAGTAATGGGAATTGCGGGAGCGCAATTCCCATTATTATGAGGTGATTATATGATTAAAAAATATTTCGGCGATTTAAAAAGAGAATTTGGCGGATACAATTTAAATAGTTTATCAAAAGACTTGATGGCAGGTGTAACTGTTGCGGCGGTGGCTCTTCCTTTAGCACTTGCTTTTGGCGTTGCCTGTGGTGCTGATGCGGCATCAGGTATGATTGCTGCAATCGTTGCAGGTATAATAATCAGCCTTTTGTCGGGGGCTTCATTTCAGATTTCAGGGCCTACAGGTGCAATGAGTGCCGTTTTGGTAACGATTGTTTCAAGGTATTCATTAAACTGTATGTTTGTTACCTGCCTGATTGCCGGCATAATAATGCTTGTGCTTGGTATGTTCAAACTTGGTAAACTTGTAAATTACATACCCGCCCCCGTAATAACAGGATTTACCTCGGGCATTGCAGTAGTAATTGCGTTGGGTCAGTTGGACAACCTATTCGGTACTGTTTCTCACGGTGAAACTGCTGTTCAAAAACTTCTTTCTTATTTTCAGGCAGGCTTTAATGTGAATATAAGCACACTGCTTATAGGACTTTTGGTTATTGTCATAATGATTATCTGGCCGAAAAAATGGAACGCAAAAGTTCCGTCATCGCTTGTGGCAATTATCATAGCAGGAATAGTATCATATATTTTGAAACTTGATATTCCAAAAGTTGGAGACATTCCGAAAACATTGATTTTAGACAGCAGACTTCACTTAAGTTCCTTAAAAGCAATAAATTTTACGGAACTTTTATCCCCTGCAATTACGATTGCTGCACTTGGTATGATTGAAAGTTTGCTTTGCGGGTCCAGCGCATCAAGGATGAAATCAGAGCCGTTTGATGCGGACAGAGAATTGGTGGCACAGGGTATAGGCAATATTGTTATTCCTTTTTTTGGAGGTGTGCCCTGTACTGCGGCAATAGCAAGAACAAGTGTTGCTATTAAATCAGGATGCCAGACAAGATTTACAGGTGTTTTCCACTCCGTATTTTTAATTGCGTGTATGTTTTTATTGGCTCCTGTTATGGCAACACTGCCTTTGTCTGCGTTGGCAGGAGTGCTTATGGTAACTGCATGGCGTATGAACGAATGGGAAAGCATTACATATATTTTTAAAAACAAATTTACAGGTCCGATACTGAAGTTTTTAGTTACTATGATTGCAACGGTTGTGTTTGATTTGACAATAGCTATAATATTTGGTATTGTTTTTTCTATAATAGTATTTGTATTTAATATTTCTAAATTGAATATTGATGTTTCAAAGGTGCAAAATGATAAAATTAATTCGGAGTTTGATGTTGAAAACCTCAATAAAGATACACTGGTTGTATATTTGACAGGTCCGTTGTTTTTTACCAACTGCGACAAGCTGATTGGATTTTTAGACGAACTTCCTCGGTGCGAAAAGATTATTTTGTCTATGAGAGGAGTTCCATATATCGATATTACTGCAACCTCTGCACTGCTTGATTGTTACTTAGAAAAAACAGGGCAGGGTACGGAATTTGTGTTCAGTGGATTGCAGGAAAGAGTGCGGGAAAGTTTTGAACGCGGTGAGTTTATAGAAAAGGTCGGACAAGACAAGTTTTACTGGAGCGTCGACAAAGTTCTGTTGGAAAGCACAAAAAGATAAACAATAAAAAGCATTGAACTCAATGCTTTTTATTAATATTGAGCATAAAAATAATAATATATTTCATTGTAATTATTTTGTAATAGTAATATAATAAAATATATGATGGTATACATATAAAAATACAATATAAAAGGAGAGGGAAAAATGAAAAAATTATGTACAAAAGGGTTGGCAATGCTTATGGTATTAGTTTTTGCATTGTCAACAGTAGTAGTTGACTTTACCGCTTTTGCATTAACAACCGTTGATGCAGATTTTACTGTAACTGCGGAAGCAACTGCCAGCGATTTCAACAAAGGAGACAGTTTTACAGTAGACATTAAAGCAATAGCGACAGGGGAAGGACAAAATATCGGTTCATTCCAGTTTGACTTGAATTGGGCTGATGATGTTCTTAGACTTGACAACATTACAACAGAACTGTCAGGACTTTATGAAATGAACCTGACAAACGGTAAATTTGCTTTTTCAAGAAAGACTGCTGACAATATTGAAATCGGCACAGAAAGTGCTGTTACAATAGCAACTGCTACATTCACAGTAATAGATGCAGTTAATGAAACAACAGTTATTGATCTTGATTCTGCTGAAATTACGCCTGTAAGCTATGACAAAAACACAGGTGTTATTACACTTGTAGATGAAGAAATCAACCTTCATAATGTTGTTCTTACATTTAAACCAGGCACAGGTATCGTAGAATTTGGTGAAGTATCTGCTTATGCTAAATGGAATGCACCCGGATTATGGACAACAACTGATTACACTGAAACTTTCACAGCATACCCATCTGCAGTGGCGGATGAAGGTTATCGCTTGCAAGATACCGAAGCATACTGGAAAATCGGTGAACAATTCTATGCAGCAGAAACTTTGGCAACGGTTCCCTTTACAGCCAGCACAGATGTAGTTGCTACAGCGGTACAACAATTTGAAATTACAGTTGATGCAAATGGTGGTACATTTGCTCAGGATGTAGAAACAGAATTAGTTGCAGATATTGGTGTAACTTATGATACTGTAGGTTTGCCTGACGCATCAAAAATCACTCCGCCTGAAGGCATGTCATTTGTTGGTTGGAAAATAAATGACGGCGATGTAGTATTGCCAGGTAATTTGAATGGAGAGACTGTTGATGCAGACGCAACAGTAGTTGCACAGTATTCACATAACACATTTACTTTCTACGAAACATCAAACAATGCAGATGTAAGCATTGCAAACAATTCTGCAATTACTCACGGCACAGATGTAACATTTACAGTTACTGCAGACGAAGGTTTTGTTGTAACAGGCGTTACATATAAAGTAGGCGAAAACGGTGCTCTAAACAGTATTGCAATAGGCGACAGTTATACAATTGACGGCGGCGAAGTTTTAGACGATGTTTATGTTGAAATTACAACAAAGGAATATCACGAAGTAACATTCAAAGCAGGTGCAGGTGTAGTTGCATTTGACGATGTAACATACTATGTTGCAGACAACACAACAACACTTTACGCGACTCTGGCACACTTACAGGCAGGTACACCTGCGGCAACAGTTCCAATACTTACAGCGGCTCCCGGCTACAGATTAAGAACAGAGGTTGAAGGTCAGTGGCATAACGGTACAGAATTTGTAGGTACAAACACAATTACAACCACACCTGTAACTGAAGATGCAGTTTATACAGCACAGGGTGTTGCACAGTTTGTTATTACTTTCAATGTAGGTGCAAACGGTAAATGGGCAGACGATTCAACAGGAGCAAAAACAAAGACAGTTGACACAGGTTATGTAATTTTAGCATCTGACGTACCTGAAGTTGTTGCAGATGCAGGATATAAATTTGATGCATGGACACCAAGTGCTCCTGTAGGTACTACTGTAACAGAAGCGTTAACATATACAGCAACATTTACAGATGCACAGTATGCAGTTACATTTACTGAACTTGCAGGTATCACACCAAAAACTGCTGACGGTGAAGCGGCAGCAGAACTTACTGCTACACACGGTACAGATTACCAGTTCACATTAGATGTTGACGAATCTCTGGTTACACTAAATTCTGTTTCATACAGTATCGGCGGTGTTGACAAAGGCGAACTTGCTGATGTTGACGGAGTTTACACAATTGACGGTGAAGAAATTATCGGCGTAATCGCAATTTCTTATGATGCAATCGGCTTATACACAGTAACATTTGTTGCAGAAGGAAACGGTGCAATTACTTCAGGCTCACCTCAATATGTTGAAACAAACGGATATCTTACACAGGGACAAATTGATGCAGTAGTAGTAACCCCCGACTCATACTATGACTTTATCGGTTGGTATGACGGTGACCAGTTAGTTAATGATTTGAAAACAATTCAAATTACATCAAACAAAATATTTACTGCTAAATTTGCATTAATTAAGAGAACAATTACTGCTCCTGAAGGCGTGACAGTTTCATACCAGAGCGGTTACAGTGATGCAGATGCAGTATATGGAACACCTGTTGTATTTACAGTTTCTGCTGATGGCGGCGTAGTATTTGGTATCAGTTACAACAACGGTGTTGACGCAGTTACAGCATTAACTCCTGTTGACGGT
>JAFQJA010000004.1 GCA_017397315.1 Clostridia bacterium | reverse complement strand
TTATAAGCCTTGTGTTTTGAACAAACTTCACCTCTCGGCGTACCTTTGTACGCCTTCGGGCACACCCCTTCGGGTTCAGTTTGTCCAATCTGCACTATTTTTCGTCCACCCCAAAAGGGTGTAGAAAAATGCACACACCACACAAGGCAAAAGGGAAAATAACGCCTTTTGAAAAGCAAGATTAAAAACCAAAACAAAGCAAAAATAAAACAGGCATTTGTCAAACGACAAAGCCTGTTTTTTATACTAGTTTTTCTATTTCAGTTTCAAGTATTTTATCCAAATATGTATAATCTTTATTCTGTGCAAGAACAAGTTCACTTAAAAGAATGTGTTTGGAGTTGTTAAGCATTTTTCGTTCCCCTGTGGACAGGCCCTTTTGTTTGTCATGCACCATTAAATCCTTAACTACTTTTAACACCTCAAAAATATTACCCGTTCTTATTTTAAGCATATTTTCTCGGTAACGCTTATTCCAGTTTTCGTTGAATTCGCCAACAGGAGTTGCAAATTCCTTGATAACCTTAAGAGCAGTTTGTTTGTCAACGATACTTCTTATACCGATTTCTTCAGTATTATCCGTTGGAATCATCAACACCATACCGCTTGTTGCGATTTTCATAATATAATATGATTTTTTTTCTTTCAGGAATTTTTTTACCTCGATTGCTTCAATTACTCCTGCACCGTGCATCGGATATACAATTTTGTCGCCGATATTATACATAATAATGCCCCCAAACTCCACAATTAAATTATACTACCAATGTCGCATTTTGTCAAAGACTTTTTAAATAAAAACTCCCCAAAAAACATAATATTCCCAAATTTCTGTGAAAAGTTGTCGCGCATTGTCATATTTATCTTGATATACTTAAATCAGGTGGGATACACCTAATATTACGGAAAGGAATGATAAAAGTGAAAGAGGTAAATGTAACTTTTTCACAACAGGGCAAAATTGCGGATATTGACAATGCAAACATCTTTTTTGAGGGCGAAGATAACAGCATTAAAATAAACGCAACATTTCCTGATGGCATAATTGCTGACGCTGTTTTTGCATATATTTACACAGCGTCCGGGGTTCAGGAAATGGTAACCCCAGAATATGTTGACAACAAGTATGTGGTAGTACTTGAAGGCAGAGTAGTGGAAAAAGGTGTTTTAAAGATAGGCTTTGAAGTGCAAAAAGACCAGTCTTTTATGCGTTTTATGCCGTTGGTTCTTCAGATTGACGGTTTTATTTCAGACGACTACATTATAGCGAACAAACTTTACTCTGTATCAGTTGCTGTAGATGAAACAAACACCTGCGAAAGCGACTTGCCGGCAACTGTTGAAAATGTGGGAAACAGCAAGCAGGTACGCCTTAAGTTTACAATACCAAAAGGCGAAAAGGGTGAAAAAGGTGAACAGGGAGAAAAAGGTGAAAAGGGCGATAGACCGTGTTTAGGCATCGACTACTGGACACCGGAAGATAAATTGCAACTGCAGTCTTATGTGGACGACTACATTTTGAACGGAAGTTGGTGAGATAGTGGCTACAAAAGAAATTTGGAATGAAAATTTTGAAGTGTTGCCTGCAGGGGTTACGGAAAATGTTAAGATTGACGGCTTTAACGCTGACGGTTGGGAAGCGTCCATTACTGAAAATGGCTACAGCGAAACAGACAACTATTTTGTTTTTCAGAACAATAAGTTGACAATGGTAAAAAGTCAGGGAGAAAAAAGTACCAACAATATTATGGCATATAAAACAATTCCCGAGATTGATTACACAAATATGGATGAAGTAATAATTGAGTTTGATTATTCAATCGACAGACCGTATAACGATTACGCATATTTCCCTGTAATTGATATAATAAACAGTAATCAGCAACAGATTTACGGTCTTGCTTTCGGAAGCACTCACTATGGATGTTTCGTTATACCTCATGGTAAACCTCATGCAAACACAGCGGGGGCAGGCGTCGCTAATGAAGACGACGACAGAGTTATAGCAAGAAATAACGATACATTTTTATCACTGTGCGACGGCGGTGAGATGCATATTAAAATTTGTATTGGAATAATAGGCGGTTACTGCGAAACAACAATTACTAAAAACGGAGTTACATACAGTACTCCTGAAAAAAGACTGCCTCTTGACAAGAAACTTTTAAGTTTTAAAATGAAAAAGATAGGTCTTTATGCTATAAACCGTGTGCAACAGCAGTATAGCGTGCCGGTTGTGTCTACTTTTGATAATTTTGAAATTTACAGCAAAAATTCAGTGTCAGGGAAATTTACGGACCTTGCAAATGCAGTAAGGGAAAAAACGGGCGTTGAAAAACAACTTTCAATAAACGAAATGACAATCGAGGTCGGAAACCTAATCACCGCAGAAGAGATAATAGAGGATAAACTAACGGATGTCGTAAACAACAAGGCAACAAAAATAAAACAATATTTGTGGGCGAACAGTTTCAACATAACTACTGCAAAATTCCAGAATGTAACAAATGTCGGAGCCTACGCATTTTATGCTTGCGCATATCTGAGAACTGCTGAACTGCCTTCTGTTACAAATATTGCAAGTCATGCGTTTGAACAATGTTTTAACCTTTCAACACTGATAATTGGCACTAAAAACTGCGTTTTAGCAAGTTGGTTCTCTTTGGATCAGACGGAAATATGCCTTGAACGCGGTTACATCTATGTTCCTGATGATGCTGTAGAATGGTATAAAACGGCAACAAACTGGAGTGGGTATGCACTACAGATTAAACCTATATCAGAACTGGAGGAATAAAATATGATAGTTGAAGAATTTTTAAATGACAATAAACTTGTAAGACATTACTCCGACACCGGAATGATGTTGTTGCAAAAAGAAACAGGAATTTTATATATTGATGCAGTTGATGTTGTGCCTTGCAGATATACTTATGAAGAAACAGATGAATTAGCAGAAAACAATTAAAAAGCAATAAAAATTATTCCTTTTTAACAAATATAAAAGGCTGAACGATTTTCGTTCAGCCTTTTAGTTTGTTGTATTATATTTTAAGGCATTTAACTAAGATTGTGCAGGTTTCTGCTCTTGTTACATTTTTGTCAGGCATAAATGTACCGTCTTCATAACCTGTTATAATACCGTTTTTAACTGCGGTAGAAACATAACCGTATGCCCAGGCGGGAATTGTTTGTTCGTCGTGGAATTCCAACTTTTCCTGCACCTGCTCGTATTTAAATGCAACCATAGCAATTTTGGCAAGTTCTTTTCTTGAAACTGCCTGAGCAGGTTTAAATGTTCCGTCGTCATAGCCGTTTAAAATTCCCAGGTTTACCGCGGTCTGAACATACCCTTTTGCCCAGTCCGCAATTTCACCGCTGTCTGTAAATTCCAGATTAACTGTGTCTGTAGGCTGTACATTAAGAGCACTCACAATGAGTTTTGCAATTTCCTGTCTTGTTATCTGGTTGTCCGGCTTGACTGAACCGTCTTCATAACCCGATACCATACCTTTGTTTATAAGTTTTATAATGTTATCTTTTGCCCAGTGTTGTTGAATGTCTGCATATTTCGTAGGTGTTTCGGGTACGGTTGTTTCAGGAGCGGGTGTAACGGATGTGTTTCCGCCTCCGGTCATGGGAACAGATTGTTTTTTAAGACTTAACTTGAATGTTGACATATTACTTTCTATACCGTATTTCTTTGCTACAACATAAAATGTAACATTTTTTGTAAGTCTGATTGTACCGGTCATTTTTGTTGTAGGCTCATCACCGCTTGTGGTTGTATAGTAAATATCTGCGTCTTTTGTTGCTGAGGCAAATTTAGCGTAGTCGCCAATTACAAAAGAATCTTTTGTGGGTGATTTTTTTGTAGGTGCTTGCGGAATTTCGATTTCCAAATCGTTAAGGTTTGTGTCAAGCGGTAATCCCGCCTGATTTAAAAATACAGTTTCTTCACCGTCAAACGAAATTGTTTTGTTTTCGTCAATTTCTCTTAATGTTTCAAATTCTATTGTTGCAATTTTGTAATTGTTGTCATTATTATTTTCAGTCAGTTGTGCACCGTTTATAAATGCAGAGAATGTTGCTGTGCCCAAATCGTTGTCGATAACTTTAAGACCTTCATAACTTGAATTTACGCTTGAATATACATCATCCAGTCTGAAATATGTGTTGTCAAAATTTATTTTAAACTGATATGAATATATAGGATAATTGTCAGAATTAGCAAACAAAATAACTTTGAATGTTTCGCCCGGAACAATCTTTTCGCTTAATGATCTTACCATAAGACCTATTGCCATATCGTCTGCATAAGTGATGGTGATCATAGAAAGAGAAAGCACAAGCACTAAAAGAATACTTATTATTTTTTTCATTTATATCACCCTTTCTGTTATTGTCCGTACACGGCTTTCCAGCCTGTTACCATTAAATTGACATCGCGTTTGCTGACACTTCCGTCTTTGTTTAAATCATAAAGTGTATCAGCACTTGTATTTTCCACCGCAGTACAGATTTCGTGGAAGTCATAAAGGTCTATTGCTTTGTCGCCGTTTATGTCGCCGGGGACAAGTTTTTTAGAAAATACAGGCTCTGTCTGTTGGCTGTTAATTACTACATCATCAAAATCAGGTACAAGGTATCCGCTTGCAGTAACCATCACTTTGTATGTGCCCTCAGCAAGAGGTTCTTGCGTTGTTACCTTTATTGTTTTGCCCTCGTTTTTAAGAGTTAGTATAGCAGGGATTGGGTCGGCAGCAGGTGTCGGCTCTACCGTTACCAGTTGATATGCAACCGCAATATTTGTTGTTGCGGAAATCGCACTGTCAAAAGTGAGTTTTGCATTAATTACTTCGTTTTGCAATGTAAGTACAGCAGGAACGCCTATCTCGGGAGTAATGTCTAAAGCAGGCTCGCTGTTGTCTTTAAGACTTATTTCTGATACTGAAATATTAACAGTTTTTGGCGAAACTGCAAGTTCGTCATCTGTAACTGTGAGCGGAATTTCTATTGCTACCGCTTCTGTTGTTGGAGTTTCTACTGTATATGGAACTGTGTAGTAATATACATTGTCTGTTTCAACACCTGTGATGCCTGTAACTTCAACAAGGGATGAATCTATGCCCACAACAAGTTCTTCAACAGAAGCAAGAGTTGAAGTAAGATTGTCAATTGTAACTGTAAGCACTACGCCTTCGTCGCCCACTGTAACATCAGCGTCATTAAGACTTAATGTTACTGTGTTCTGGGGCACGGGTTCTGCTTCTGCCAGTGCAGTAAAGCAAATTAAAACAGACAGGCAAAGGAAAACTGAAAAAGTTCTTTTTAAAACACTCATTTTATAACCCTCCTATTGATTATCTTTTTCTCTTATGGCAACACGCCTTATTTTACCGCTTGATGTTTTTGGTAATTCATCAACAAACTCAATAATTCTCGGGTATTTGTATGGTGCGGTAATTCTCTTAACATGATTTTGCAAATCTTTTTTAAGTTGTTCAGACGGTTTGTATCCTTTTTTAAGAACAATTGTTGCTTTAACAACTTGTCCTCTTATAGGGTCCGGAACTGCGGTGATTGCCGTTTCTAAAACAGCAGGATGCTCTAAAAGTGCACTTTCTATCTCGAAAGGACCTATTCTGTAACCTGATGATTTAATAACATCATCACTTCTTCCTACATAGAATATGTATCCGTCTTCATCAATCCAGGCAATATCACCAGTGTGATAAATGCCGTTATACCAAACATTTTCGGTTTTTTCTTTGTCGCGGTAGTATCCTGTGAATAAACCGGGGACTTCACCGGGATTAGCACGGAATACAATTTCACCCTCTTCGCCTGCGTTGCACGAAGTCCCGTCATCTTTAATAATATCTACATTTAAAAACGGCGATGGTTTGCCCATAGAGCCGGGTTTGGGAGTTATCCATGGGAAAGTTGCTATTGCAACTACCGTTTCAGTCTGTCCAAAACCCTCTCTCATACTTATTCCGGTAATTTCTTTAAATTTATTGTAAATGTCAGGGTTTAGCGGTTCTCCTGCAAGACAACAACTTCTTAAAGAGGACAAATCAAATTTTGTAATGTCCTCCTGCATCATAAAGCGGTACATTGTTGGAGGAGCGCAAAAAGATGTAACCTTGTGCATTGAAATTTTCTCAAGCAGTTTAATGGGAATAAATTTTTCCATATCGTAAACAAAAAGTGCCGCCTCGCATATCCACTGACCGTAAAATTTGCCCCAGGTTGCTTTTGCCCAGCCTGTATCAGCAACAGAAATGTGCAGGTCGTTTTCGTTTAAGTTGTGCCAGAATTTAGCAGTTATTATGTGTCCTAACGGATAAAGGAAGTTGTGTGCCGCCATTTTCGGATTTCCTGTTGTGCCTGATGTAAAGTACATAAGCATCATATCGTCGTTGCGGGTGGCGTCATCCCCTGTAGGTCTTGGGAATTCGTCAGAGAACTTTTCGATTTCTTCGTCAAAGGAAATCCAGCCGTCTCTGCTTCCGTTTGTGATTATTAGTTTTTCAAGGCTTTTTGATTCCTCAACAGATGCCTCGACATGTTGAAGCACCACTTCGTCGTTGGTGGAAACAATAACTTTTACACTTGCGGCGTTATTTCTGTAAACAATATCTTTTTTAGTAAGAAGATATGTAGCGGGAATAACAACTGCACCAATTTTGTGAAGGGCGGTCATTATGTACCAGAACTGATAGTTGCGTTTTAATATAAGCATAACGGCATCGCCTTTTTTTATACCTGTTGAAGCAAAAAAGTTTGCTGCTTTGTTAGATAATTTCGAAATGTCCCCGAAGGTAAAAACCCTGTCGTTTGTTTCGGTGTCATCACACCATACAAGAGCAGTTTTGTCGGGGGTTTCTTTTGCTATTTCGTCAACAACATCAAAACCGAAGTTGAAGTTGTCCGGAATGTTAATTGTGAAATTATTGCGGAAATCCTCGTATGATTTAAAATCGGATTTGCAAAATCTGTCTATAAAACTCATTTTTTATGTTTACATCCTTTCGTTTTTAAAGGTTATTATGCAGTAATAACGGTTAATACTTTGGCAGGTTTGTCGCCTATTGCTTTCATTCCATGAGGATATGCAGAATCGTAATATATTGCATCGCCTTTACCGCATACTATTTCTGTGTCTGCAACTTTAAGTATCATTTCGCCCTCTAAAATGTAGTCAAGTTCCTGACCGGGATGAGTGTTTGTGTGAATCTGGTCATCACCCTCGGGACGGACTGTAACAAGCAAAACCTCGGATTTTTTGCCTGACATTTTGTAAGCGATATTTGTGTAGTCATATTGTTTGCTTCGCTCTATAACTATGCCTTCTCCGCTTTTAACAAAGGAGAAACGCTTCAGACGAGGCTCGTTTCCTGTCAAAATGGTGGTTAATTCAACACCTAATTGTGTTGATATTTCATAAAGCACACTTATAGGAATGTCTGTATCTCCTGTTTCGTATTGAGAGTATTCCTCTAAAGTCATATTAAGCATTTTTGAAAATTCGGGCAAAGTGTAGCCGACGACTTCTCTTAATTCCTTTATTCTGTTTGCGACGGCTTTAATATTTTCTGACATAGTTACTCTCCTTTACATACTTATTTAATTATATAATAACACATTTGTTTAGAAAAATAAATAGTTTATTAAAAATTTTATTGATTTTTATTGGAAACTGTAATAAACTATATAATATAAACTCAGGAAGGGATATGATTTTCGGTGGCATTAAAATTTAATTACAAAATGGCGTCTGCTTTTTTGAATAAAGAAGAACTTGACAGTTTAGAAGGCGGTGTTAAAAATGCCAATAAATTGATAAACGAAAAATCGGGAAGAGGAAGCGACTTTTTAGGTTGGGTAAATCTTCCTGAAAATTATGATAAAGAGGAATTTGAAAGAATTAAAACTTGTGCGGAGAAAATTCGAAATCAGTCAGAGGTTTTAATCGTAATAGGTATAGGAGGGTCATATCTTGGTGCAAGAGCAGCCATAGAATTTTTAACTTCTCCTCTTGCAAATTACACAGCAAAAACAAAGATTTTGTTTGCAGGAAACAGTATCAGTTCAGCGTACTTAAAAGAACTTGTTGATTATGTGTCGGACAAAGATTTTTCTGTTAATGTAATTTCAAAGTCAGGCACAACTACAGAGCCTGCCATTGCGTTTCGAGTTTTTCGTGAAATTCTTGAAAAGAGATACGGAAAAGAGGGGGCAAAAGAAAGAATTTACGCAACAACCGACAAGGCTAGAGGTGCTCTGAAAAATCTTTCGGATGACGAGGGTTACGAAACTTTTGTTGTTCCTGATGATGTGGGCGGAAGGTTTTCAGTTTTAACTGCAGTAGGTCTTTTGCCTATTGCTGTTAGCGGTGCAGATATTGATGCTATGTTAAAAGGTGCAGGGGACGCAATGAAAGAATATAGTGTTGATAACCTGGATGAAAATATGTGTTATCAGTATGCGGCTTGCCGTTTTGCTATGCTCCAAAAGGGAAAAAATATTGAAATGCTTGTGAACTATGAGCCTGCACTCCACTATATGACAGAGTGGTGGAAGCAACTGTACGGGGAAAGCGAGGGAAAAGACCACAAAGGAATATTCCCTGCAGGCGCAGACTTCTCAACTGACTTGCATTCTATGGGTCAGTATATTCAGGATGGAAGAAGATGTATTTTTGAAACAGTATTAAGCGTTGCAAATACAAAGGCTGATGTAATGATAGGCGAGGATAAAGACGACCTTGACGGCCTTAACTTCCTGGCAGGAAAAACTGTTGACTATGTAAACCGAAAGGCTATGGAGGGCACAGTTCTGGCACATACAGACGGCGGTGTTCCCAACTTTATAGTGGAAATTGACAGTTTAGATGAGTATCATTTCGGTTATTTGGTATATTTCTTTGAAAAAGCCTGTGCGATAAGCGGATATATGCTTGGCGTAAACCCCTTTGATCAGCCCGGTGTTGAAGCATACAAGAAAAATATGTTTGCGTTGCTTGGGAAACCGGGATACGAAGAAGA
Source organism: Clostridia bacterium (assembly GCA_017397315.1). Taxonomy (GTDB): domain Bacteria; phylum Bacillota; class Clostridia; order Monoglobales; family Firm-18; genus RGIG1864. The sequence continues at coordinate 23,684 of JAFQJA010000004.1, read as the reverse complement.
AAGACAAAAACTTTTGGACAGACTTTCAAAATAGTACTTGAAAAAAGTTTCTCAATATAGTAAAATGAGATTGGAAGTAAAATAAAAGGAGGTTTTTTAAATGATAAAAATATTAATGGGCGAAAAGGGCTCAGGCAAAACCAAGGCTTTTATTGATATGGTAAACAAAGCGTCAGATGTTGAAAACGGTAATGTTGTTTGCATTACAAGGGACAACAGACACTTGTTTGATTTAAAATCAAAAGTAAGAATGTCAGATATATCTGATTTTTCTATTAAATCATACGCATCTCTTGCGGGATTTATAAGCGGTATAGTTTCAAGAGATTATGATATAACTCATATTTTCATTGACAGTATTACTAAATTAACAGGTTTGCCTGTTGCACAAAGTGATGAATTTTTTAACGATATAGAGGCTATTGCACAAAAATTCAATATTAAATTTACAATCACAGTAAGTGCTGATAAAAAAGAAGCAACAGAAAAAATCAAAGGTTATTTGGTAGAATTATAGGAGGCATTGCCAATGATAGCGTTAGGTTGCGACCACGCTGCAGTGGATTTTAAAAATTCACTTATTGAATTTTTACAGTCGAAAGGCTATAGTTGTGAAGATTTGGGTACATATACAAATGACAGTTGCAATTATGCCGATTATGCAAAAAAAGTTTGCGAAGCTGTAACATCAGCCCGTTGCGAAAAAGGTATTTTGATTTGCGGAACAGGCGTGGGTATGGCAATTGCTGCAAACAAGCAAAAAGGAATAAGATGCGTAAATGCTTCAGAGGCATTATCTGCAAAATTATCCAGAATGCATAATGATACCAATGTTCTTTCGCTGGGTGCCAGAATGATTGGTATTGAAGCAGGTAAGGAAATTACAATGACCTGGTTAAATACAGACTTTGAGGGCGGCAGACACATAGAAAGAATAGAAAGTCTTGAAAAATAAAAATAAGGCTACGACATTTGTCGTAGCCGTTTTTGTTGATATTAAAGTATAATTTACAATAATTTCCTTCGAACAAGTTTAACTAATTCCACAATGGGAATTACCAAAAATGCAAGACCTATTGCGACAGTGTATTCGGTACAGTTTATAGGAGTGAAGCCAAAAGCGTTTGCCAAAATCGGAATTTCGCACACTGCAGTGGTTGCCAAAAGTGAGCCGATGGTTGAATAAAATATAAATTTGTTGTTGTTGCCTTTTAAATACATAGCGATTACCGAGTTTCTCTGTGAGCGCATATTTACAGAGTGGAAAATTTCGCACATTGACATTGTTAAAAATGCCATAGTCATTCCGTCAGGGCTGTCAATAAATTCCCATCTTCCCGATTCCATAAAATGGCCGATAAAGTATGCACTTATTGTAAGAATGCTTACCAGTAAACCTTGATAAAACACATCAAATCCTACACCGCCCGAGAAAATGCCGTCAGTGGGTTTTCTGGGCGGTCTTTTCATTATGTTATCCTCGCCTTTTTCCATACTTAATGCTATGGCAGGAAAACAGTCTGTAACAAGATTTATCCATAAAAGATGAACAGGTTTTAAAATTGTAAACCCAATTAAGTTAGCGGTAAAGATTGAAATAACTTCGCTTAAGTTTGATGAAAGCAGAAAACTTATGGAATTTTTTATGTTGTCGTAAATTCTTCTGCCTTCGCCTACAGCAGTTACTATAGTTGCAAAGTTGTCATCTGCCAGCACCATATCGGCTACATTTTTAGTAACATCTGTGCCTGTAATACCCATACCCACACCAATGTCTGCCGTTTTGATTGAGGGGGCGTCGTTGACGCCGTCTCCTGTCATTGCGGTAATATATCCCTGCTTTTTCCATGCTTCAACTATTCGCACCTTATGTTCAGGCTGAACTCTTGCGTACACCGAAAAGTTCCGAACATTATTTTCAAAGTTTTCAGGTGATATTTCGTCTAACTGACTGCCTGTTATTGCCTGTTTGGAATTTTGAATTATACCTAACTGTTTTGCAATGGCAATAGCGGTATCTATGTGGTCGCCTGTAATCATAATTGGTCTTATACCTGCTTCTTTACACTTTATAATAGCGTCTTTAACTTCAGGTCTGACGGGGTCAATCATACCGACTAAACCGCAGAAAACCAAATCTTTTTCTGTGTTTTGCGAATTCAGCGAAGCGGGAAGTCTGGTAAGATTTTTATATGCAAGTGCCAATACACGAAGGGCATTGTCGGCATAATTTTTGTTTTGTTTTAATATTGTCTTTTTTAATTCCTCTGTCAAAGCGACCGTTTCACCGTTTTTTAAAACTTTCGTACAGCGTTTTAGGATTTCATCAACAGCACCTTTGGTAAATTGAATGTATCCGTTGCTGTCTTTGTGTATAGTAGTCATCATTTTACGCATTGAGTCAAACGGAATCTCTGCAGTTCTTGGGTTTGCTGTTTCCAGTTTGTTTTTGTTAAATCCTAAAGAAAGGGCAAAGGACACTAAAGCCGCTTCTGTTGGCTCTCCTAAAATATTTTCGTTTTCGTCAACAGATACATCAGTACAAAGAGCAAGACCTTTTGCCAATAAAGTTTTGTCATCACCGTAACTTTCAACAACGGTCATTTTGTTTTGTGTCAGAGTACCTGTTTTATCCGAACATATTATCTGTGCACAGCCTAAAGTTTCTACGGCGGTTAATTTTCTTATAATTGCATTTTTCTTTGACATATTTGTAACGCCGATTGCAAGAACTATTGTAACAACTGCCGCAAGACCTTCGGGTATTGCAGCAACAGCCAAGGAAACGGCTAACATAAAGGTGTCAAGCAGAAACTCAAAATCAAGAGTATTGCCTGTAAAATATTGTCTTAAAACACCAAAGCCAAACATAAATATACAAGCGCCTATTACGATATAGGTAAGAACTTTAGAAAGCCCTGCAAGTTTTTTCTGTAAAGGAGTTTGCTCGTCAGCAGCAACAGTAAGGGCGTGAGCAATTTTACCCATTTCCGTTTGCATACCTGTTGCTACTACAACAGCCTTTCCCCGTCCGTAAACAACGGTGCTTCCCATATACATCATATTTTTTCTGTCGCCCAAAGGAATATCTTTTTGTGAACTAAGGTTAATAGCATCAATTATCTTTTCTACAGGTACAGATTCCCCTGTCAATGCCGCCTCTTCTATTTTTAAAGAGGCACTTTCTATAATTCTGCAGTCTGCAGGAACGGCATCTCCTGCTTCAACCAAAATTACATCTCCCACTACCAAATCTTCGCTTTTTATTACTACTGTTTTGCCGTCGCGAAGTACGCGGGTGGTTGATGCAGACATTTCCTGCAACGCCTCAATCGCCTTTTCAGCTTTGCTTTCCTGATATACACCAAGAATTGCATTAATTAAAACAACTGCCAGAATGATTATTACATCTGTCGGAAATTCTGCTTCCAGAAATGCGATAATGCCAGAAATGACTGCTGCCGCAATAAGTATAAGTATCATAGGGTCGTAAAGTTGTTCTAAAAAACGGACGAGCAACGGTTTGGTTTTCCCCTTTAAAAGTTTGTTTTTGCCGTCGTGCAGTATTTTGTTTTGTGCAACAGCGGTTGTTAAGCCTTTTTCGCACGAGTTGACGCTTTTGTAAACTTCGTCAACTGACTTTAAATATTCTTTCAATTTGTATCCTCCTTTTTAAAAGACAAGCAGTAAATAAAAAAGACCTTCGACAAAAATGCGTCGAAGGTCTTGCTTCCCGAATGGGTCCGATTGCCAGTCATAAATGACACGATGTTGACAATAGGATATTGCTACTCCCCTTTGATGAGTGAAATTTTACCACAATAAATTTTACTTGTCAATAGTTATTGTTCTTTGTTACTTAGCATTTTTTCTGCAAACACGGCGTACCCACGAGTTGGGTCGTTTACAAAAACATGAGTAATTGCGCCTATAAATTTACCGTTTTGGATTATCGGACTGCCTGACATACCTTGAATAATACCGCCTGTTAAGTTTATAAGGCGCTGGTCTGTAACCTTAATTATCATATTTTTATTGTTATTTGAGTTTAAAAACACCTGAAGAACTTGTGCGGAGTATAAAACGGGCTCGCCCCCTGCCACATCGGAAAGTATTTTTGCTTCGCCTACAACGATTTCTTCTTTTGTAGATATTTGTATGCTGTTTTTTCTTAAAAAATTCGTAGTTGTCCCAAAAACACCAAAATCCGTGTTTTTATATACATCCCCTAAATCTCTGCCGTTTAGTGTTCCCTGAATTTCCCCCGGCAGTCCCGGCTGACTTTTAACTATCCCAAGCACTTTTGCATCTTTTATATGTCCGTCTCCTACCCTTACTGTCGTTCCTGTATCGGCGTCTGTTATGGGGTGCCCCAGAGCACCGTAGTTTCCGTCTTGGGTAACATAGGTAAGAGTACCTATTCCCGAACTGCCTCCCCGAAGCCAAACACCTATTTTCTTTGTGTTGTCGGTTTGCACGGGTGTAGCAGTAAGGGTAATTGTGTTACCTTGCCTTTCGACTGTCATCAACGCCTGTTCTGTGTGAGTTAAAACGGTTTCGAAAGCCTCGATGGATTTTACATTTTGTCCGTTTACCTGTTTTATTATGTCGCCGGCTTTTAACCCTGCCTCTTTGGCAGGACAGCAAAATTTACCGTTTTGGTCCTTAATATCAGCAACGCCTAAAACAAGAAGCCCGTCTAAATCAAGAGATATACCTACAGTTTCACCCGAAAGATAAACTCTGTCATTTTGTATTACATTGACCTGCACTGTTTTATAAGGCAACACCCCGAACAGTTTCAGTTCCCCGTTTTGCTCCGTTACGCCATAGGGCACAGGATAAACAGTTCCGTCTATTACGGAAATTTCATCAGGTACGGCATAATAAACTTCAAAGGAAAAGGTTAAAAGAGTAAGCAAGGAAAAAAAGGTTAATTTTCTTTGTCGAAAATTCATTTTAATTCCCCCTCGCACTTAATATCCCATCTTTGAGGCTACGATATGCTGTTAATTATTTTATAAATTGTCAAGACTTAAGAAAGTGTATCCTTGTGATTTTGCACTGTTTATTATTGCTTCGAGAGCGTCTGCGTTGTCTTTTGATACCGCGTGAAGCAGTATAATGTTTCCATTGTGTAATTGCGAAACTGTTTTATCTACTGCGTTTTGCACGCCCTTTTGATTATTTACATCCCAATCCACATAGGCACTTGACCAAAATATGTTTTTGTATCCTAATTTTTGCGTCAAAGCCAAGGTTCGTTCTGAAAACTCGCCTCTGGGCGGACGGAGATACTTCATGTCCTGCCCTGTTAACTGTTTATACATATCATTAAGTTCTGTTATTTCTGCTTTTAATTTTTCATCATCTATGTCGGGCAAGGACGGGTGGTTTACGGAATGGTTACCTACAATGTGCCCCTCGTCAGACATTCTTTTAACAAGTTCGGGTTGCTCTTTTATATATTGCCCAGTTACAAAAAACGCTGCAGGAGTGTTTGTTTTTTTTAAAATGTCTAAAATTTTTGCGGTGTAGCCGTTTTCGTAACCCTCATCAAAGGTAAGGAACAACTGCTTTTTCGTGGTGTCGCCTACATAGTAACTGTCATACATACCAAGCATTTCTTTGATGTTTCCCGGCACTTCGGGGGGACAGTTTTTTATTTTTCGAAAACCCCATCCGATTTTTGTGTTGTCGTATTCTGTTGCAGTGGGCATCGTTCTCTCTGTTGTCGGATTGCCCTGACTTGTGCAACCGCACAAAACTGCACATAATAAACATATTAAAATTGTTTTTTTCAAAAATTTCACCTCCAAATATATTATCGCCTTATTAAACAAAAAAAATATTGTAATTTAAGGTATGATAATATATAATAAAGCAAGGCATACAAAATGGTTAAATTATTTAGGTTCGTGGTTATATTTTCCAAAACTTAAACTTCAGATAAAGGGTAAAGAGCAATTAAATATTTGTGTGTGCTAAAACGCAAAATAGCAGAAAAGGCGGAGGACCGGTGATGAGAGCATTAATAACAGGAGCGAGTTCGGGACTTGGTGAACTTTTTGCTTTGCAGTTGTCAGAAATGGGCTACGACATTGTTGTAACAGCAAGACGCGAGGACAAACTGGAACAACTTACAAAAAAGCAAAAACCAATGTAATGTTATAAAAGCCGATTTATCAAACGAGGAAGAGGTAGTTTCTCTTTACAATCAGGTGAAAGACCAAAATATTGATATACTTATCAATAATGCGGGTTTTGGTATGTGCGGATATTTTGACAGTTATCCCGAAACAACCGATACCGATATGATTAATGTAAACATAACAGCACTTTGCCTTTTGACTAAATTTTTCTATAAAGATTTTTTAAAAAAAGGCAGACTGCAGTTTTGCATGTTCCCCATTAATTACGATGTGCCGGAAGAAGGTCTTAAAAAAGGCGACAACATAATTGATGTACATATTCCAAGAGGCGACTCTCTTATAAAGGATGTAGTTGACGATTCTTTTGACAGAGCAAAAGAATTTTTCAAAAAATATTTTCCCCAATTTAAATTTGACTATTACACCTGCCATTCGTGGATGCTTGACGATACATTGTATAAATTTTTAGACAAAGAGTCCAATATAATAAGGTTTAAAGAAATGTGGCAACCGAGAGTAAAATTAAAAATGGATTCAATTTTGTTTTTTGTTTTTCCCGGTTACGGAACAAGGGAAAATCTTGTGAATTACAATCCCACTTCGTCTTTTGCAAAAAAGGTAAAAGAATATGCCCTTGCGGGCGGAGAGTTTTACAACATGCTCGGAGTAAAAAAAGCGTAAATCAAAAACAGAAATATGACCAGGTCATATTTCTGTTTTTTAAATTAAAATTACTTGACATTTTTTAACTTCAATTTTGGAGATATACCAAATTCCGTTCGTTTTTGGTTAAATTCATCTAATGAATACGGGCCGTAAAGTTTCTTTTCCCGCGCATCTAAAATATAATAATTCTGCACACTTTCGTCAGGTATCATATAGGTGTTGTTAACGTTTTCGGGATACTTTCTTTTAAGGCCGACCTGCTTTGCAAGTACATATCTGTCGTCTGAAGCATATTGAACTACTTTTGCACCAATAACGGGACCGTCTGAATGGTCTCCGCTTGCGGGGATTATTTTGATATTGTGCTTTGATGAACGAAAAACTTTGTAACCGCATCCTGCCGAAAATTCGTAATCTGACATACCGGGACCAAATGCCATATCTGAGAAATTTTCAAAATCAATAGAAAATAATAAAAAAAGCACAATAAAAGTGCTTATTATTGTTGTTACGATTTTCCCCATAATCACATCTCCAATTCAAAGTTTATTATTATGTTGTAAGGATGAATTGCACCAACCAAACTTGAAATATATGCCGCATCGTTAGCAACGGTTCCTAATGAAATATCTGTATCAATATAGTTTATATTTGGGAAAATATTACTTTCTTTAATTTCAAGGGTTTGAATTTCCGAATAGTCATATAAATCAGTAAGTGTTCCTGTTATTTTCCAAGTTCCGTCCGGCTGTTTTTTACCACTAACCACTATGTCGGCTCTGTTTATACTATATCCAAGTTCGCCATCAGAAAGAGTTAGTGATAAATTTTCAGAAAAACTATCCTCCTTGCATTGACATAAAATTTTTATAAGTTCATTTTTTAATTCTCTTGAATCTGCGACTAATTTTGAAATTCTGGAATTAGAATCTCTGTAAACATCGTCGGGATTGTCTTGTAAAGAATGTTTTAACAACCATGAAGCAGAGTCATAGCCATAATACGATTCCAACAAAAGATTTGCGCCTGTTTCCCATGCCTTTCTAATACCCTCTTTGCTTATTTCCTTGGCTGTATCGACGCCGGTTTTAAAAGCATCAACAATATAATTCATTTGATTCTTAAATTTGGAAACCTGCGATACGAATTTGTCTTTGACTGAAGAAACATAAGACGTTGGATTAGCAGATGCAAAAAGTGACCCATCATTAAAAGGATAAGTTTCATTTGTTTTTTTAGTATTCACATCGTTATTAATAGGTCTTAAACCGGAATCAAATAGTTTGGTTGCTTTGTTTGTAGCACTGTCGGTAAGAGGTCCTAAAACCCCGTCTTCCTTTAAAGGTTCTCCGTTTTTATCCTTTATACCGTTTTTGTTTAGGAACTTTTGCAATTCACGAGTATCTTCGCTTGGTTTTTCAATTTGTTTCTCGTGCAAAACTGCTTTGTTAAAGGCGGTATTAGTTTTGTCGCCCCATATTCCATCTTCTTTTAGTTTGTTGCCTTGTAAATCAGTATAACCATGACGATTTAAGGTTGATTGCGTAGATAAAACTTTTGCTTTTGACTTTGCATATTTGCCATAATCTTTTGCAGGGTTAGCTATACTTGTATAAGCTTTTTTGACTAATGGTTTGAATTTTTCGAAATTGTTTTTCGCAGTTTCGGTAATATTCTTTAAATTCATATTAGCATTTTTATTGTAGTTTGTCAACATATCCTTTGGTTTGTATGAAAGTTCCATTGTTTTTACCTCCTTCCTTAAGTATTATTATAACTTATAACATAACTACATGTCACGATAACTTTGAGTGCCAAAAACACTTTGAAATCAACATTCGACAAAAAGCGTGAAAATAAATTTTTTGAACAAGTACGTCAAAATATGACATATAATACCTTTATTAAAACACCTTGCCGGATTGGATGAAGTTGTCACCCATCAATTGTATCACAATGTGCTCGGAGTAAAAAAAGCGTAAAATACACTTGACAAACAGGATAATTTGGTATATAATGTAACAATCCTTGCGTGTGTAAACACGCCGGAGTCCAGAAGGAGGTGTAAAAAATGGTTGAACAGAAAAATTCTTATGAAACAATTTTCGTTGTTAACGCTACATTAACTGACGAAGCCATCGAAACAACAGTAAACAAGTTCAAATCATTGATTGAGAAAAACGCTGATTTTGAAAGCGCAGAAGATTGGGGCAAGAGAAAACTTGCTTATGAAATCGATGATGTAACTGAGGGTTACTATGTTTTGGTAAACTTTTCCGCAAGTCCGGAATTTCCTAAGGAATTAGAAAGAAATTACGGAATTGACGAAAACATTTTAAGGTCAATCATCGTAAGAAAAGAAGTAAAGGAGTAATTCGGATATGCTTAATAAAGTAATTTTAATGGGCAGAATTACAAGAGACATTGAACTAAAGTATACCCAGTCAAATACAGCAGTTTGTTCTTTCTCTGTTGCAGTTGAAAGAAATTTCGTAAGACAGGGTGAAGAAAGGCAGGTAGATTTCATAAATGTTGTCGCTTGGCGTCAACAGGCTGAATTTGTTGCCAAGTATTTCGGCAAAGGTCGTATGATTAATGTTGTCGGTTCTTTACAGACAAGAACTTGGGATGACCAAAACGGTCAGAAACATTATGCTACTGAAGTAATCGCTGAAGAAATTAATTTCTGCGGTGAACCAAAACAGGACGGAAGCGGAGCAAAACCTGCACAAAACTTCCAACCGGAAACAAACTTCGGTGCACCCCAAAGCGAACCAACAGGGTTCCAACCAATTGATATTGATGATGATTTACCATTTTAATTAAAACAGGAGGGAAAAGCAATGGCAGATAAATTTGATAAAGGCGAGCGTCCACAACGCAGAAAGCCTCGTAAAAAAGCGTGTCAGTTTTGTGTAGATAAAGTTGAATCAATCGACTATAAGGATGTAGCAAAATTACGCCGTTATTTAACAGAACGAGCAAAAATTGTTCCTCGCAGAATGAGTGGCAACTGTGCTAAACATCAGCGCCAGCTTACAACTGCAATTAAAAGAGCAAGAATTATTGCATTACTACCATTCACAACAGACTGATAAAGTTAAGGGAAATATCTTAATAAGATATTTCCCTTTTTTGTATCAGAGATAACTTCGTATGTCTACAGCCAGTTTTTCCTCCATATTAATAAGGCGTTTTGCAATATCTTTTGAAACCTCATCTGCCGCGCTGTATTGATTTAAATACTTGTTGAGTGATTTTACACCCATATTGCAACCGTCAGTCATCAAGTCAGCAACGGTGTTATCTGAAGTATCCATCGCAAGCATTACATTTGTTTTTATCCACGACATACTTTTGGCAATCACTGCAGGTTCTTTTCCGTCGTCGTGATAGCGATTTAAAAGTTCTTTTATTTCTTTGTCAAGATTTTCATGCTGTTCTTTACACCTGTTAAGAGCATCTTTAAACTGACAGTTTTTCACATAGGGCATTACTTTTTCTATAGAATCAATACCCATTTTTACTCCCGCGTCGCACTCTCTTAAAAGTTTTACCGTGTCCTGTTCTACCATTTTTACCATTCCTTTTCTTAAAGTGTTACAAATATTATTCCCTAAAACAGAAAACAAATACCAGCATTTATGTGCGCGCGCTGTTGTCTGCAAAAGGCGTGCCTTCTTTGTATCGTTGACTAATTGGGTAAAATATATTATAATTACAACATAGTATTATTTGATTAAAACTAAATCCCGTTAGATTGCGTGGAACAGATTTAATAACCGTAGGACAAACGAGGAGTTGATAACTATGAAATTTTTATTGATTTTAATTATGATTTTTTCTCTTACAGGTTGCGGAAAAACGGAACTCGAGAAAAAGCAGGAATATGTAAAGAAAAATTTTTACGAAATTTTTAGTCAGTATAATATTGTGGCAGACGGCATATATATTGTAAGTGCCAACGAAAAATTCGGACTTGTTAACAGCAATGACGGAACTATATATGCAGAAGCAGAGTATGATAAAATGCAAAAAATAGACGGCGATAATGTGCTGTCTGCAAAAGACTATAAGTATGTAATTATGTCAAAAACAGGAGATGTAAAACGCGAACTTGGATATTACGATAATATAAGGGTTTATCATAATGGGGAACAGCCTCGTCTTTTGACATACACCGCAGGTTATTACACATTACTTGACGGAAGCGGTGAGTTGATAACGGACTTCGGACAGTTTGACCACCTTGCTCTTGACACAAGTAAAAATGACAGATTTGTAATTCAAAGAGGAACCCTTTTTACAATTATTAACGAAGAGGGCAATCAGATAAGTAATCTGGGAAGATATGACGAACTTGTACCTGACTTTGAAAACGAGAAATTTATCGGTATAAAAGGGAATAAGAAAGGAATTATTAAGAATAACGGTGTAACTGTTGTTCAGTTTACCTGCGACGATATATGGAAAGCGGAGAAAAACGGACTTTATGTTTTGGTGCGTGATAATTTAATGGGTGTTGCAGATGCCGACGGTAAAATTATAATACCCATAAAATTCACAGGGATTGACAGTTATGAAAAAATTTTTATTGTAAAAGAAAATGACAAGTATGGCTTTTGCGATTTAGAGGGCAACTTGCTTACGGAGTGTGTGTACGAAGCACCAACCGATATAAAATCCGACAAGGAAACATTTACCTGCAAGGTGCAAAAAGACGGCAAAATTTTTGAATTGAGTTTATAAATTCATTTTATTGTTAATAATTTCCTTGGGTGAAATTATATGAAAAAAATTATTGTTGCACTATTTTTGGGCATTGCCATAACGGGATATATTACAACATATTGCGAAACCGTGAAAAGCAGTATTTCAAAAAGCGTTGTAAGACTGCATGTTGTGGCAAACAGCAATTCCCCCTTTGACCAGCAACTGAAATTAGAGGTCAGGGACAGGATTATAGAGTATTTGTCAAAACTAGACCTTAAAAGTGCAGAACATACAAAGGAAATTATAAAACAAAACAAACATAAAATTACCAAGATAGCAAATGATGTTGTTTCGGAAAAAGGCTTTTGCTACCCTGTAAAATGCGAAACAGGAATTTTTATGTTCCCTACAAAAAGTTATGGTGATGCAAAATTGCCAAAAGGGGAGTACTATGCTTTAAGGGTGGAAATAGGAGACGCTCTCGGCGAAAACTGGTGGTGCGTGCTGTATCCGCAACTTTGTTTTTCTGAATTTGGCGAGGAAAGCAAGGCAAAATTAAAAGAAACCCTTAACCAAGATGAGTACGACCTTGTAACACAAAGCGAAAAGTACAAGTTTAAGTTTATGCTTATGGAATTGCTTGAGAAATAAAAACTTGCAATAATTGCAGTTTTATGATACAATAACAGGAGTTATATTTGTTCGGAAAAATAAAAATGGAGGATTAAAAGTGTCAAAAAAACAAAAATTGAAGATAATACCTCTTGGCGGTCTTGATGAAATCGGCAAAAACATAACAGTTTTTGAGTACGGAAAAGATATTATCGTTGTAGACTGCGGACTGATGTTCCCAGACGAGGAAATGCCCGGTATTGATATAGTTATACCTGATATGTCATACCTCGTTAAGAACAGCGACAGGGTAAGAGGAGTAGTTTTAACTCACGGGCACGAAGACCATATAGGTGCATTGCCGTATCTTTTCAAAGAGATAGATGTGCCTGTTTACGGAACAAGTTTTTCTTTAGGGCTTGTGGAAAACAAAATGAAAGAGCACGGATTGTCGGCTAATATTAAGATGATAGCAAGAAAACCCGGAGATATATTCCCTGTGGGATGCTTTAATATTGAGTTTATCAGAAGCAATCACAGTATTCCCGGTGCAGTAGCCCTTGCTATTCACACACCAATAGGTACAATACTTCACACGGGGGATTTTAAAATTGACTCAACACCTATTGATGGTGAAATGATGGATTTGGCGCGTATTGGTGAACTTGGAAAACAAGGGGTTCTTGCATTGTTCTCTGAAAGTACAAATGTTGAACGACCCGGTTTTACTATGAGTGAACGAACAGTGGGCGTTACCTTTGATGAAATTTTCAGGAATAATCAGACCAACAGAATTATAGTAGCAACATTTGCATCAAATGTTCACAGAATTCAGCAAATAATAAACGCGTCGTATAATTACAGAAGAAAAGTTGCAATTTCAGGCAGAAGTATGATGAATGCAATTAATGTTGCCATTGAACTGGGATATATGAAGGTGCCTAAAAATACCATCATCGAGATAGATGAGATAGAAAAATATCCTGCAGAGAAACTGGTTATTATAACAACAGGCAGTCAGGGAGAGGCAATGAGTGCACTTACCAGAATGGCTTTTGCTGACCATAAAAAAGTGTCTATTACTCACGGCGACACAGTAATTATTTCTGCAACCCCCATTCCGGGTAACGAAAAAACAGTATCAAGGGTAATTAATCAACTGTTTAAATTGGGAGCAGAGGTAATATACGAGTCTCTTGCAGACATACATGTTTCCGGCCACGCATGCAGAGAAGAACTAAAACTCATTTTGAGTCTTGCGAAGCCTAAATTTTTCTTTCCTGTTCATGGTGAGTTTCGTCATCTGATGCAACACGCAAAACTCGCTCAGTCTATGGGAATAAATGAAGATAATATATATATTTTAACCATTGGCGAAGTTATGGAACTTGGACGAGACAGTTGCAAAAAAGCAGGAACTGTGCCCTCGGGTAAAGTGCTTGTTGACGGTCTTGGCGTAGGAGATGTAGGAAATATTGTTCTTCGCGACAGAAAGCATTTGTCAGAGGACGGACTTATCGTTGTGGTGGTAAATATCGACTGCCAGTCAAAAGAAATAACTGCAGGGCCTGATATTATCTCACGAGGGTTTGTGTATATGAGAGAAAGCGAAGACTTGATTGAAGCAATAAAAGAGTGTGCAAGAAATGCAATAGAAGATTGCCTTAACAAAAATGTAGGAGACTGGAACACCATTAAGTCAAGAGTAAAAAATAAAATTTCAGATTTTCTGTATGAAAAAACAAAGCGTAAACCAATGATTTTGCCTGTTATTATGGAAACAGAGTAAAAGGTGCGGGCATCATCCCGCACCAATACATAAGGAGGAAAAAAGATGTATAAAATTATTACCGATTCCGGATCAGATTTACCAAAGTGGGTACAAGATGAATTTGATATAAAAGTGTTATCATTTACAGTAACCAGTGATGAAGTAAGTAAAAAAGATATTGAAATACCCCCGAAAGAATTAATGGATAAAATGAGAGAGGGCAAAAGTTTCAAAACCTCTCAAATAAATGTAAGTGAGTTTGCAGAAGTCTTTGAGGCTTATGCCAAAAACAATGAAAGTGTTATTTATATTGCGTTTTCATCAGGTCTTTCAGGTACATATAATTCTGCGTGCGTTGCTTGCGAGCAGATTAAAGAAGAGTATCCCGATTTTGATATTGCAATAATTGATACCAAATGTGCGTCTGTCGGGCACGGTCTTGTAGTTTATAAAGCACTTCTTATGCAAAAAGACGGTGCAACAAAAGAGGAAGTAGTGGCAAAAGTAACAGAAGACAGCGAAAATATGGAACACATATTTACCGTTGACGACCTTGAATACTTATTCAGAGGGGGACGAGTTTCGAGAACATCTGCAATCCTTGGCGGAATTTTAGGTATAAAACCTATTTTAGAAGTTGATGACGAGGGCCGTTTAAGAGCAATAAGCAAAGTGAGAGGAAGAAAGGCCTCAATCAAAAATCTTGCAGAAATTGCAGGCGAAAGAGGTTGTGATTTGGACAAACAGTTAATTGGTATTTGCCACGGAGACGATATGGAGGCTGTACTGCAGTTGAAACAATATATGACCGATATGTATGGATGCAAAGATTTCTTTATAAATCAAATCGGAGCAACTATCGGCTCACATTCAGGACCGGGAACATTGGCCGTATTTTTCTTATCTAAGTAAAAATAAGAGACTGTAAATTTTACAGTCTCTTGTTTTTTATAAATTATTCAATGCTTGCTCGATGTCAGCAATTATATCGTCAACATATTCAATACCAATTGACATTCTTATTAAATCAGGTGTAATACCGCAGTCTTTTAACTGTTGGTCTGTAAGTTGTCTGTGAGTTGTACTTGCAGGGTGCAACACGCCCGTTCTTACATCTGCTACATGAACAACTATTGCAGCAAGTTTAAGATTATCCATAAACTTCATTGCTGCCTCGCGTCCGCCTTTTATTCCGTAAGAAATTACACCGCTTGTACCAAGAGGCATATATTTGTTTACAAGGTCTTTGTCTTTGTAACCGTCAAGACCGGGATATTTAACCCATGCAATTTTGTCATTCTTCTGAAGCCACTTTGCAACTTTCAAAGCATTTTCGCTGTGTCTTTCCATTCTTACTGCCAGAGTTTCCATTCCAAGCGATAACAAAAATGCGTTTTGCGGAGACATCATATTACCAAGGTCTCTCATCATCTGTACTCTTGCTTTTACAATGTATGCAGATTTACCGAAGGTTTCTGTGTAAATAATTCCGTGATAAGACTCGTCGGGGGTAGTAAATTCAGGGAATTTACCTCTTGTCCAGTCAAAGTTACCGCTGTCTACGATAACACCGCCTAATGCTACTGCGTGTCCGTCTAAATATTTTGATGTTGAGTGAACAATAATGTCGGCACCGTGCTCAAAAGGTCTGCATAGTATAGGTGTCGCAAAAGTATTGTCTACAATAAAAGGAATTTCGTTTTTATGTGCAACATTTGCGTAACTTTCAAAATTAAGCATATCAAGAGACGGATTTGAAAGTGTTTCTGCAAAAATTGCCTTTGTGTTTGGTTTTATTGCGGATTGCAGTTCTTCTTCTGTTGCAGTAGGTGAAACAAAAGTAAACTCAATACCTATTTTTTTCATTGTAACTGCAAACAGATTAAATGTACCGCCGTAAATGGCGCTTGAACTTACAACATGGTCTCCGCTTCCGCAGATGTTTAAAAGTGCGAGAGTTGTTGCAGACTGACCTGAAGAGGTGCACATTGCACCTACACCACCCTCTAATGCTGCTATTTTCATTTCTGCCGCTTCGACGGTAGGGTTTGAAAGTCTTGTGTAAAAGTGTCCTGATGCTTTTAAATCAAACAAGTCTCCTACAGTTTCACTCGAATCGTACTTGTAAGTGGTACTTTGCGCTATAGGAACTACTCTTGGCTCTCCGTTTTTAGGTTTAAAGCCTTCTTGAATTGTTTTTGTGTTAATGTGCATTATTGTTACCTCATTTCATATATAAGTTCTTTGGCTTTTTCCAATTGATTGTCTATAGTTTTTGTAGCCTGCCCTGCCATTTCCAGAATCTTGGCTTGCGTTGTTATGTCCGCAACACCGTAAGGGTAAAGACCCGTTGAGCCTTGGAACAGTTTTATCGCTTCAAACATTTCGTCATCATAAAAATCATCATTTTCGCGGAATGTAAAGCCCAATACTTCAAGATATTGTTTAATAACCTGTACCTGCTCTGTTTTGTCGCCGATTTTTAACACCTTTTCCTTCGTTATGTTTGGCATCTGCGTTAAATTAACAGGAACTACTTCGTTCTGCACAAAGTAATCGGGGTTGATGCCTGTGCCGTGGATGTTGGTGCCGTCAGGCAAATTGTACTGGGCAACAGTCAGCCACAAACCGTCTCCGTTAGGCAATTCGTGTGAACTTTGCACCGTACCTTTGCCAAAAGTGGTTGTTCCCACAACAATACCGGCTTTATTTATCTTTATTGCACCGGTAACTACTTCTGACGCAGATGCAGAATATTCATTCACCAGAACCACTACTTTAAATCGTTCAAAATCACCTTGCGAGAAGTATGTGAAGTCAACATCATCACCGGGAAAATCTTCTGTAACGAGAGGTTTGCTCTCGGGGACAAAGAAATTCGCTATGTTAACTGCACTTATAAGATAACCGCCGGGATTGTTCCTTAAATCAAGTATAATTTTGTCAACCCCTGCAGACGCAAGCCGAAGCAATGCTGTCTGAAACTCTTTATAAGTATTGTTGCTGAAGGAGTCGATTTTCACATAACCGCTGTTGTTCTTTTCTAATTTTTTATAAGAAACGGTTTCTAATGTTATTACTGAACGAATTATTTTAAAGTCAAGTATTTTACCGTTTCTTTCTATTTGAAGATTTACAGATGTGCCTTTAGGCCCTCTTACAAGTTTTACCACATCTTCGACGGCATAGCCGAAAACAGGTATTCCGTTAACATTTAAAATAACATCACCCGCTTTTAAACCGCTTACAATTGCAGGGGAGTTTCTTATAACCTCTGTAATGGTGGGCTTGCCGTTTTGTACCTGAAGCATAGCGCCTATTCCTGAAATTTCCATTGTAACATCTTCAAGTCTTGACAGGTATTCTTCTTTTGTTAAGTAGTAAGAATTTTCGTCAAGCGCTTCGTAGGCGCCTTTTGAGAGAACGCCAAGCATTTCGGGGTTGTTTTCCAAAAGGTAATCAACCGCCGACTGCAGGAGTTGTTCCTTTGTAATTCCAAAGTGGTAATATTCTTCCGTTATATCTAAAGTTTCGTTGAATATTTCTGTCGCAGTTGGCTCCTGCGAATAAACTGCACACGAAAAAAATATAAAGCATAATAATAAGGATAATATTCTTTTTATATTACTCACCCTTTCTTATTGCGAAGATTTTTGAGATGTTGCTGAAACTGTCAGCATATATATACATTGTTTTGTCAATGTATTCGCTGTTTAACAAGTTATGGTCGATGGTAAAACCGCTGTATTCACCAACAAGAAGTCTGTCATCAAAATTCGCTTTTATCCATTGTCCCATCGAGTAGCGGTAAGTATCGTAAAATGACGCTCCGCCCTGTTCGGCAATATACAGTTTAGCCTTGTATAAAACGGGTCTTAACAGGTCGCCCATAGGCATAACGGCAACGCACTTGTTATTTTGTATAACTGCCGTGTAATATTCTTTCGACTTTAATTCGCACATTTTGTAGGTGTTCTCTGTGATTTCTGCCATATCAATAGTGCCGTTGTATACTTCTGTAACTACTTTGTAATTCCCGCTTTTTATGGCATAACTTGTAACTCCGTTTATAACAGGCGATAAGTCCTCACTGTCAAGGTCAAGCACTCCGTTTTTTGGGATTAAAATTCCTGATTTTAAAGCGGTTATAACAAGAGGCTTGTCTTGCTCGTCAATTTTGCGGTAGTTTTTGCATTTGTATAACACCGCTGTGTCGTCAGAGGAAGGGATGTTAAAAACTTCTATAACCTCCAAGGTTGCTTCCCGCACTGTCTTGGCACTTGCACAAAGTGGCACTGCCAGAAGCAATATAATCATAAATAATAATTTTTTCATAGGATACTCCGTTTTTACATTTTTTCAGGTGCGGATACAGCCAAAAGCGTTAAAACATTTGACAGCGTAATTCTTGCACAGTCAATAAGTTTTAATCTTGCCTGTTTTAAGTTAATATCATCAACATTAACATGACAAGCGTTGTAGAAAGAGTGGAAAGCCGTAGCCAAATCAATGGCGTAACGGGTAAGTCTTGCCGGTTCCAGTGTTTCTGCAGATGCAGAGATTTCGTCAGGCAATTCTGCAATTTTTCGTAACAATTCGTGTTCTTCTTTGCTGTTTAAAAGGGACACTTCTGTTTGTGATGCCTTCGGAACCTCTACGCCCTGTTCACCAAGCAGTCTTATAATACTGCAAATACGCGCATGTGCGTACTGAACATAGAAGACAGGGTTGTCATTGTTTTGCTTAACTGCCAAATCCAAATCAAAATCAAAGTGGCTTCCTGCATTTCTCATATTGAAGAAAAATCTTGCGGCATCTATGCCTATTTCTTCTAGCAAATCATCTAATGTAATGGCTTTGCCTGAGCGTTTTGACATTCTTGCAACTTCACCGTTCCTTAAAAGGCGTACAAGTTGCATTAAAACTACTTCCAGTTTGTCTTTTTCTACACCCACCGCTTCCATAGCGGCTTTCATACGCGCTACATGTCCGTGGTGGTCTGCACCCCATACATCTATTACTTTGTCAAAACCGCGTTTGATAAACTTATTCCTGTGGTACGCAATATCCGCCGTAAAATATGTAGGAAAACCGTTTGCTCTTACCAATACCTCGTCTTTGTCATCTTCCCCAGGGCTCTTAAACCATAATGCGCCGTCTTTTTCGTAACAACTTCCGCAGTTTTTAAGTATTTCTATTGTTTCTTCTATATCGCCGTTTTGGTAAAGACTGCTTTCTTTAAACCACACATCATAATTTATGCGGTAGTTTTTTAAAGTTGCAATCATATTTTTTTCGTTAGTCGCCAATGATAATTTAACAAGGGCGTCTTTTCGCTGTTGCTCGTCGCAGTCAACAAAACTGTCGCCATACTTGTCCTTAAATTCCTGTGCCCTTTCTATAATGTCAAAGCCCTGATACCAGTCCTCGGAAAATTCTATGTCTTTTCCGCAAAGTTCAAGGTACCGTGCCTGAAGACTTTGTGCAAACTTCTCTATCTGGTTGCCGGCATCATTGAGGTAAAATTCTCTTGTAACATTGTAGCCTGCAAAGTCAAGGACTGCCGCCATACTGTCGCCTAATGCACCGCCTCTTGCATTGCCCATGTGCATAGGGCCTGTGGGGTTCGCACTTACAAATTCCACCATAACTTTTTTACCCTGACCGTCATTGACACTTCCGTATCTGTCGCCCATTTTTTCGACATCCGCTATAACATCATACAGTCTGCTGTCAGATAAGTAAAAGTTGATAAAGCCGGGACCTGCCACCTCTATTTTTTCTATGTAAGTGTCTTTAAAGTCCATACTGCCAACAAGTTTTTCTGCAATCATACGAGGTGCCATTTTTGCTTCCTTTGACAAAAGCATTGCAACATTGGCGGAAAAATCACCGTTTGCTCTGTCTTTTGGCACTTCAATTATGTAACTCGGCATACTGTAACCGCAAGCCTCCACGGCGCCGTTAATTAACTGCCCTATCTGATTTCTTACTTTCTGATTTATACTCATTTGTGCCCATTCCTTTCTGTAACTGTAATGTTGAAGTTGTTGACGGATAACATACCGTTGTTAATGTCAATGGTGTATTTGCAGGAAAGTTGTCCGCCGGTTTCGTTTATATCTATATCCACATATTCGGAACAAACGCCTATACTTAATCCGCCGTATCCAGTTTCGTAGCAGCAGGTGTGAGTTTTCCCCTGCTCGAAAACAAGATGTGTGTTGTTTTCGCCGAAACGCATCATGGTGATAATATTGCATTCCTTGTCCACTTTAAGAGTTGTGGTTGTGCCTTTCATACCTGTAAGTTCAGACTCTAAATAGGCGATATAATAGTGAACGCCTTTTTTATAAAATTTTCCTTCTGTTAAAAACTCAAAGTTCTCCTTGTTGTCTTCGTCCTGCTGACTGCCTTTGAATGAAATTAATACATCTTTTGTCATAGTTTTATCCTTAATAATTATTTATATCTGTTTTTTCTATGTCCACGCCGTCACCTAAAAAAGTGCGGGCAAGGCTTACAAATTCATCTGTCATATCACTCACATAATATTTGTGGGCGGGAGTGCCGTCTGACAAACAGTCATTTTCTTTGAGTGTTTTTAAAAGATAGTTTGCGGTGGGAAGCCCGCAGTTTATAAGGGTAACGCCGTCTCCCATAATGTCTTTTATAGCGTTTTTCAGCAGAGGATAGTGGGTGCACCCTAAAATCAAAGTGTCAACACCTTTTTCTTTTAAATCCCATAAATAGTCTTTAGCAACTATCCGTGCAACTTCGCTGTTGCTGTATCCGTTTTCTGCCAACGGAACAAACAACGGACACGCCTTTTCGTAGACGGTTATTCCGTTTTTTGCACTAAGCAAGGATTGGTACATACCGCTGTTTATTGTTGCCGTTGTACCTATTATGCCGATTTTGCCGTTTTTAGTGGTGTCAAGGGCATATTGTGCAGTAGGCTCAACTACGCCGATTATGGGCACATCACTGTCATTAATGGCAGGTAACGCCACTGCAGAAGCAGTGCCGCACGCAACTACTATTGCTTTTATATCATTGCTTTTTAAAAAGTTGATGTCTTGCTTTACATATTTAATTATTGTGTCTGTGCCTCTGTTGCCGTATGGAACTCTGCCTGTATCACCAAAGTATATTATGCTTTCGTTGGGCATTAGTCTGCGGATTTCTTTTACTACCGTAAGTCCGCCCATACCGCTGTCAAAGACACCTATTGGTCTTTTGTCCATAATTTTTTACCCCTTTTTAACGCTAAATTAATAAGGTTTGTTATCGTTTGCTTAACTGTGCTTCCTGTTGCTTCCCAGGTGATGGGGAACAAACTTCCCCCTGTAAAGCCGGGAATTGTGTTTATTTCGTTAAGATATATTTTTCCGTTATCTTTTGACATAAAAAAGTCAACACGAGAAAATCCCTGACAGTCTGCCGCCTTGTATGCTTTAATCGCATATTCGCGGATTTTTTTCTCGGTTTCTTCGTCAACAGGTGCAGGTACTAACAAATCACACCC
The DNA here is from genome assembly GCA_017397315.1 of Clostridia bacterium. Lineage (GTDB taxonomy): Bacteria > Bacillota > Clostridia > Monoglobales > Firm-18 > RGIG1864. Next base: position 2,242 of record JAFQJA010000004.1, on the reverse strand, counting down.
GCCACCTTTATATTTTGCGTCAAAATCGTAAAAATCATTAGACTTTACAACGATTTCTCCTAATTTTGCACCTTTTGGACTTTCGTTGCCCATAACCGCACATTCAATTTCTCTTGCGTTTATAAATGCCTCCACCAATACTTTGCTGTCATATTTAAACGCTTCGCGTACGGCAGACACAAGGTCTGACTGCCCTTTAACCTTTGCAGTACCAAAAGATGAACCTGCGTTTGAGGGTTTTACAAATACGGGGTATGTAAATTTTTCATTTACTTTTGATACTATTTCTTCGTCGGTGCAAGAGGGGGTAAGAAGTACCCAATCTACTTGCGGAATACCGTGTGCGTCAAAAATAAATTTTGCCATTGCTTTGTCCATACATAACGCACTTGACAGCACATTGCAACCTGTGTATGGAATTTCGGCAAGTTCCAAAAGTCCCTGAACTGTGCCGTCTTCGCCGTTTTTGCCGTGAAGTGCTATAAACACAACATCTATTTTAATTTCTTCGTATGTATCTTTGTCAAAAACAATAACCGCTTTTTTTGTACTGTCGGGAGAGATGATGGCGCTTTTACCCTCGTATTGCCACTCGCCCTCTTTTGTGATAAATATTTTGTAAACATTATACAAGTCTGTGTCCATGTTTTTAATTATGTTTCCTGCTGAAATCACAGACACATCGTGCTCAGAAGAATTTCCTCCGTAAATGACGCAAACATTAAGTTTTGACACTGTATAATCATACCTTTCCCATTATAAAATACCTATTCAATATATTATAGCAAAAAAATATAAAATTATCAATAGGTTTTTGAAATTAATGAAATGTCGTATTTTGACATATATGTATAAAATTTAATTTTGTGCGTTTTTTCGTAAATGCTGATTTGTCAGGCTTTATGCCTGTTAAAGTTGGCGTGAAGTGTCGCTATTCTCCTTGTTATAATATAATTACAAAAGCGCTTTTGAATATATTACAAAAGGAGAATATTTATTGCAAAATAACAAAACATATGATATTATGAATGGAACAGGAACTGCGAATAACAAACCGTTCGCAAGTCCGTTATCTGTTCCATGGAAAACTAACACATCTGCTTTTGATACATTAGGGTCTGCCGATAAAATCTTGTTAGCGTCCAAAACAGACGATTATAAAGACAAACAGTATAAAGAAGAACACAAAAAACCAAATGCCGAAACAAAGTTGTTGCAGGAAACTCTTAATAAAAACGGTTATAAAGGCAGTGATAATAAACCGTTAGTTGTTGATGGTATTTACGGACCTAATACTGAATATGCTCATAACAACGCAGTTAAGAATAACTGGAAAAACTTAAGTTCACAGTTTGACATTGAGCGTGACGAAATATCGTCTGCTGTTAACAAAGTATATTCCTCTCTGATGGAAAAGGCAGACAACAGAAAACTCAATATATCACAGGAAGATGTAAAGACACTGCAAAAGATTTTAAACGACGGCGGTTATACTGATTTACAGGGTAATACTCTAGCGGTAGATGGTATTTTAGGGGACAAAACAAAATATGCTTTTGAAAAATACATACAGGGAGATATACCAAAAGCAGAGGTATTTGAACTTCAGAAAATATTAAACAAGTACGACATTAAAGACCGTAATCAGAAAGCATTGGCTGTAGATGGTAAACTCGGACCAAAAACCGACAGTGCAGTATATAATGCTGTAGCAAAGTATAGCAACAAGAAAAGCAATAAAACATTGGATAAGATAAGCGATTTCCTTACATGGGCATCACTTATTCCCGGTCTTGATACCCTTTCAAACCTTGCAGCAATTCCCGTTGACCTTTTAAGAGGCGATTATGTTTCTGCAGGGCTTAGTGCTGCAGGTATGATCCCTGGTTACGGCGAAGCGGCGGACGCCGCCAAACTTGCTAAAATGGCTGGTAAGACAGCAAAAGTTCTTAAGTCTGCAGATATAATAATTGATACTGCAAAAGCCGCTAACAAGACAGACGATGTACTTAAAGCCACTAACAAAATAGTTGATGCCGTCAATGCTACAGACGATGTTGGTGACACACTGAAGCACATAGCCAAAGGCACTGATGCCGGGAAAGTTGTGGACAATGTTTCTTTGCCAAGTAAACCTGCACAGGTGAAACATATATTCGGGAATAGACCGGGACACTTGCCGGATACTCCTGCCAATCGAAAACTTTTGACTGATACGGCAAACACTCCAAAGTTCTACAGA
>JAFQJA010000003.1 GCA_017397315.1 Clostridia bacterium | reverse complement strand
CTGTCGAAAATTGACGGAAGGAGAATGTGTATGGCGAACATAATAAAAATAGGTTATTATATTTTTTCTATGATTTTGGGAATAGTACAATTTGTAGCTATTATTGGACTTATTATTTGGGGAATAGCAAAATTAATTAAATTATTTAAAAAGAATAATCTAACAAAAAACAAACTATTACTTCTATCTGTAATTTGCATTGTTATTGCTACTCTTTCATTGGTGCTTAATATAGGCTGGATTAGGTTTGGTATGATAATTATGTTAATACCTATTATACAACCAATATTGTTTTTGATGACAAATTTATATGCATCACAATTATTTGTTGATTCTCCAAGATTAAGAATAACAAATTATCTTTTTATTGCTACGTATTTGATCTTCTGGGTTTTGTTGCCAGATGGTGGCGATATAGGCCCCTCGTATTGTTTATTTAATTTAGTTCGAAATGATGCTTTTACAGATGTGGCTTGGGCGATGTCAGGAATAGTAGGAATAGCCCATATAGTATTTTTCGTCTTACAAATTATCCAATTCGTGAAAATTAAAAAGAAGAAAGCAAGCATCTAATTTTTTGACCTAACTATATATGAACTACCGCAAAAAAGCTTGGAATCTAGATTATACGGTCTTTATATAATTTAGACATATTTGAAAAAAAGGAGAATTTTATAGTGGGATTACATGTTTTAGATGAAGTAAACAGATGTCTTGAATGTAAACAGCCTTCATGTCAGAGGGGCTGCCCGATAAATACACCAATACCTGCTGTTATAAAGCTTTTAAAAGAAAACAAGCTCGATGAAGCTGGGAAAATACTGTTTGAAAATAATCCGCTGACAACAATATGCAGTCTTATATGCAACCATGAAAATCAATGTGAAGGACATTGCGTTCTTGGTAAAAAGGGTGCACCTGTACATTTTTCAGCTATTGAAAATTACATATCAAATGCCTATGCACCCAAAATGATAAAGGGTCCTGCCAAATCAAATGGAAATAGAGTTGCAATAGTTGGTTCAGGACCTGCAGGACTAACAATAGCTATAATTCTTGCAAGATACGGATATCAGGTTACTATTTTTGAGAGCAAAGACAAAATCGGAGGAGTACTTCGATACGGAATTCCTGAATTTCGTCTTCCTAAAAGTGTACTGGAGGATATGCAGTATCGACATATAGAACTGAAAGGAATTAAAATCCGCCCTAATATTCGTATTGGAGATGCGATAGGTATAGATGATTTGTTCAGAGACGGATACAAGGCAATATTTATAGGAACTGGTGTGTGGAGACCAAATGTTCTTCATATTAAAGGAGAAACACTAGGGAATGTCCATTTTGCGATAAACTATTTAAATAATCCGTCTGTGTATAAGCTGGGCGAAAATGTTGCTGTTATCGGTGCGGGGAATGCGGCTATGGATGTTGCTAGAACTGCAGTGCGTAACGGAAGCCGAAAGGTAACTTGCTATTCATTGACAAAAGAAGTAGTTGCAAGTGATTATGAATTTAAATATGCGAAACTTGAAGGTGTAGAATTTATATATAATGTCAAGCCTGTAGAAATCCTTGACGACGGAATAATGATAAGAAAAGTAAAAGAGAATGATGACGGGACATTTACAGAGATTGAAGGCAGCGATGAATTTTGTCCGTCTGACTCTGTTTTGATTGCAATAAGCCAGGGACCTCGGAATGTGATAGTTTCCACTACTACAGGGCTTAAAGCAAGTGACAGAGGGTTGCTTGTTGCGGATGAATTTGGCAACACAAGCAGACCTGGAATATTTGCGTCAGGAGATGTTGTAAACGGCTCAAGAACTGTAGTAGAAGCCGTTGCACACAGTAAAATAGTTGCAGAGACAATGCATAAATATATTCAAAGTCTAAACGAATAAGCATTTAAATCTAAGGATATGAGAATATGAAAAGAAAACTTTTTTGTGAAATTTCTCCGTTTACATATTGGATATCAAAACAAAAAAATATTATAATGCGAAATATGCGTGACAGATTAAATAATGTATCGTTTGCAACAAAAAAATCTGATAGTGAGCTGCCGTTTCTGATATTTGAACACAAATCGCTAATAAGACGCGTTTTAGGAAATATTGATATGACATTCCAGGAGAATAAAGCGGTCAATCTTGCACTTTCTGCACCCAAGATAAACAAAGTTCTTATATATCCTGGTGAAATTTTTTCGTTTTGGAAGTTAGTGGGGAAATGTAAAGCCTCAAAAGGCTACAAAAGGGGATTAACAATATCAAATTCAAAGGTGGGCGATGATATTGGCGGCGGAATGTGTCAGTTTACAAATCTTTTGTACTGGCTGGTATTACATTCGCCTTTAAAAGTGATTGAGCACCATCATCATGATGACTTTGATTTGTTCCCTGATTATGACAGAAAAGTACCATTCGGTACAGGTACATCTATAACATATAACTACCTTGACTTGCGTATAAAAAATGATACAGACAGCATATTTCAGTTTGTTGTTTATGTGACAGATACATATCTTAACGGTGAACTTCGTTCGTCAGAGGAATTAAATTTTGAATACGAGATAAGAACAGACCAGGAGCGCTTTGTAAGGGAGTCTGACGGAGTGTACAGAAAAGGGCTTGTATATAGAAAGTGTATTGATAAAAGGACTAATGAAGTTGTTTTTAGTGAGTGTATACGAAAGAACAATGCAAAGGTTATGTATGAAATTGATGAATTGATAGTGGAGGGTAACAAATGAAAAATTTAATGGAAAACCTTATTAAAAATAATATGGAACCTTATTTTGTTGAAAAGGCGGAAGATGTTGTACCTTTAGTTAAAACACTTATAAAGGAAGGAGAAACTGTTTCTGCAGGCGGTTCATTAACCTTGAAACAAACAGGAATAACAGAGCTCTTAAAAAGCGGTAAATATAATTTTTTAGACCGTTCTAAAGACGGCTTGACACAAGATGATATAAGAGAAATATATATAAAAACCTTTGGTGCGGATACATACTTTGCAAGCGCTAATGCTATTACTAAAAACGGGGAAATTTACAATGTTGACGGAAATGCAAACAGGGTTTCTGCTATTATTTTCGGGCCGAAACAGGTAATTTTGGTTGTTGGAGTAAATAAAATAGTAGATACATTAGATGATGCTATAAAACGCGTTAAAGAAATTTCTGCACCATGCAATACAAAGCGTTTATCTTGTGATACATATTGCAACAAGACAGGACACTGTATATCTCTTGATAATGGTGGGGAGAAAATGACTGATGGTTGCGAAAGCGATGGAAGAATTTGCTGTTCTTATACTGTTTTAGCACATCAAAGAGCAAAAAAACGCATAAAGATTATATTGGTAAATGAAGAGCTTGGTTTTTGATACAAAAAAGCAATCAAAAAGTCATAATTTTGTACTTGAATTATTTTTGAAACACTGTTATAATGAACGCATACGGAGTTTTATAAAATAAAACTCCTAAGTGCCTTTGACACTTTTGCGGTTTTTTAAAAACCGTTGCGTTCATTGACGGCGTCGTAAAAATGCCCTTGCAAGCGTGGAAGATGCTTAATTTGTATTATATATTATTGGAGGAAAGAGAATGCAAAAAAATCCTGAAACAAAGGAAAAAAAGAATAAGGATAGAGGCTTAAAATCCAAAGATTTGAGAGTTGTAATATTGGTATCAGTACTTGCAGTTCTAATTTTACTTGGCACACTTTCAGCCTTTGCTTCCTCTTATGACAAAATATATTCGAATATATATGTTGGGGAAGTTGAACTTGGTAATAAAACACAGCAACAAGCGTATGAATTACTTGTTGAAAGCTATGGCGAAAGCCTGCCAACAATAATAGTTTCGGCTGAAAACAAAAAAATTGAAATTCCTTTTACAGACATAGCTGAATACGATTTTGTGAAAACTTCCGAAGTTGTGTTTCAAAAAGGAAGAACTAATTTTGCAACATCATTTTTTACATATATAACACCGTTTGTGAAAAGAAATGTACCTATTTATGTTGAAATTGATGATGAAAAGTTAGAAAACTCTTTAGCTGATTTGCAATCTAAAATAAAAAATGGATACCAAAAACCCACATACAGAATTGAGGAGAGCACTCTTTTTATTTTAACAGGTCATGGCGGAAAAGCCATTGATATGGAAACTTTGAAAGCTGAATTGATCAAAAATCTTGAACAAAATAAGTCTGTATCCATAAACGCTGACATCATTGACAAAGAATTTGAACCGCTTAATGTCGATAAGGTGTATAACGATATATTCTGTGAACCGCAGGATGCATACTATGATAAAGAAAATAATTGTTTAGTACCACATGTTGACGGCCATGATTTTGACAAAAACACTGCAAAAAATGTTTTAATGTATACAAACGAAGATAGTGAATATTCTATTCCTTTAAGTGTTGTTCCTGCGAATAAGACTATTAAAGATTTAGAAGAAGAACTTTTTTCGGATAAGCTTGGTACATACACAACATATTATACTGCAGGAAATGTAAACAGAAGCCATAATGTGGCGCTTGCGGCAAGTAAGCTTGACGGATATATAATGATGCCGGGGGAAGTGTTTTCATATAACGATGTTGTAGGAGAAAGAACTGCTGCAAGAGGTTTTAGAAACGCCGCTGTTTACACCGCTAACGGTGTTGAAAATGGAATTGGTGGAGGTATTTGTCAAGTTTCTTCTACACTCTACAATTCAGTTTTATATGCAAATTTAGAAATAGTTTCACGCACAAACCATTCATATACAGTTTCCTATGCCCCTAAAGGTCAGGATGCGACTGTTTCAATGGGTACAATAGATTTTAAATTTAAGAACAATCACGAAAATCCTATAATGCTTAAGGCTTATGTAGGTGGTGGAGCGTGCACTATCAGTGTGTACGGCAAAAAAACAGAAGACTTTTCAGTTGAAGTAATAAGTACAGTTTTATCAACAACACCATACTCTGTAAAATATGAAGATGACCCCGAAATGCCATTGGGAGAAGAAAAGATTAAGACAGAAGGTATGACAGGATATACTGTAAGCACTGTTCGTAATGTAACAATAAACGGCAAGACAACAACTGAAAAAATGCCAAACAGCAGATATATTCCTTTGACACAGGTTGTAACAAGGGGGACAAAAGAGGAAGAACCTGTAATTGCTGACCCTGAAAATCCTGAAATTTCTGTTGAAAACACAGAGATTAGTACAGAAAATCCGTCAGTAAACATTGAACAGTCTGATTTGGATTGGATAGCCCAATAAATTTTAAGGATTTCAAGGCAAAACGCCTTGAAATCCTATTTTAAGTTATATGCAGTATGAGAAAGGAACAGTTTAATGAATTTTACAGAACTAAATCTATCTAAAGACATCTTAAAAGGTTTAGAAGCAATAGGCTTTGCTGAAGCAACTGATGTCCAGGCAAAAACAATACCTTTGATTTTAGATGGCGCAGATGTAATAGGTCACTCGAAAACGGGAACGGGAAAAACCGCCGCGTTTGGATTGCCAACCATACAAAGGGTTGATGTATCAAAAGATTTCGTACAGGCTCTTGTTATGTGTCCTACACGCGAGCTTGCGATGCAGGTTTGTGACGAAATTAGAAAATTTTCAAGATTTATCCGTGGCTTTCGGGCAGTTGCAATATACGGCGGTCAGAATATCGAAAGACAAATTTCGGCACTCGAAAAAGGCGTTCAGTTTGTGATAGGTACACCCGGAAGAATATTGGACCATATAAAAAGGGGAACATTAAATCTTGAAAATGTAAACACAGTAGTTTTGGATGAAGCCGACGAAATGCTAGATATGGGATTTCGCGATGATATGGAAGCAATCCTTAAAAAAACTCCAAAATCACGCCAGACATTACTGTTTTCAGCAACTATGTCAAGTGACATTTTAAGGCTTACAAAACGCTACCAGAACAATCCACAGCATATAAAAGTAGCTTCACAGGAAAAAACTGTAAATGAAATAACACAGCTTTGCTATCCCGTTCCGAAAAATCGTAAAAATGATGTGTTGTATATGGTTTTAAAGGAATGGAGTGAAAATCTCATTATAATATTCTGCAACACAAAAAAACAGGTTGACGATTTGACTCAAGACCTTCAGGAACTTGGCATAAAAGCGGAAGGGATACACGGAGATATGAAACAGCCTGAAAGAAGCTTTGTGCTTACCGCATTTAAGACAGGTAAAATCAATATTTTGGTTGCCACAGATGTTGCTGCACGCGGAATAGATGTAGACGGAATAGATGTTGTTATAAATTATGACATTCCTCAGGATTTGGAATTTTATATACATAGAATAGGAAGAACGGGGAGAGCAGGCAAAACAGGCTACTCATATACCTTTGCCGAGGGCAGAGATGAAATGGCAAGAATTCGTGAAATTGAAAAATTTACGAGAGCAAAAATTCAACTTATGCCAAAACCTGACGAAGAAGCATTAGCTTTTGCGGTTATGGAGAGAATGGTATTTGAGTTAAGGGATATACTTAAGACGGGAGCAAGAAAAGAATTAAGTCAGATGACAAGTCTTTTACATAGTGACGGATACAGCTATGAAGAAATTGCAAACGCCCTTGCACAAAAATTGATATTGCCCAAAGCTGACAAGAAAAAAGAACGCCGTACAGGCGCTAAAATGACAACACTTGTGTTTAATATAGGAAGTAATCTTGAAATAAATGCAGGGCACATAGTTGCGGCTATTGCTCGCACAGGCGGATTGCCTGGAGAGGTAATAGGAAGAATTTCTGTTGGAGAAACAGAAACTAAAGCAGATATCCCGACATTGTTTGCACAAGATGTTCTTCCAAAGCTTGAAAACTTAAAAATCAGGGGGAAAAGAGTTACAGTTACAATTCAATAAAAAACATCATCAGTAAATTTGATATGCACTCCAAAAGTTAGATGCTTTTAGAGTGCATATTTTTAAAATAACGAGCATTTTTTCGTTTACAAAAAATAAATCCCACAACAAAAGTTGTGGGATTTTGATAATCGAAAATAAATTATCGTTTGCTGAACTGCGGAGCTCTTCTTGCAGCTTTTAAGCCGTATTTCTTTCTTTCCTTCATTCTTGGGTCTCTTGTTAAGAAGCCTTCAGCTTTAAGGATTGCTCTGAAAGATTCGTCAGCATCTAAAAGTGCTCTTGCAACACCGTGACGGATTGCACCAGCCTGACCTGTAAAACCACCGCCTGCAACATTTACAATAACATCAAATTTGTTTAATGTGTTTGTTGCAACTAATGGTTGTTTAACAATCATCTTAAGTGTTTCAAGACCGAAATATTCATCAATAGACTTTTTATTGATTGTGATTTCGCCTTTGCCAGGTAACAGTCTTACTCTGGCAACAGATTTCTTTCTTCTACCGGTACCATAAAGTCCTTTTTCGTTTGCCATCTGCTATTACCTCCTTATTTAATTTCTCTTGTCCATACTTCAGGATTTTGAGCCTGGTTTTCATGTTCTGCACCAGCATAAACTCTCAATCTCTTTAATGCGTTTGCACCTAAAGTGTTGCTTGGAAGCATACCTTTAACTGCAGTCATCATTGCACGAGTAGGGAACTTTTTCATTGATTCTTTGTAGCTGGTTTCTTTTAATCCGCCAATCCAGCCTGTGTGACGGTAGTAAACTTTCTGGTCTGCTTTGTTACCTGTCAAGATAGCTTTTGCAGCGTTTACAATAATAACATGGTCGCCACAATCAGCATGTGGTGTAAATGTTGGAAGGTGTTTACCTCTTAAGATTGCAGCAGCCTGAGCAGCAACACGACCCAAAGGTTTGCCTTCAGCATCTATGATGTACCATTTTCTGTTTATTTCACTTGCTTTTGCCATATAAGTACGCATAGAAAAATCCTCCTTAAAATATTTCTAAATCATTTGACCTTTAGTATTCTACAACACTTAAACATTTTTGTCAAGCGCTTTTGATAAATTTTTTATAAAATAAGCGTATATCTCGCAAAATCTCCTTAAATCTAATGATATCTAATAAAATCTCACAAAAGAAATCAACAATGTTTTGCGTTGTTTAGTCTTGATTGAAGCTTTATAATGCGGGCTCTGTTATATCTTTGTATCATTATAAATGGTATGTTTCCCAAAGCACATCCTATAAATGTGGTCCACTGCAAAATGTCAGGTTTCACGAAAACATAGAATGGAGACAAAATTATTAAAAACAAATGAGTTAATTCGGCGCGCATTGTTTCTGCCTTGAAAATTTCAAGATATTCATTCGAAATATTGTTTAATGAAGCTTTTTTGAATCCAAATCTTGTCAACTCGCTGAACTGGGGGAGCTTGTCCTTCCAAAGATTTATCTTTAGATATTTATTGTAGAACATACCGTCTTGTTCGAATTTTCTGATTTTAAAAAGCAATTTAAATCGTTTAAATGTATGTTTAGGAAGCATTGCAAACAAAAATCCTGCAACAAGACCGATAAAGCAAACATAAACTGCACTGTTAAATAAGTTTATAATGAATAATTTCATATCTTTAGTTCATCTCCAAGAAATACTTTACAATATGTACATATTATGTTACAATAAAGTAAAAAAATTGTCAACACTATATAAAAAACTTTCTAAATCTAATATAAACACATGGTTTTTTTAAGGAAATGTGTTATAATTAACTATAACATGAGATAGTTTTAGTCTTTAAAAAAGTCGAAACTCAAGAAATATACATAATTAAGGAGAGTGGATTTAAAATGATGTCTATCACAAAAAGAAGCAGAATCCTTGCTGTTGCGTTAGTAGTGGCAATGATTATGTCTTTGGTTCCGATGATGACTGCTGCGGCAGGTACAAAATATGTTGGAACCGCAAAAATCTCTTATGCCACCGATAACAGTATGGTGACTTACACTATTGAAGCACCTTATTTCAATGCTGATGGTTCAGATGCTGAAGGCTCTGTAAATGTAAAGATTTCCTGTGAGTCTGAATCAATGTTTTATTATGACACCATCACTGCAGCTAATGGTAAGCTTACATTTACTGTAGCAATGGCATCAGGCGATCCGGCTGAAAAATATACTGTTCAGTATTTAAGCGATGATTTAGCTGTTCCTGCAACTGCAGTATATTATTATAGCGGAAGCGCTGACCATACAGCTGAAATTGCTCACTTCGACTCACAATTAACAACCCCAGTTAAGACATTTGCTGATGTTGAAGTTTGGGAAAAAGCGGCGGTAACACCTGCAGCTGAAGTTGTAAACAAATACTTGATTTCAAATACTTATGATTATTCTATGGAATATGTTACAGATGCGATTAATAATATAAAAGGTGAAAACCCTCCTGTTGATTATGCGGCTGCAACATTTGCAAGTGATATTGATAAAGCTGCAATTGTAGGTTTGTTTAATGCTATTGATTCATCTACACCAAACTACAACACACTTATTTTTACTTTGCTTCAGGACACTGATATTAGATATTATTTAGAGCCTGCAAATGAAAATGCACCTACATCTTATACAAAATTGTCTGATGTTATTGCACAAGCAGGTAAACAGACTAAATTTATGACAAATTTCTTGTCAGGCGGATTTGGTACATTTACAAGTGTGGCTGATATAGCCCAAAAGTTCTCATCTGCTGTAACCGAAGCAACAAAAACTACTCAGCAGAATAATGGACAAACAACTATTACAGGCGGTGGTGGTTACACTCCTTCTCCGGTTCCTGTTATTTCAGTTGAAAATGTATTTAAAGATATTAACGCTCAGGAATACTGGTGGTTATTAGAACCATTACAGGCACTTTATCAAAACGGCTTTATCAATGGTAGAACTGCTGATACATTCGCACCCGGCGAAAGCATTACAAGAGCTGAATTCTTGAAAATTTTACTCTTAGAACTTAACATGGTTGATAAACAAGCAAAAGCAAACTTCAGCGATGTTTCTGAAAATGATTGGTTCTATGCTTATGTTGCATCTGGTGCTAAAAGTGGAATTGTTAAGGGTATGGACGCAAACACATTTGCTCCAAATGCTTTGATTACAAGACAGGAAATTTGCGTTATGACAATGCGTGCAGTTCGTGCAAAAGCTATGAGTTTGAGTATAGTATCAACAGATGCTAAATTTACAGACCAGCAGCAAATTGCTGATTGGGCAGTTGATGATGTATTGAGCTTAAAACAGGCAGGCATCATCTCTGGCAGAGATACAGGCGCATTTGATCCTGGTGCAAGTGCTACTCGTGCAGAAGCTGTTAAGATTTTGTATGGCATATATGTAAAAAGATAATTGAATGATATTTAATAAACGGAGGCAGACGCCTCCGTTTTGTTTATATTAAAAATTAAGTGAAATAGCTTGCAATATTTATAAATGTGTGGTATGATATAATATGTTTAAGAAAGGAATGGTGTAATATGGCATCCAGAGTTATAATCGGTTCTCAATGGGGAGATGAAGGAAAAGGCAAAACTATTGATATTTATGCACAAAAATCCGATGTTGTTGTTCGTTCACAGGGTGGTAACAACGCGGGACATACTGTTGAAGCAGACGGACAAGTGTATAAACTTCATTTGATTCCTTCAGGTATTTTAAACCCTGAAACCGTTTGTGTTATAGGACCAGGTGTAGTAATTGACCCTAAAGTTATATTGGAAGAAATTGATTCTTTAGAAGCAAGAGGTGTTACAACTGATAATTTAAAAATTGACCCAAGAGCTCATGTTATAATGCCTTATCATATTGAATTGGATGGTTTATCCGAAGCAGCTCGTGGTAAAACTGATATAGGTACTACAAAAAGAGGTATAGGACCTTGCTACATGGATAAATCAGAGCGTTCAGGTATTAGAATTTGTGATTTGATGGATAGCAACTTGTTTACTCAGAAATCACTTCGAAATTTAGAACTCAAAAACAAAATCATTACCTTAATATATGGTGGTAAAGCTTTAGATGATAGCTTTATCAAAGAATATTTAGGTTATGCTGACAGATTAAGAAAATATGTAGAAGATACAACTTGCCTTGTATATGATGCAATTAAAGCAGGTAAAGATGTATTGTTTGAAGGTGCACAGGGTACATTGCTTGATTTATCTATTGGAACTTATCCTTATGTTACAAGTTCATATCCTATTTCAGGCGGTGTATGTATTGGTGCAGGCATTGGACCTACAATGATTGATGAATGTATTGGTATCGCAAAGGCGTATACTACAAGAGTGGGTAAGGGACCTTTCCCGACAGAGCTTTTCGATGAAATAGGAGATACTATTCGCGAAAAAGGAAATGAATACGGTACAACAACAGGCAGACCCAGAAGATGTGGCTGGCTTGACGCTGTTATTTTGAAATTCTCTGTTCGTACAAGCGGATTGACATCTTTGGTTTTGAATAAGCTTGATACAATGTCTGGATTAGAAACATTGAAAATATGCACAGGCTACAAGAAGAATGGTGAAATCATAACAGAATTTCCAGCATCATTGGAAGAACTCGCACTTTGCAAACCTGTATATGAAGAAATGCCTGGATTTAATGAAGATGTAACAGGAATTCGTGAATATGATAAATTACCCGAAAATGCAAAACGCTATGTAGAAAGAATTGAACAGCTTTGTGATGTTAAGATTTCTATGATAGGTGTAGGTCCCGGCAGAGACCAGAATATCAATCGATAGAGGTGAAAATATGGCTACGGCAAAAAAGGAACAAAAGCTTGACGAACTTATGTACAAAGGAAAACCTGTTGTACGCAGAGGAAACACAATGTATTATGGATTTATTGACGACAAATACATTGTAAAAATAGTAGAAGAAGAGACAAAACCTCATGGAGACACAGAGATTGCCACTAAAGTAACAGTTCAGCTTACAACAAATAATTCCAAACTGAAAAGCGCAGAACGCATTATCCGTCAAAGCAAAAAAGAAGGTTTGTTTGATGCGCTAGATGTTGGGTATGTTTGGTTAGAAGATGCGTTAGAATACGAATAATAATTAAAAAAAACAAGGCGTTTTGCCTTGTTTTTATTTTTTATTTAAATTTACTTATAAGCCTTAAATAAAGGGGAGAAAGGGTAATTTGTTAAAAAAATGTTACAAAAAATTTTAAAAAATGTAATAAAACTATTGACAAATTTGTAAAAATGTATTATAATTTATTTGTGTTATAAAAACAAGAAAGGCGTGTTAATTTATGCATATAAACGGCTCAACTGTTAAGCGAGCAATAGCATCTTTGGTTTTAACGACTTCAATGTTAACAGCGATACCGGCAATGGCGGTAGAATATATCGGCATTGGCAAAGTTACAGGCAATAGTGTAAATGTTAGAACAGGTGCGAGCACAGACTCGCAAATTATAGGAAGAGCAAATTCAGGAGTAACATTTCCTGCACTTGCATCAGAAAACGGATGGTTTCAGATTGCATACAATGATAAAATTGCATGGATTTGCGGTGCTTATTTTACAGTATCTCCAATTTCTATTGAAAACAGCAGAGGATTGGTTAAGGGAGATGTTGTAAACATTAGAGAAGGAGCGTCAATAACTTCAAAGGTTATAACATCTGTTCCTCAAGGAGCAACATTAGTTGTTTACGGAGAAGAAGAAGGTTGGTACAAGGTATCTGCAAATGGTCATGTTGGATACATCTCAAAAGATTATTTTACAACCGAAGCAGTTGCAACTTCATTAGTATCAAGTTCAGGTCAGGCAGTAGTTGATGAAGCTTTAAAACATGTCGGCAAGGCTTATGTATATGGCGCGTCAGGACCTAATGCTTTTGACTGTTCAGGATTCACATCGTATGTGTTTAGACAGTTAGGATACACCTTAAATCGTGTTGCTGCTGACCAGATAAATAATGGCATAGCGGTTGACAGAGCAAATTTACAACCAGGCGACATAGTGCTGTTTAATAATAGGGGTACTTCTTATATCGGTCATGTAGGAATTTATATTGGTAACAACAAAATGGTACACGCAAGCACAAGTTCAACAGGAGTTATTATTACGGATTTAGACAGCGGATATTATGCTGAGCGATATGCCGGTGCAAGAAGAATTGTAAAATAGTTGAATTTGAATTAAATATGTGATAAAATAGAACTCGAAAGAGTTCTATTTTTTTGAAAGGGGAGAATTCGTTGAACAGAGTATTGCTTAACTTTACGCTTTCTCTCTTGATTGGAGCTATTCTTCCTAAAAATCCGATACTTTTTGCTTTGATTTTCTCAATCTTATTTATAGCAGGAATTATTCATTTTTGTGTTGCAAAGAGATTGGTTGCGCTAACTATAATATTAGGTATTGCATCGGGTGCAATCTCTTCGTTGTGTACAAAAACTGCTGAAAAGAGTGCGTTATATCCTGCATTGGACTCTACAATCAGTTGTACCGTAAATGTCGATTCCGTACCTGTTAAAACAGATAAGTACACAAAGTTTACAGCGTCTCTGCCTGAATATGAAAATGAGAAGATGATAATTTACATGTACGACGCACCCGATATAAAAGTAAACCAAGAACTATATTTAGAAAATCTTTCTGTGCGTTTGCCCGGTACTAAAATGAACTTTGGAAGCTTTGATTACAGAAAATATCTGACTGGCAGAAACATCTATTTTCAAGGTTCTGCCAACGGAAAGGACATCTTACAAACAAATGATTTGCCACTTAATTTGTTCAGATTAGCAGTGCATACAAATTATATTTTGTGTAAAAAGATTGATACGGCTTTTTCCCCTGAATGTGCAAGTGTACTTAAGGGTGTTTTGCTTGGAGATAAATCTGATTTAAGTGACGAAACAGAGAAGAATTTCCGCAACAGTGGATTATCGCATGTTTTGGCGGTATCAGGACTTCATCTTACTATGATTACAATGCTGCTTGGTATGCTTCTTCGTAAGGCTCCGCGCATAATAAAAATACCAATTTTAGCTTTAGTTGTAATTGGTTTTGCATTTGTCACAGGATTGCCTGCGTCTGTAGTCAGAGCAGCAACAATGCTTTTGATACTATACATCGGCGATTTGATATATGCAGAAGCAGATGGTTTGACAAGTTTGTCTGCTGCCGCGCTTTTACTTTTTGCATTTAATCCGAATTGCATATATGACACAGGATTTGTATTATCATTTTCTGCTTCGCTTGGCATAATACTTTTGTACAACTCTCTAAAAAGTCTTTTTCCTGAAAGCGTACCTGATTATTTCAAGGACTGTATCAGCGTTAGCTTGTCTGCTCAAATAGGCACTTTGCCTTTTTTGGTGTTAAGCTTTGGCCAGTTGACCACAATGTCTGTTATAAGTAATTTGCTTGTTGGCTTGCTGATGCCAATAATATATGTATTATGTACATTATCATTGCTTATTTCGAGTACGACAATTTTGATATTAAGTAAATTCATACTGAATGTTTTTATAAAATGGGCAGAGATATGCGCAAATATTCCGGGACAGGTAATACATATTCCAATAAATGTCTTTGTTATAATTGGCTTATTTATATTTAGCGGAACAGCATTACTGAATTCTCTTTTTAAAGACAAGAAAATTCCTGTAGCAATTATGTTTGTTACAGCAGTTTGTGTAATTATTTCTTCGCTAACAGAGCTTATTCCACCCAAAAACACAACTTTAACATTTTTGAATGTAGGGCAGGCAGACTGTACTTTAGTAGAAACGCCTGACGGAAATAAATTTTTGGTGGATTGCGCCACTGACACAATGGCAGATAGTGAGATTGTAGATTATCTCAATCGAAACGCTATATTCAGTCTTGACGGAGTATTTATATCACATTTTAATGACGACCATTCAGGCGGATTGATAAAGGTGCTTGAAGATGTTAAAACTAATGTTGTGTATATTCCTGACACAAAGGATATAGGTCAGTGGCAGTACGACCTGATTGAGTATGCGAAAAGTAACGATATTACTTTAATTTACCTGTCCGAGGGAGATACTGTCAGCTTTACTGATCTTAAAATTTCAGTATTAAATCCGCCCTCCAATACATTTGCAGACGGAGATAACAATTCTTCTGCTGTGCTAAAGGTGGAAAATAAAGATGTATCACTGCTTCTTCCCGGAGATATAGAAGAGGATGCCTCTATCAGAAATTGCGATACAGATATTTTAAAAGTATCACATCATGGTTCTAAGAATGGAACGACACAAGAATTCCTTAAAAATAATACACCGGAAATTGCAGTAATAAGTTTAGGGTTTAATAATATGTATGGTTTTCCCAAGCAGGAAACTATAGATAAAATAGAAAATTACACAGATAAAATATACAGAACAGATTTAAATGGCACTGTTAAGATAACCTGTAATAACAGAGTATATACTGTGGATACATTGTGGAGGAATGATAAATGGAAAAATTAAAAACAGCCTTAAAGAATAAAAATATAGACCATATTTATTTCTTTTCAGGGGAAGAAGTATACCTTACAAACTATTATTCCAAAGCTTTAAAAGATGTAGTTGGCTGTGACGACACATTCGATTATGTTGTGCTTGATGCAGAAAACATTACAGGTTTGCAGGAAGCAATTGAAAGTATGCCATTAATGTCTCAAAAGAAAATGGTTGTTGTAAAAGGACAAGATTTATCATCTGAGCTTAAGCCGGAAGATGTTGAAATGATTACGGCGCTTTTAGAGGATGTTCCGTCGTTTACAGAGCTTTTATTTGTAACAAGAACTATAAATAAAAACTCAAAAATTTATAAATTGCTTACTGAAAAGTCAACGGTGTGTACCTTTGAACATCAAAAGCCTGCAGAAGTAATTAAGTGGATTATGAAGGTTGCATCAACAAAAAATGTTAAAATAGACAGAGATACATCTGCGCTTTTGATTGAATTTGCAGGGATAGATATGACAACCTTAATCAGTGAACTTGATAAACTTTCATCATACTGCGTAGATAGTGGAATTGTAACAGCAGATGCGGTAGAAAGAATTGTAATAAAAAGTGTAGACGCTAAAATTTATTATTTGTTAGACGCTGTTTTTGGTGGTAATTCAGAGCAATCATTCAGACTTTTAGAAGAATTTAAGGCAGAAAACGAAAGCTCTATCTATATTAACGCATCTATTATGGGAACAATCAGAACTCTGCTTGAACACGCATATCTTCAAAGAGAAGGAATGTCTGTGCCGGCAATATCGGATAAATTAAGGCTGCGCCCCATACAAGCCAAAAAGAATACAGGTTACTTGAAAAAAGTTGATGTAAAGTTTTTGGAGAATATATTAAAGCGTTGTACAGCGCTTGACATGGAAATGAAAAGGGGAGCGGACGGTTTTTCAGGTCTTTCGCTTATATTGGGAGAAATACTTTTAAAAACATCAAAATAAAAAGACGGGCAAATATGCCCGTCTTTTAACTTAAATTTTTCATTTAAGCACCAATCGTATTGAATTTCAAAGTCATCTGCGACTTCTTTCTGGAAGCAGTATTCTTTTTGAGAATTCCTTTAGCAACTGCTTGGTCCAGTTTCTTAACTGTTAATCTATAAAGAGCCTGACACTGTGTCTGGTCACCAGCTTCAACAGCAGCTTCAAACTTTTTAATTGTAGTTTTCAAATTGGTTTTGATCATCTGATTTTGCAATGTTTTTGTTTCGATAACCTTGCATCTTTTCTTAGCAGATTTAATATTTGGCAATGAACTCACCTCCAAAATCGTATTTAGCATAAACATTATACAACCTTTTTTCATAAAATGCAAGTCTTTTTTTAAATTTTTTTAAATTTTCTGTTTTTTTGTTTACAAATAAGGTTTTTTGTGTTAAAATAAATTGTGATTATATGCTAAAACATTTCGTCAAAACTAATATAAACACATGTCTTTTTTGACGAAAATAGTGTATAATGCAGTTATCATAGCACAATAATATGCAAAAACAAAAAAGGAGTGATATTGATGTTTAAAAAAACATTAAGCTTAATTTTAGCTATTGCTATGCTTTGCACATTAGTTCCTTTTGCTGCAATAGCAGAAGAAGCAACAGCTGAATTAAATTCAACATCTGAAGAATTAAGTGCAACACTTGCGGCATCAACTGCAAAAACTAATTTCAACACATCTGCACTTAGTTCCATAATTGCTGGCACAACTGTTAAGTTGCCTGCAACTATTGCAAACTATAATTTTTCTTCGGATGATTTTAAAACCTTTACTGCAGACCAAACAGCGGTAAATGAAATCAAGAACTCTAATACATATGTGTTGATTGACTCTTTATCAACATCAAACTTTACAGCTGGAGAAAATTCTGGCGATATTGCAAGACAGACTGATAACCCATGGGTTGCTGGCTTGGATACACTTAAGTCTAACAGCGGTGCTAAACAAGGTGTCCGTACAGCACAAATTTATGTTCCTGAAGAAAAGGAATACCAGATCATGTATCAGAGATTTGGTTATGTTGGTGCTGCAACAAAAGATGGCTCAACAAGTGGTTCCAATCGTCTTAACACCCCTGGATTGACTGACTGGAGCGTAGGAGATAATACAAAGCATTATTTCAGAATGTCTATTGATGGCAATCCTGTAAGCTATACAAATGGTATTTCGGGAACATCATACGAAACTATGGGCTTGTTGTACAAAGGCAAAGCACTTCATGACGCCGGTTTGATTGATGCTACAAATGCTGTTGACTGGTACACATGCTCATGGCTTGAATGGGGACCGACATTCACATTGACAGAAGGTTATCATACTATTGAAGTTTATCTTTCAATCGGAAGTGGCGTGCCGGGTGTAATTTTGACTGATAAAGTGGCATTTGACTGGTCCAAAATTTTCCCGATTATTGCATATGGTGTTAAGGCTAATGATGCAAACTTCCTTGCAGCTAACCGTGCAAGTATGACTGCACTCCAGAGAGTTGATACTACAGCTCCTGCATTAAGCGGAAATGTTGTTCAGCTTTCTGAAGGTACAGAAACAACTGCAACAATAACACTTCCTGGTATAAATGAAACCAGAGCATTCTATTATGTTGAATTTTTAGATGAAACAGTAGGTATTGAACCTGCAATCTATCCTTCAACTCAAACTGAAATTACATTTACAGGTTTAGAAGAACAGCATACATATCAGGTTAAAGTAACACCTATTGATTATTTGTCTCAGAAAGGTACTGCTCAAACACTGTCTGTTATGACTAAATATCCTAATGTTCCATTCTTCTCTGATGGTGTAATTTCAAATGCAACAGCAGTAAATGACCAGAATGCAGACACAAAAATCGATGTGTCATGGACAGCTGCTCAGTACTATGGTCAGGGTGCTTATGCATATAATGTGTATTTAGATGGCGAAAAAGTTGCTGATAATGTTGCTGTAAACTCATATTCATTTACAGGCTTAACAGCTGGCACAGAATATGATATAAAAGTCGTTACAACAATGGATGGTGTAGAATGTGAAGAAGACATCTGTATTTTGGAAAACTCTTTCTACACAGTAAAAACTCCAACAGCAACATTCGTAAGTGCAACAGATACAACTGCAACATTTAAAGTAACAGGTGCATTTTCTCCAGCATCAGATTATGAATTTTCAAATTCTGTTGTTACAGCTGACGGTGCATTGGTAACATCTTCAATTACAGACGATGTTATAACTGTAACGGGTTTAACTCCTGCTAAAAAATACAATTTAGCAGTATCATTTAACGAAAATAAAAAAGGCGAAGCTGCAACCAGAACAAATAATGTTTCAGTAGATGTTATTACAATGAATTCACTTCCGACAGCACCTGCTCCTGAAGCAATTTACCCTGCATATCTGGAGGAAAAAGGCATTTTTGTACAACATCAATTTACAAATGCAGGCGACCAGCAGTCACAAGCACAGAAAGATGCTGTTGCAGCTGCAAAGGCACAGAAAAAGTGGGCTGCATTTACAACTGATGGAGGGAACACATCGTCACTTTGGTTTAAAGCAAAATATTGGTACGGATCTAACAATGATACTGTAGAAGTTCCACTCTATTTCCCGGCAACAGGCGATTATTATGTTTTTGTACATGGTTCAGATAATGGTGATGCTAGCAGAGGTATTAATGTTTCTGTTGCTGGCGAGACAGTAAAAAAAGGCGGGAATGTTTTCTTGTTTGGTACAACAGGTGTTTCCTACTGCGATGAAGCTGTAAATGTAACAGCAGGCGAAAAAATAGTTACATTAACACAAGTAAATGGATATCGTTTAGATATGGTAACATTTGTTTCCAAAGATGAAGTTTTCCCTGACGGAGTGCCGGAAACACAGGAAGATATAGCTGCAGGCTTTGGTAGCTTTATTGCTTTAAATTTCTCATCAGCTGAAGCATTTGAAAAATATGCGACCAGACATAAAGTTGAGAAAGTGTTCCTAGACGATGGTACAGGTCTTCATGTTGAAGAAGTTTCTCCAAAAGTTTTAGAAGTAACTATTTTCCCAACATCTTATGTAAATGAACTTGAAAATGTAGAATTTGAGCTCTATTTAAATAACAAATTAGTTGCTACATTTGATAGTAGTGTAACAACATATACAATAAATACTGGTGTTGTTGATGGTAAAAACACAATTACAGTGAAAGCTAAAGTTGGCGAGGCAGTAAACTCATCAGATAGTGTTGAATATGAGCTTGGTGCAATCACAGCAACTGCTTCTGTGCCTACAGACTCAAATGGTATTATTACTCCTAATGCACCAGCATCCATTTCTGTTCAGGCACCTCCATTCATGACAGGTACAAAGACTGTTAATGTTTTGGTTGTTGAATATAAAAACAACAGAATGACAAAAATAATCCCTGTTACATCGAGAACAGTTTCAGCTGGACAGAATCCACCTGATGTGACATTTACAGTTACAGGTGCTGAACCCGCTAAATTGATTGATGCAGATGCTACAAATGACCCTACAGTTCGTTCTGTAAAATTGTATGTATTGGATGAAAACTTCTTACCAATTGAACTTACATACTAATTAAAATTTAAATAAAAGCATCACAGCAAAAGCTGTGATGCTTTTTAGTAAAATTTATAAGGAGAAAAGCCTATGGAAAATAAAAAACTTATATCTCAATTTTCAAAAAAGATTTTTAAATGCCATTTAATTATGCTATTAGTTTCTGCAATTTTCACATTCTTTTTTGGCGGTTTTCTGCATATTGAAAAACCGGTAAATGGTTATATTTTTTCAGGGTTTATGGTTGTAGGATACATTTTTTTGCTTTATTCTGAATGTTTGATTGAAGCTAGAAAGAATTTTTATAATGTTAACGGCGACAGGACAATGATAGATTACTTGCTTGGTGTAAAATCAGGGCTTAAAGCTCATGCAATATCACTTATATATTTGGTTGTTTTAATGACATTTTATTATGCGTATAAGTGGTTTACGGTATCTATATGGCTTGATAATGTGTCGATATATGTTTATATGAATGTAATTTTTAGATTTTTCTTTTTGCCATTCTTAAGTTTCTTTCCAAACTCTGATAATATTTATTTGTGGTTCTATTTACTACTTTGCATTTTTCCGTCAATTGTATGTGGAATAAGCTATGTTCTTGGCTTAAGAGAATGTAAAACAGTTAATGATATAAATGAATAAATATAAATCTCCCTGTCATATTATGAACAGGGGGATTTTTTATGGTAATAAAATTTAATTCAAGATATAAGATTTTGTTTGTTGTTTTTTTAATATCGCTTATATGTTTAATGATAGGCTTATCAAATCAAAAAAAGAGCGTGTTGGCATCACTCCCTGTTAAAGAGAAAATAATTGTTGTTGATGCAGGCCACGGGGGCCTTGACGGCGGTGCGAGCAGTATTGACGGTGTAGTTGAAAAAGATATAAATTTAAATATTGCAAAATATTTAGAAAGTTATCTTGCACAAGGTGGCGCCAAAGTTGTAATGACCAGAACTGAAGATGTTTCTTTACATACAAACAATAATTCTTCTGTAAAGCAGAAAAAACGCGAGGACCTGCTTAAACGCCGTGAGATTGCAAACTCATCTGGTGGAGATATGATGATAAGTATTCACTTAAATAAGTTTACAGAGTCGAAATATAGCGGTGCGCAAGTATTTTATGAAACAAATTTTGGCGAAAGTAAAACACTAGCATCAAGTGTGCAGAATTCACTTAAAAATGAGCTTAACAAAGATAATAAAAGAGTAGAAATGAAAATAGATAAATCAAAGCTTCAGTTTCAAAATTTATCTTTACCATCAATAATAGTTGAATGTGGATTTTTATCAAATCCTGATGAAACAAAGCTTTTAAATACACCTGAATATCAGCAAAAGGTAGCATTATCGATTTATTTAGGAATATTAAATTATTATAATGGAAATTAAAAAGCAGAAGAGAAGCTCTTCTGCTTTTTGTTTTAATATGCTTTACCCCAATATACCATTTTGCTTGCCTTTTTGCCACAGCAAATACAAGTATCTGAAATTTGTTCTTGTTCAAAAGGAATACAGCGGGATGTTGCGCCTGTTTCTTCTTTGATTTTTATCTCACAAGCTTCATCTCCGCACCACATAGCTTTGACAAATCCAGGATTATCATTTAACTGTTTAGCAAATTCTTCCATGGTTGTTGCAACAAATGTGCGTTCATCTCTGTGAGTTCTTGCTTTTTCAAGCATAGAAGTTTGAATATCGTCAAGTATTTTTGGAACAACAGTTTCTAATTGGTCAAGGGAAATGGTAATCTTTTCGCCATTATCACGACGCGCCAAAATGCACTGGTTATTTTCAATATCTTTAGGTCCGATTTCAATTCGGAGTGGAATACCGCGCATTTCTTGTTCGCTGAATTTAAAACCAGGACTTTTGTCTGTGTCATCGACTTTAACTCTCACTGTTCCTTTGAGTCTTTCATAAAGTTCATTTGCTTTCTCGAGCACGCCTTCTTTGTGCTGTGCAATGGGGATAATCATAAGCTGTGTAGGCGCAATTCTTGGTGGTAAAACCAAACCGTTGTCGTCGCCGTGAACCATGATAACTGCACCAATCAGGCGTGTAGTCATACCCCAGGATGTCTGATGAACATATTTTAATTGATTATCTTTGTCAGTAAACTGAATACCAAAAGCTTTTGCAAATCCATCGCCGAAATTGTGTGATGTACCTGTTTGTAGAGCGATACCGCTGTGCATTAAGCTTTCAATGGTGTATGTGGCTTCAGCACCTGCAAATTTTTCTTTATCAGTTTTTCTGCCCTTTACAACAGGAATAGCTAAATAGTTTTCACAGAAGGAAGCATAAACATTAAGCATTCTGATTGTCTCTTCACGTGCTTCTTCAGCTGTTTCATGCACGGTATGTCCTTCTTGCCATAAGAACTCTCTAGAACGTAAGAATGGACGAGTTGTTTTTTCCCATCTAACAACACTACACCATTGGTTATATAATT
>JAFQJA010000002.1 GCA_017397315.1 Clostridia bacterium | reverse complement strand
CATCATTTCGATAGCCGTTACCACAAACGTCAACATCGGCAGAAGCCTGCGGCAGGAAAGAGCGCTAACAATACTCATTACCATGACGAAAAATAGGACAATCAGCACGACCACCCGCATAGGTGTTGACCGTATTTTCAGGACGAAAAATAAGGTCGGCAGTGCTGATAGCAAATACAATGTCACCAGCATTGGTGAAAGTACAAAAAAGTCTTTCAGATATATGCCCAACAGCAGATTGTATGCTGCCAGGACGAAAAAGAAAATAAGTCTGGTTTTCGACTGCAATGTGATTGCAAATAATTTGGATCTCTTCACGATGATTCCTCAATTCATTTGTAAATTCACATTGCAACAGTTCGTTTCCCAAATCTAAAACATAAGATTTTGATGATTCTTGCCCTTGGTTTTGCCCTTATAATCTTTCGGGACAAGGGTAAAACGGTGTAACACCGTATAGTGGGATGAAATGAGTTGTTTGCGGAAAACCCTTTGTTTTCAACGGTTTTAGAGCGTTTTATGGTACTTTATGAACAGACAATAATATCTTAAAAAATTGTGCTATTCAAATTGGAATTTGTTTGATTATTTGTTGCTAACAATGATATATGCATTGTCTGTTTCAAAAACATTTGCAACATTCATAGACGATGCATCTATAAGAGAAATAATGTTGTCAGGTGTATCAGGGTATATTTTAACTTTGCGAGTTCCCATATCAATGTACTCGCTTTGATTTTTGTCAATAGATAAACAAAAAATACCACCATCATTTAACAATGCGGCAACTTTTAATATGACTTGTTTTTTATCCTTAAAATGCATCATTGTAAGCGATGAGTAAATTACATCAAAGGTTTCAACAAAACCGTATTCGTTAAAATCACCACAAACAAAGCAAATGTTAGAATAATCTTTTAGGTTTTCTCTTGCTCGTTCTATGGTCTTGGGCGAAATATCTATTCCTGTTAATTTCATACAGTATGGAGCAACCTTTACAGCAATTCTTCCTGTTCCTATACCAATTTCAAGAACATTTTTATTATTGGAAAGTTCTAATGATTCTAAAAATAGTTCTCCATCCCATCCGTTCATATATTCTTGTAGTGGAGGCGGGTCACGAAAAGGGTCGTTATTTTCATCCACTAATAAATCATAATGAGTAATTACATCCATAACACACATACCTACAAATTCTAATTTATCGGTCTATTTACATACATACTACTAAACAAAACCATACTTTACAAGGACAGGCACAGCAGATAAACCCGCCATGCCTGTTAACTGTTTTGCAAATTCCGTCCATTATACAAGCATTATTATATTGCAGCCTACACCCCGTAAAAATCAAGGAACTTTGCGGTTTCTTCCCTTTCGGGAGAGAAAAGCACCTTTTCCACAGGCCCCTGTTCCCATATTTCTCCGCCGTGGAGGAATATGGCCTCGTCGCCCAGCCGCCTTGCCTGGCGCAGGCTGTGGGTAACCAGCAGCAGCGTGCATCCGGTCTCCTTGCGGTAGTCCTTTATCAGCTCCTCGGAAAGGGCTGTGGATTCCATAT